>CAXBNA010000067.1:0-27474 GCA_963976915.1 uncultured Verrucomicrobiales bacterium
CGGGCCGGGTATCTGATGAGGCGGGCTTCGTCAGGCCCTTGGGCTTGGCACTCGTTTTCCGGATCACCGGCTTTTCCTTGGCGAGGAAGCGATCCGCTTCGGCTTGGCTCAGCTCGCGCCAGCCGCCAACGGGGAGACCCTTGATGGTCATCCAGCCGATGCGGGTGCGGGTGAGTTTCTCGACCTCGAAGCCGAGTTGGTAGAACATCAGGCGGATTTGGCGCTTGAGGCCCTGCTTTAGAATGACGTTCACCCGGCGGTCGGTCGAAGGCCAGACCCGCTCGGCCTTGGCAAATCCTTCCTCGGTGTGCATGCCCTTGACCATCTTGGCCAGCGTTGGCATGTCGACGGGCTTGTCGAGGATGACCTCGTATTCCTTTTCCACGCCATGGCTGGGATGGACGAGTTTGTGGGAGAGCTCACCGCGATTGGTGAGGAGTAGGAGGCCTTCGCTTTCTTTGTCGAGTCGACCGACGTGGTGGAGGGTCTGGAACTCGGTGGGCAGAAGATCGTAGATCGTCGTGCGGGAGTGAGTGTCGCCACGGGAGCAAAGGTAGCCGCGGGGCTTGTTCATCACGATGACGACCGAGCGTTCCGCAGACACTGGCTGCCCATCGACGAGGATCTTGTCCGTCGCGGTGACTTGGGTGCCGAGGTTCTTGCAAACCACATTGTTCACCCAGACACGGCCCTCGGTCACAAGGGCTTCACATCCTCGGCGTGAGCCAAGGCCACATAGGCTGAGAAATCGGTTCAGTCGCACGGCGGCGGGGACTAGCTACTCAGCCCATCCTCCTAGGAGAGGGTGTGTGTATCAATCTTCTGGCTTGGTCTTGGGAAGATTGGTCGAGAGACGACCTTCCTTCCACAAACCACGAGACTTGAGCAGCTTCACGCGCTCACCGCGCTTGAGAACGCTGCGCTTGGAGCCGACGGAACCGGAAAGCTTGAGACTGCGATGTTGGGACATGACGGAAAGTAGGTTTGGGGAAAACGGGCCGGGAGAATAGTCGAACTCAGTCGGGGTGCAACTGGTTTGTCGTGGAGATCAAAAACCGCCGTCGCCCGGGCCTGGACAACGGCGGTGGATTTGGAGGGCCCTTGCAGAGCGGGTTGCTCTGGGGCGGTCGGTTTAGTGGTGCGCTTTCGGAGTCACGTTGTGGGCGTTTTGCGCACTGGCATCGCTGGCAGCGTTGGTCACCGACTGGGAAGGACTCGCGTCCGCGTGCCCTCTTTTGGTCACGAATTGATGGCGATGGCTCAGGACGGTGGCTGAGGCAGAACTGGCGATGACCGTAAGGACGAAGAGTGTAGCAATGATTTTCATGGTTGGTTTGATGAATTGAATTTGTTTTGTCGAGGCACTGAGATCCCTGCGCGGAATCGGGCGGATGACGCTGATTTGGCACGCGCCGTGTCGCCGGTCATCAGTGGCGAAGTCGGAGCGCTCCCCGGACGTTCTGGCCGAGGGACTGGGCCTTGCCATCCGCTCACTTGTTCGCTTCAGCTCCGGCAGAAAGGTTGGTTTCCGGGCAGTGGAGCAAGTTGAGGATGGCGCTGAGCCCTCAACAGAGCAGGCGATGCAGCAGGAGGTAGAGGCGACGACCCGTAGGCTGGATCGCGAGGCATGGATGAACGCTGCTGTATTCCGCGAAGCGAAGGCCGAGCGCTCGGCTTGATCGGGACAGCGTGCCAAAACCTGAAGGAGAGCTTGAATCGTCGGGCGAGCTTTCCTCGGAAAGTGTCGGAGTCTCAGAAGGTGACTCATTGGATTGCCGACTTGGCAGATTCTCCGATGTTTGGGCCCACCCGACAGTCGAAGTCGAGTTGGGTGACCCTTCCGATGACAACGGTTCAGAGAGGGGGCCCGCGAACGCAATCCCTCCAGCATTGCTCAGCGCGAGCGACGCGAGGAACAAAAGCATTTTGCGGGAGGGATTCATCATTGGTGTCCAGAGGACTACAGGGGTCTCGGTTGAGAGGGTAACGATTCAGGCTCCACATTTTTTCACACAAGTGTGAGTCGGGAGATGAAAATCCTGTCATCCGGTGGGATTGGCGATCTGTGACAATGCTCGTCGAGAATCGCGAGGGAGGAACAGGCAGTGACAAAGAATAGTGAGGGCCGAGTTGAGTTCGGCCTTGAGGCAACAGATGATCAACGATAGTTTATGATTATTATGGCTAATATTATTGTCATTGACGATCACCCCACCGTTTTGAAACTGTTGGCGAACCTTTGCCGCCAAATGGGCCATGACGTGATGGCCTTTGACAACGGGATCGGCGGCCTTGAAGCCGTGCGGGAATTGCGGCCTGAGCTTGCCTTGGTGGATCGACGGTTGGGCGATCTGGATGGGCTTGAAATCGTGGAACGTGTTCGACAGGAATGCCCCGAGACGCGGTGCGTGATGGTCAGCGCGTTGCAGGAGACGCGGGACATCGTTCAGGCGGTGCGCCGTGGTGCGTGCAACTATGTGACGAAGCCTTTCTCGTCTGAAGAAATCGCAGACGCAGTGAATCAGGCGCTGGCCGAGGAACCGGAGCCCATGAAACGGCAGGTTGTCATCGTGTCGAACGTGGGAATTCCGGCGGCCGCTTGAGCTGCTCTGGGATCACGCCGGGACATGCGGGGAGCGATTGCCCCGCAGGGCGGCGCGGACCATGAGCGTCTCGCCGACGTTCTCCGTGGTGAGCAACCCGACCAATGATCCGGTGATCGGGTCCATCACGGGCAAGGCCGTTTGACCGCTGATCTGAAGCCGGGTGAGGGCGTCGTTGAGATCGGCCGAGGGGTGGAGTTGATCCGCGCTGGGCTGGACGACAAGCTGGGCGGGATAGCCTGGGCCATGTTCCGCGAGTGTCGTGATGAGCTGCCGGCGGGTCAGGATGCCTTGAAGGTCGCCGGACTCATTGATGACGGGAAAGTCCTGCTGGGAACCTGCGATGAGAAGCTCGACGACATCGCGGAGAAGGGCCTTGTGCTCCAGCACATGAAACTCGGTCAGCATGGCATCGCGGACGCGCATGTCCCGGGTCTCTTCCTGCTGCTGAACGTGATTGGCCTCTTGGCCAGCGGCCATGAAGATGAAGAATGCGATCAGCAGCAGGACCGGTTGAAAATGCCCACTGAGCAGCATGTAGAGCACCACGAACAGGGCGATTCCCTGTCCGAGAGAGGCTGCCCAACGGGTCGCCTTGCTGTAGTCGAAGAACATCGCCAAGATGGCGCGAAACACACGACCGCCATCCATCGGAAACGCGGGAATCATGTTGAAGGCGACCATGAACAGATTCCAGACCATGAGCTTCTCCCAGAAGTGGCCGGGTTGATGAAACTGAAACTCTGGATCGAGCTCGGTGGTCACGCCCACCACCAAGTAGATGGTGGCAGCGATGGCCACGTTCACCATGGGACCGCAGACGGCGACGACGAATTCGTGGAAGGGATTTCGCGGCATGCGTTCGAGACGCGCCATGCCGCCGATGGGAAGGAGTGTGATGTCGGGGGTGCGAATGCCATAGCCGCGCGCGGCAAAGACATGACCGAATTCATGAAGGAGCACGCAGAAAAACATTGCGGAGACGAGAACGACCGCGTCGAGAGCACCTGCGACACCATGGCCTCCGGCCATCCCCTGCATCGCTACGAAAGCGAGCAGGATGAAGAAGGTGAGGTGAATACGCACCTCCGTGCCGGAGATGGTGGTGAGTCGGAAGGACCATTTCATGGGAGGATCAAAATCGGGGCTTGGGTTTGTCAGAGAAGACGCCTATCGCAGGCCTTTGGATCATTTCTTCTGCTTGTTGGCGTCGTAGTAGATGTGCACGTCGGGTTCGGCGACGCCGAGGATTTGCTGAGCGCGTTTGAGGGCGTTGCGGGTGGCGATGTTGGGATTGGAGGCGCTGCCGGGGAAGATGTTTTCCTTGCCGATGACGTTGACCAACCCGGAGTTCTTGAGGACGCGATACACCTCCTTCATGGCACCACTGATCAAGAGGTCGCGGCCGGAGGATCGCATCACACGGATGAGCTCCTCCAACGCCATGACGCTGGTGGCATCGAGATGTCGGGCGTTTTTGAGCCTGAGGATGACAATGCGAAGATTGGGATCGGCGAAACTGCGTTGTACCTGGGTTCGAAAAATCTCGGCGGCTCCAAAGAACAGCTCCCCTTCGACGTGGACGATCGAGATGGAAGGGTTCTGACGCCCTCCATCGGTTCGCGCGGTGAGGTGACCTTCCTGATTGAATTCGTACTCCACGAGTGACGGCCGGCTGGCCTTTCGGAGGTAGAGAACCACGGAAACAGCGACGCCGGTGAAGATGGCGACGTGCAGGGGAAGGATCAGCGTGGCCCCGACGGTGACAATGAAGACGGCCGCGTCCGCGCCGGTGGCCATCATGCAGATTCGAATGTGGGAGGGATTGAGCAGGGAGGCGGCGATGCAAATCACGAGCATCGCAAGAGCCGCCCGGGGAATGTACGCCACGGCGCTTCCGAGCGTGAGCGCACCGACCAGGCAGAGGAGGCCTCCGATGATGCTGGCCACCGGAGTCCGCGCTCCGGCGGTGTAGTTGAGCATCGACCGTGTGGGCGAGGCTGAGGCGGGCATGCCACTGAGGTACATGCAGGCGAGATTGGTCACTCCGAGGCCCAGCATGTCCTGATTCTGATCCACCTGCTGATTCGTGCGGCTGGCGAGGGTTTTGGCCATGACACTGCTTTCGAGTGCGGCGACAAAGGCCACCGCCATCGCCAGGCCGAAGAGTCGCCCGATGTCCGGGAGGGTGGTCTTGGTCATGAAGTTCGGAAACGCAGGGATCAGCTCATGCCAACTGAAGACGGAATCGCCAAAACTGGGTGCTTGAAATCCGAGAGGTGCGGCAGCGGCGCAAAGTCCCGACACCAGAATCAGCGACACGGCCAGGGCGGGCCAGGTGGGGCGCCATCGCCGCACCGCGAGGAAGCAAAGCAGCGCAGAAGCGGCAGCGACGACGGAGGTCCACTGGGCGGACGGAATCTTCCCGGCAACGGCGAATAGAATGCCCGGCAGAGTGACCGGTGCCGATCCATCGTCGGCAAGGGCCGCTCGCGAGATCCCGAGCACCCCCGGCAACTGATTGACCATGATCAGCAGTGCCGCCCCCGTCACGTAGGAGACCACCACGGTGCGACTGATGAACTGCGTGAGTTCGGCCACCCGCAGGAATGCCCCTGCAATCAAGAGTGCCGCGACGAGGAAGACCAGCAGGGGCATGAGCCGCTCCTGATTCATCGACGGATATGCCGCGAAGTAGGAGAACACCATGAAGGCCGTGGCATTCGTGGGGCCGAGGATGACGAGCCGGGATTTGCAAAAAAACGGCCCAAAAATCGAGGCGACCACCGCGCAGGTGATGCCGAATTGGAGCGGCAATCCCGCGACGAGGGAGTAGGCCATGCCCTGGGTGAATGAGAGCAATGCCCCCTCAGCGGCGGCGCGGACATCCGCCTTGGCCTTGATCCCGCTGTAGTTCTTTAGCTCCTTTCGCAGTGGAAACGAGTCCAATGCTGCGTCCGAGCCCTGTGGTCGCAGATCCTCCCACGCATCTTTTAGAACAGAGCGAGCGGTCTGGATCCAAGACAACTTCGACAAAGCGACCTCCATGCCGTGGCGAACATTCGCCCGACGAACTAACCTAAGCATGTCGCGACGAATCGCAACCGACTGTCGCTGAAGGGGTGCGGTTCCAGGGTCCAGCGCTTGACCAAGCGGTCACGTAAAGATGATCTGGGTTCCTTCTCCTGCGGCGTCTTCGTAGAACTGGCCGACGGTGAACACGTCCTCCACGCCTTCCCAGAGGTCGTCCTTCTTCAGCTTGAACATGTCCATCGCGAGCTTGCAGGCATAGATGTGTCCGCCGGAGTCGGAGATGAGTTCGAGGAATTCGCGCACGGGCGGGATGTCGAGCTTCTCCATTTCCTTGTTCATGAGATGGGTCGCAAAATTGGACACACCCGGGATGGCACCCATCACGGTGGGGAAGGGCATGGTCATTGGCATGCCGAGCATGGGCATGGCCATGTTGAGAGAGGCGTTGCCGACGGTCGCGACCTTGAGGTGGTCCAGCGTGGTCTTGTTCAGCGCGTTGAGGCCGAAGAAGGTGAAGAACAGGGAGGCTTCGATGCCCTCCATGCGCGCACCATTGGCCATGATGAGCGCGGGATAGACTTCGTCCAAGCCGCCCTTGGAGACGACGATGCAGACCTTTTTGATTGGGGTGGGTTTTTCAGAGTTCATGGGATGGGGAAGGGTTCGTGGTTCCGGGTTCTTTGTTCTGGGTTTTCAGTCTCACAATGACGACGCATCCACGTCGGGAAGCGCGCAGATCATGTCTCAGTCAACTTGGAACCAAGAACGGAGAACATCGAACCGACTAAATGCAGCCGACGGGCTTGGGGATGCCGGCGATCTTGGAGGCTTTCTTCAAGGGGCCGCCAGGGAAGAGGGCGTAGAGTTCCTTTGTGGTGACGACGCCGCTCTTGCCAACACCGCGGATGGTGATGCTGGCGCTCTTGGACTGGAGCTCGCGAAGGTAGTTGAGAACTTTCTGATGATCATCGGTCAGCGGTCCCACACCTTCTTCGGCGGCGATGGCATCCGCGATGGCGGGCGTCCACTGGCTCATGTCGGTGAGGTAGCCTTCCTCGTTCACGTCGACTTCGGTTCCTGCGATGGTTTTGTTCATGATGGTGGGATGATTTGGGTAAGGGTTACGCTTCGACGAGAGGTTTCTTGATTCGGGGGACGCCGACGAGCGGGCGGCCTTTCATCAGCACGTGCCAGTAGATGTGGCGGAAGGCGAGCTTTCCGAGGTGGTTGACACGGCTTTCCTCGAGCAGTTTCATCGGGCCGAAGGCGAAGGGGAAATTGCCCTCGTGCGGCTCGATGTCGTAGCTGAAGTCGATCAACAGTGCCTTGCCGTCGCCGGACTCGATGAAGCAATTGGAATGCCCGTCGAAGTCCGCGACCAAGGGTTCTCCACGAACGTGACGGACGATGTTGGCTGCAAGGCCCTCGGCCTCGAAGTGGGCGACCGAGCCCGCCTTCGAAGCGGGGACATTGGTGGCGTCACCGAGGACAAAGATGTTCGGGTGATTGAGAGCTTGGAGCGTGTGCTTGTCGGTCGGGATGAAGTCGAGGTCGTCGCCCATCTTTGAGCGGCGCACCACCTCGTCACCCATGTTCACGGGCGTGGTGACCAGGAGGTCGTAGTCGACCTCGCGTCCGTCGAAGCAGATGAGCTTGCGAGCGTCCGCGTCGATGCGCTCGACCACAAACTCGGCCTCAAGCTGGATGCCTTTGTCAGCGAGCAGGTGCCCGAGTTTCTTCGAGGCCTTGGGTTTGGTGAAGGCCGCGGAAAGTGGCGTCACGTAGGTGATCTCCACCTTGTCACGCATGCCGCGTTCCTTGAAGAAACTGTCGGCGAGAAAGGCGAACTCGAGTGGGGCAACCGGGCATTTGATCGGCATCTCGGTGACTTGCACGACGAGCTTGCCGCCTTCCCAGGTTGCAAGTTTTTCGCGGAGTGCCGTCGTGCCTTCGAACGAGTAGAAATCGTGAATGCTCTTGCGCCATTCGTCGCCGAGCATGCCCTCGGTCTCTTCCGGAGCGATGCGCGAACCCGTGGCGATGACGAGCAGGTCGTAGCCGACGTGGCTCCCGTCTTTCAGCGCCACCTCGTTGTCATGGGGATCGATGCGCTCGACTTCCGCGATCTGGAAATCGACTCCCTTTGGCATGAAGGCCCGCTTGGATTTGACGATGTCCTCTTCCTCGTAGTGACCGAAGGGATAGAAGAGAAACCCGGGTTGGTAGTAGTGACGGTCGTCCCGGTCGAGCACCGTGATGCTCCACTCGCCACGTGGAAGGTCACGCCGCAGGTGGTGCGCGATCATGGTGCCGGCGGTTCCGCCGCCGAGAATGAGGGCTCGTTTCTTCATGGTTTGGAGGGGGTCGGGGATTCGAACGTGACTTTCCAAAGGCCTCGCAGATCACCGAGCTTGAAGCCGGTGGCTTGGTCTTGCGGGTAGAGGGAATGGATCAACGCGAGGTCGGCGGGAAGGATATCCGTCTCCGGCTGGCCGTGGCACTTGAGGCAGGTCTCGGCGGGGATGAGGATGGGGGCGTAGTAAACCCGCGTGCCCTCCTCATTCGTCGTCATGATCGGATCAGGCGTCTCGCCTCGATCAAGCTTCGCCTGAAGGGAGTCGATCAGCTTGAGTTCGTCGGCGGTGGCCTGATTGACCGGGTTGCGAGCCTTGTGGGTCACGCGCTGAACCCGGACGCCGTTCTGCTCATGCAGCTTCGTTGCAAGCTGCTTCACATTCTCATGGCAGAAGGGCACGGCCTTTTCGACTCCACCCTCACCCAGCGCCTTCATGAGACTGCCGCTCATGGTTGAGAACGTGTTGGCAATCGCCTCCTGCGCTTGGGCTCGGAGGACGTGCTCATCCTGAGCCGTCGAAGCCACCGACCCGGAAACAAGAATCATTCCGGCGAGGATTGAGGTTGGTCTTTTCATCATCTTCCTATTGCAACTATATGCGTGTATGCGTATATGCAAGTTCAAAGACTGAATGCCATGAAAACCTCTCTTCGTTCCGACGACCGCGGTGTCATCCTGTCCTGTCCGGCCTGCGGCACCACCAACCGAGTCGCTTATTCGCGCCTGGGTGATCAGGGTCGTTGTGGCACCTGCAAGGCGGATCTTCCTCCTCCCTCATCTCCGGTGGAGATCGCTGCCCAACAGTCGTTCGCGAATCTCGTCGCTCAGTCGTCTCTTCCGGTGATCGTTGATTTTTGGGCTGACTGGTGCGGCCCGTGCCAGATGATGGCCCCCGAATTCGCTAAAGCGGCTGCCCAGGCCGCCGGACAGATGATTCTCGCCAAGGTCAACACCGAGCAACTGCCCCAAGTCTCCGCCACTCTGCGCATTCAGGGTATCCCCGCCTTCATCCTTTTCAAAAACGGCCGCGAAGCCGCCCGTACTGCCGGATTTCAACCCGCGGCGCAGTTGCTGCGGTGGGCGGGGAGTGTTTGACGATCGTCCGCTCGAATTGATTGTTTCGGTGGTGCTCGCGTTCTCAACTTGTCCTCACAGTCGGAGCGAGCCTTCGGTTGATCTCCCTCGATCACATCTAAGCTAACTTTGATCACTTTGCTGGAAACTGTAGCGGAGTAGAGTTGAGGCCCCGAAGCACGAATACGAGTGGGAAATCATGTTTTCCGGAATTCAGTGACTTGGATATCGAGCTGTTTAAGAAGTCGCGATGTATTGTCGTTGACTTCGGTTTCGGGAGTTACACGTAAAATCGTTGGGATGGAGCCTGCGATTGGTACACCTTGAAAGATACACCACAATACTGAAAACCCGTGTTGTTTGCAGTGTTCTGTGCACCGCCCGATCACAACATCGCGAGCGCGTTGTGGATCCTTTGATGTTGCCAAAGCAAGCGCAGTCTGGCTTTCAAGATTCGCAGTGAAGGAGAATGCGTATCCGCTACGGGGATGCTGAATTTTTTTCAAGTGTTCCGACTGTTTCCCAAGCAACTCTTCTCGTGCTGGTGTATCGAACTCTAGCAGTTCAATGCAACCAGAAACCCAGTGCAACGGCTTGGTCGTTTGGAGTCTGGTCAGCATTTTTTTAGTGCGCCCTCCAATTGGGATGATTGGCTTTGTTCCTTTGTTGCTGATTCCTTCGATCTTTCGGTAATATTGGTCGAGTTCGTCAGTGTATCCTGCCAGTATCACACGCTCATTCGAGGCGGGAGCATTCGCTTCGCGGAAGAAAAGCCCTTGTTTTACATAGTGCATCAAGTAGTCAAGCTCATCTCGAGCCACCACATTGCGAAGAACATTTAAGTCTAAACGTCTTACCAAGTAATGCAGGAAGAGTGCGGGTTGGTCTAGTATGTGGACGATGACGCGAAGGTCATTCAAGCTGACTGACCAACATCTTTCAATGTTTGATATTAGTCCGGCGTCGCACAGCTTCCACAAGGAAGTCGTGGCAGAACTCATCAGGTCGAGTGTCACATTCATACTGAAAACGCGCTCGAAGCTCAATGCTGTTATCGAAGTCTTGGAACCATGTTTTGGTAATAGTTCCATGGATTTTCGGGCGGCGAGTTCTTCAACGAACCGTTCAGCCTGTTTGAATGCTCCTGCTACTGTGTCCTTCAAGTTGGCCTCGACTCTCTTGTCGGCACCTCGCTTTGTAGCTGGATCAACTCGAGCCGCCTTGCATTCGATGATGATGAGGGCGTCATCGCAGATGACGACGATATCAGCCTCAGCGGTCTGACCCTCTCCCACAGGGTAAAAGACCGATTCAAGAACCAAAGCAGACGGCAGAGCTTCCTGAATCAACTTAGCCGTCTCGCGTTCCAAGTAGTTGTCACGCTGCTTTAAGAACGCAGTCTTCCAGTAGTTGGGATCCGCTGCTCGAAGTAGATCTCCAATCAGTGTGTGCGCTTCTCTGCTCAACTTGGACAGGTTGAAGCCATAGAAGGTTCCCTCGTGGTGGACAATTGGGTGTGAATCCGTCGCAGAGGGGGTAAGGGGCCAAAATTTGTGCTCCACCTTTGCCCCGTGGAACAGTGTATTTGTTCCGATGTCGCAACTCAATGCGTTTAGGATAAGAGTTTCTGGCTCGGATTGAGGATGAAAAGCAAACGCCTCCGGAGATCCAAATGCGTCGAATTTTGCCTTGGCCTCCGCAACTTCGTTTTCGTGATTCGCGACGTACTGTCTCCAACCTTCTTCATCGAGGTCCTTGCCGCTATCGCCGCCTCGAAGCCACGGAGTGTAGAGGCTCATGAATGGGTCCAGATGAGTAACGACTTCGGCTAGCAACCTGCGGTTTAGCTCGTCTTCTGTTCGCTCCATAAAACCCAGATAGTCTTGGGTGGTGAATCCGAGCACTTCCTTCAATTTAGGATCGTGGGGTTTCAGCAAATCACTGATCGTCTGTTTCAAGTGGGACCAATATCCGTCACCACGGACGTGGAGTTTGTCCATTCGGAACGAATCTGCGATATCGTCGATTGCGCTTTTTGGAGTCTCCTTTTTTCGTCTATTGAGCCTGTAATGCCAACTCGCAGCCATCTGAATGATTGTGAGAACCTCAATCGTGCGATGAACCGTGTCGGGGGATGGCGATTCCCGCGTGTGCGAAGCGGGATTGGCAGTCACAAAGCTAATCAGGTATTCCAAGTTTGTCTCACTCTGCTGTGGTCCTCCGGAGTCTTTTGGCTTTTCGGAATCCGAAGTAAGAATGAAAACCGCTACGCGGCTCATCAACTTGATCGGGTCATGCCGACTGACGATGGCTTGAAGGTCGTTGATTGCCTCCTCAACGTCTCTTTTGGTATGTTCAGCCTCTTGAGCCCAGTCAATTTTTGGTGGTGTAGTATCCATTCGACTGATCAGAAAGTGGTTTTTTGTCGCCAACAGTAAGACGTCAGCGAACCTTTCTCAGAGAGTGCATCCGCTGGCTCGGTGTCGGTTTCGACTCGAAATGGCCATTTTCCAGTCCAATTCAGTCCATTTATGTCCAATTCGATCCGTTTGAGTCCGATTCAAGCGTCTGGGCGGTTGAAAACCGTCCCTTCTTGCGGCCTCTACTTCCGACGGAACTCCACGAAGTAGTTCGCCTTCAGCACGTCCCTCACCTCGGCGACTTTTTCGAAGCCGGTGACAAGCAGACGAACTCTACTATGGAGATGGCGGAACAACCGTCGGGTCGGGCTTGGCCAGTGGATTCCATACCCTGCCGAAGCCAAAGTCTTGGAAGTCTTTGACGTTGGCGGTGGCGAACTCGGTGACGCCGAAGGCGCGCAGGCTCAGGGCGGTGCGGGTGTCGTAGATTTTCCGTCGGGCGAAATTGGGACTGGCGGCTTGCTTCCAGAGTTGGGTGTGGAGTTCCAGGCTCGTGGGAGGAAATCCAAACACCTTCCAGCGGGGATGCTGCCGGTAGCTTTGAATGACGGAAACAGCCTCGGGTGCTGACAGTGGCTTGGATTCCGAAGCAGCAAATAGAATTCGGTGAGGATGAACTCACTCAGGGCGACGTCGTCACTCGCTGAGGTTGCCTCGACGAATTGGCGGGCCGACGCATGGTGGGGGGAGGCCTCGCTGAAACAATAGAGAAGCAGATTGGCGTCGATCGAGAGCATGCTTCGGTCAGGCGAGTTCTGGATCCCCATCTGAAAAGGCCGCATCCCGAAGTTGCTCCGCCGTTAAACCGATCCATCCCACCTGTGCCGACGAGGGTGGCGTCCATGCACTGTCACAGGGCTCTGGTGAGTCGGGACGGGGATACACCTGCAACAAGAGTTCCGCTCCACGCCGAAAGGTTTCGGCCAACGACCATTCGCGCTGCTTGGCAAACGAACGAAGCTCTCGAAACAACTCCTCGGGGACTTGGATCTGGGTCTTCATCATGATGGAGATTATCCGGTCACATCAAATTGATGTCAAGATTGGGTCTGCTGGACCGCAGATCACTCTTTCTTGAAGCGCACCACGTAGTTTTCGGTGAGGAGGCCGGTGGTTTCACGGATCTTTTCGAAACCGGCGTCGGTGGCTTTCTTTTCAAAGATCTCCTGTCCGGCGCGGGCAAAATTTTGCCGCCCTTGCAATATGTCGTCTTCGTGAGACATTGTGGCCAACTAAGGAATTACCAAGACGACAAAATTGATGCCAACGCCCCACCATCCATCTGCTGCTGTCCGGCAAGCCTTGCGCAAGTTGGGCGCGGATATTCGAGATGCCCGGAAGCGGCGGCGATTGCCTATGGCGGTGGTGGCGGACCGGGCCTTCACTTCCCGTTCGACCCTGCAGAGGGTGGAGGCTGGCGACACGACCGTGAGCATTGGCATTTACGCGGCGGTTCTACAGGCACTGGGTTTGTTGGAGAGCCTGGAGAAAGTGGCGGATGCTTCCAAAGATTTGGTGGGTCAGGCGCTGGCCAGCGAGGCACTGCCGAAGCGGGTTTATCTGAAACGCACCCGGGAATGACGGCACATGGCGGACTTCGAAGTTCATCTTTCGTTCGGCAGTCAGATCCAGCTCATTGGCCGGGCACGAAGCAATCGTGCGAGGGGCAGGGAGACTGTCCTATTCGAATATGCCGATGAGTGGTTGAGGGACCCGAACTGTTTTGCCCTCGAACCCGCACTGCCTCTCACGCGCGGGAGTTTCGCTCCGCCTGCCGGAAATGCGATTCACGGAACGCTTGCCGATTCCGCACCCGACACTTGGGGGCGTCGCCTCATGCAGCGCGCTGAACGACGACAGGCGGAACGGGAAGGGAGGGCGGTGCGCACTTTGATGGAGAGCGACTATCTGCTGGGAGTCGCCGACGAGACCCGGCTTGGAGCGTTGCGTTTTCGCCGTGCCGATGAAGAAGATTTTCTGGCGCGTGCGGATTCGGGTGTGCCAGCGTTGGTGGAATTGGGCCGATTGTTGGAGAGCACGGAACGGATTCTTCGCGACGAGGAGACCGATGAGGATCTTCGGCTCATCTTTGCGCCCGGTTCATCGTTGGGCGGTGCGCGCCCCAAGGCGTCCGTCATTAATCAGCACGGATGTCTTTCGATCGCCAAGTTTCCCGAGGAGACGGACGAATACAGCATTGAGACCTGGGAAGAGATCGCGCTGCGATTGGCCGAGCGAGCTGGAATCGTCACGCCACAGCATGAGTTGGTTCATGTGGCTGGTAAGGCGGTCCTGCTTTCGAGACGCTTTGATCGCACGACCCATGGACGCATTCCCTTTCTGTCAGCGATGGCATTGACGGGAGGCAGAGACGGCGAAAGCGCAAGCTACCCGGAGATGGTGGATGCGCTGGGTCAATGCGGAGCGCAGGCAACCCGTGACGCCCATGCCTTGTATCGGAGAGTCGCGTTCAATGTGCTTATATCCAACGTGGACGACCATTTGCGGAATCACGGTTTTCTCCGGCTTGGCAATGTTGGCTGGACGCTCTCACCCGCATATGATCTCAATCCGGTCCCCGTGGATCTCAAGGCGCGGGTTTTGACCACCCGCATCAACCTTGATGAAGGCACCTGCTCGGTTGATCTCTTGGAGGAAACTGCCGGGTACTTCGCCCTATCCCTCGGAAAGGCACGAGAGATCATCAAGGAAGTCGCCATCGCGACGGCGCAATGGCGAAACGTTGCGCGAGAAGTCGGTGCCCGAACTGCAGAGATCCACCGCATGGCGAGCGCCTTTGAACACGATGAGCTTCAACGTGCGCTTTCGCTGGGTTGATGAGATGTGGAGGTCCGGGCCATTCGAGCTCGCCCTTCGACATGGCGTCGTTACTTCCTCTTGAACCGAACCACGTAGTTTTCGGTGAGGAGGCCGGTGGTCTCACGGATCTTCTCGAAACCGGCGTCGGTGACTTCTTTTTCGAAGACCTCCTGTCCGGCGCGGACGTGGCCGAGGGTCCAGTCGGAGCTTTCGCCCTCGATGCGCTTGAAGTCGATGAGCACGAGCTCGCCGCCGGGTTTCAGGGCCTTTTTCAAGGAAGCGAGCGTGGCCTGCGGGAACTCGAAGTGGTGATAGGTGTCGCAGATGAAGGCGAGGTCGATGCTGTTTTCGGGGAGCTCGACGGACTTCTCGGTGCAGAGGACGGGTTCGATGTTCGGAGCCTTGGCCTGCGTGGCACGGGCGCGGATGTGGGCGAGGAAGTTCTTCGCGATGTCCACGGCGTAGACCTTTCCGGTTTCGCCGACGGCTTGGGCGAAGGGCAGGGTGAAGAGACCGGTGCCGGCGCCGATGTCGGCCACGACCATGCCGGGCTTGAGGCCGACGTTCTCCAGGATCTCCACGCGGCGGTCGAAGACTTCGCGGCTTTCGGTTTCGAAGCGCTCGGACCATTCCTCCGGCTTGAGGTTGGGGTCGAGGAATTTCTCATTGATGCCGGGTTTGACGCTTTCGTCTTGGGCGAAACCGAGGGTGGCGAGGCAGAGGGCAAGGAGTGGGAGGATGCGTTTCATGGGGATTGGAGGGGTTGAGTAGAAGATCGTTCGTGGATCATGCCGTCTTCCACATCGACGATGCGGTCAAACACATCGAGCGTGCGGTGATCGTGGGTGACGACGAGGACGCCGGCGTTCCGTTCGTGGGCGACTTTGGCGAAGAGTTCCATCACCTGCCGTCCGCGCTGGCTGTCGAGTGCGGCGGTGGGTTCGTCGGCGAGGATGAGGCTGGGATTGTTGGCGAGCGCACGGGCCACGGCGACGCGTTGCTGCTCGCCGCCGGAGAGCGCGACGGGCAGGTTGTTCGCACGCGCTCCGACGCCGAGGTAATCGAGCAATTCCAGCGCGCGTTTGCGTGCGGCCTTCGGCGCGGTGTCGTTGACTTCGAGGGCGATCTGCACGTTTTCCAAGGCGGTGAGAAAGGGGATGAGATTGGCCTTTTGAAACACGAAACCGAGGTGCTGGCGGCGAAAGGCACGGAGATCGACTAGCGCTTTCGGGCCATCGAGCACGGACTCGCCACCGATCGTCACCTGTCCGGACGTGGGCGGATTGATCAGCGCCATGGCGGTGAGGATGGTGGACTTGCCTGAACCGCTGGGACCGAGCATGCCGACGATCTCGCCGCGTGCGATGCTCAGCGAGGCATCGCGGATGGCGACGACCTCGGTGTGGCCGCTGCCATACACTTTGCGCAGATGGTGGACTTCGACGGCGGGCGCGCTCATGCGGAGAGGACGGTGTTGGGCTCCACGCGCAGGGCTTTCCAGATGCCGAGCAGGCTGGCGAGCGTGGAAATGACGAGGACGATGAACCCGAGCGAAATGAGGTCTGACGCCTCCACGACGACGAGACGCGGGAAGTGCGGAAACGTGAACTGCCCGATGCCCCAGGCCAGCGCATAACCAAAAGCGCCCATGAGAAGCGACTGCTGCAGAATGAGGCCACCGATGACACGGTTGCGTGCGCCGATGAGCTTAAGCAGCGCGATGTCGCGAATTTTGTCGAGCGTGAGCGTGTAAATGATCAGCGCGATGATGATGGTGGAGATGATGATCAGCAGCACGCGGAAGAGCCCGAGCTGGCGCTTCGCCTTGTCCACCATGCCGGAGAGCAGCAGGTCTTTTTGCTCCTGCGTGGAATACACTGTGATGTCCGGCCAGTTGTCGAGCGTGGCGCGCACGGCAGCCGCATCCGCGCCACGCTGCAAGGTGACGAGCACGGCGCTGACCTGCGGTTTCGACAGCGCGGGAATGCTGCCGGAAGGCCCGGCGGCACGATCCAGCAGCAGCGGCTGCAAGCGGCCAATCTCGATGTCTTCCAATCGCGCACGTCGTGCAGCGCGCTCCAGTCGCACGGCCTCGCCGGGCACGTCGGATTGAATCGCCAGCGCGTCGCTCAGGGTGAAAAAGGTCAGTCCATCGCCGCTGGTGCCGACCATGCCACGCGTGTGGCCCACGACTTCATACACGTCCCTGCCGAGCTTGATTTTTTCACCCAAAGGCAGCCGCAGCGACAGGTCGGCGATCATTTCATAATGCGCCTGCCCGAGCGCACGACCTGCGACGAGCGGAATCCACTCGCCACGATCCTCCGGCCACGAAAGTCCCTGCACCACCATGCGCAGCGGTCGGCCCTGATGCACGCGCTGGATGGTGTGCGACACGAATCGCCGCGCTCTGGCCACGCCCGGCACCGCGCTCGCCCGATCCTCCAGACTGGCGGAGATCCGCGAGATCTCCGCAAACGGCCCGCGCGTGCTTCCCTGAACGACCCACAGGTCCGCGCCGACGGAATCCACCAGCAGCGTCGCTTCATGGATGAGGCCGCGGTAGATGCCGCCCATGCCCATCACGATCATGAGCAGCAACCCGATTCCCACTGTGGTGAACACAAAGCGGCCCGAGTTGTGGCGGATGTCGCGGACGGCGAGGTTCATGGCATCTCGATGAAGACCTCCGCACGCTGGCCGACGGTCCAGTTCTTCGGAAGCTCGTTCACTCGCACATCCACGAGGAACTCGCGTGTCTCCCGGTCGGTCTCTCGACCGATGCGCGAAACGACGCCGGGATAGTTCTTGCCGCTCTCGGAACGGAAAACGATGCGCGCTGTCTGGCCGGGGGCCACTTTCGAGATGGCCGTTTCATCGACCCATGCCCTTACCCAGACTTCTTCGAGCGAGATAAGTTCCATCAGCGATCCGCCCGGCACGAGCATGTCGCCCGGTTCGCGATCACGCCGGATGATGAGCCCGTCGTAAGGCGCGCGAATTTCCGTGAAGGCCATCTGCTCCTCGCGATACAGCAGCGTCTTTTCCGCTACGAGCACCTGGGCTTGTGCTTCAGCGATGGCCGCATTCGACCGGTTCAAGTCCGCCTCCGCCACCTGCAGGACTTCAGCCGCCTTGTCCGCGTCGGTTTGCGAGACAGCATTGGCGGACCGCAGCCCTGTGACACGCTTATGATCCAATTTCGCGTGCGCTAGCACCGCCTCCGAGCGTGCCAGATCCGCACCCACTCGAGCTGCGGTTTGCCGTGCTGCGGCCAAAGTGGCCTCGGCAATGGCTACTTGCTGCTTGATCTCGGCATCATCGAGCCGTGCGAGCAGTTGCCCCGCCTTAACCGCATCTCCCTGATCCACCAGCACCTCCGCCAGTCGCTCCTGGATGCGCGCACTCACTGTCGTTTTCACCCGCGCCTCCAGCGTGCCTGTGCCCATGACTTCGTTGCTGGCATGACTTGTTCCCACAACGGGCGTCGTCGCCTGAGCGGTCGCGAACTTAATCTTGTAGATGGTGAACGAGGCCAATACTGCGACGGTGAGCCAGGCAAGGAGATTACGGAGAGATGGTCGTTTCACGGGTGCGGATCATGTGGGTGTGCCAGGAGGCTGTGTGCGCGATTTGAAAATATGGTGCCGCATCTTACCGTCGATCACAAAAAAGCGCAGAAGCTGATAGTGCTCAAACATTCGCCAGAATCGTGGCCACTGTGTGGCCCAAGCCCAGGCGTCGCGCCGAAATTGAACTTTGGATCGGTGGCGTTGGTCAGGTAGTCATGGGTTTCACGTCCCGGAGACGCATCGAGTGCGGCTCAAAGGCGGCGCATTCGATATGCGCATGACGCTGGATTGGTGAGTGATTGAAGATGGAGGCTTGCGGCGGACTGCTTCGCCCTTGTAGTGACTTTCGGCAATGCCGATCACTTCAGTGCAGCATCGAGAGCACGCAGCGCCTGCATGATTCGCTCGTGACGTGCTTTGGTGGCCTCATGCTCCTGCTTTTGTTTCGCATGGTCTGCCTCGGCGTGCTGATGGGCTGAAGAGGGTTCATTGCCTGCTTTTTCGTGCTCGGTGATCTCCTGTTCGTGACTGGCGATCTCCGACTCATGGGAGCGAATGCTCGCCTCGTGACTCGCGAGCTCCTCCTGCGCCCGTTTCAAGATCGCGGCGGCTTCTTGGTGATCGGCAGACCACACGGCGTGGTCGCTTTTCCAGTTGGCATGATCCAGTTTATCGCTGGCGTGTTCGTTGGTGGCGGTGGTGTTCATTGGGGGGATGTGGATCTGCCGAGCAGTGTCCGACGGTCGGCAGTGCGCGCGTATCGATTTCCGGTCTGAGGGATTAGTATGAGAAGCTCAGTGCCGCAGCCGGGAGGGCATTGAAGAGGTCTTCGTGATGGGAGACAACGGCACCTTTGACGAGGTTGGACTCGGCGACCTTGCAGATGGCGGCGCAATGTCCGCAGACGTAGAGTTCGCCGCCATTGGCCACAAAGCTGGCGAGCATTTCCTTCACCGGAGGAAAGTCGGCAAACTTCAGGTCGGCTGACAGGTCGGCTGCCGCGAGGACCGGGGCATGAACATTCAGGAAGATGACCGCCCTACGTCCGGCCTTGATTGCATTGCTGGCGAGGCTGATGCCCATACAAGCTGAATGGAGGTCATCGGTGCCACGAGTGACGTTCACGACGACGGTGGGCTTGGCTTCGGAAGAAGCGGACGCCTTATCTCCCTCGGCTGACTGAGCGGACAGGGTCGGCTGGAATAGTGGGGTGACGCCGGTGAGAGCAAGGGCGATGACAGTGATGATGGAGCGGAGTGGGGTCGTTTTCATAAGTGTATGGAGCAGGTGGTTTTGGTTCTGAAATGGTAGGAAATGTGGGCGTTGCCGAAGATGTGATCTCAAGGGTTGGCGGTGGGTTGTGCCTCAACGAGTTTTTCGATGTCAGCGCGTTTCTGCATGGGTTTGCCGTTGTATTTCTCGCGCCAGGTCTTGACCTGCGCGGCGGTGACGGCGGAGGCGGTGTTGCCGAAGCTGGCACGCACATAGGTCATGACCTCGGCCATTTGATCGTCAGTCATCGCGGGGCCTAGTGGCGCGATCATACCGAGGTATTTGGCATCCTCCTTGGCGATACCGGTGAAGACGATGGCGGCCATGACTTCGCCATCGCCAGCGGCGACGAACTTGGAGCCTGCGAGGGGTGGCGCCATTGGTGTCGGTGTTTCGGCGAGGAGGCCTTTCCCATCCATGCC
Organism: uncultured Verrucomicrobiales bacterium; assembly: GCA_963976915.1. Taxonomy (GTDB): domain Bacteria; phylum Verrucomicrobiota; class Verrucomicrobiia; order Verrucomicrobiales; family Verrucomicrobiaceae; genus CAXBNA01. Next base: position 19,573 of record CAXBNA010000067.1, read on the forward strand.
ATGGCAGGCGGCGCAAAGGCCGAAGGATGCCGGTTGCTCCAGCGCCCACACAGGGGATGAAGCGAAGATTGTGAGGGCGGCAAGAAGCGTTTTCGAATGTTTCATAGGGGTCGTGTTTTAGTTCTCCAGCAGGCTGCGCAGCATCCACGCGGTCTTTTCGTGCAACTGCATGCGCTGGGTTAGAAGATCTGCGCTGGCTTCGTCAGATGCTTTCCCCACCACCGGCAGGATGGAGCGTGCGGTGCGCACGACTGCTTCGTGGCCATCCACCAGCAGACGAACCATTTCGAGGGCCTTCGGCACGCCGGCGACTTCCTTGATAGAGCTGAGACTCACAAATTCTGAATAGGTCCCCGGGGCGTGGATGCCCAGCGCACGAATGCGCTCGGCGATGTCGTCCACGGCAAGAGCCAATTCTGTGTAGTGCAACTCGAACATGCCATGCAGCATCTGAAACATCGGTCCGGTGACGTTCCAGTGGAAATTATGCGTCTGGAGATAGAGCGTGTAGCTGTCGGCGAGCAGACGCGAGAGACCTGCTGCGATCTCGGCGCGGTCGGCTTCACTGATGCCGGTGTTGATGGGGGTGTTGGGAGTCATAGATTGTGTTTCGGGGTTCGAGGCAGGGTTGAGTGAGCTGATGTCAAATCATGGTGTGTCGGGCTTACTCAAACTTGACGTAGGCGAAGTCTTGCAGTTGCAGGTCGATCAGGCGGGGGAAGGCACCGACGACGAGTTTGACTCCGGGCATAAGTTCGACGGGCTTGACTCTCTTTTGCTGCATGGTGTTTTCGCACAGTTCCGCCTGCACGCCTCGCTTCACGAGTTCTGCGAGGATTTCGGCATTCGGATTGGCAGGATCAACCCCGAGTCGTTTCCGCGCCTCGTCTTTCACCACCGCTGCGATGCCTGTTCCGTGATACACGAGATGCATGTGCACCTGCTGCGGTGAGATGGAGTGCTTCTGGTAGGTGTCGATGAGCTTCCGTGCGTAAAACAGACCTTTGTTCACGCCCTCATGCTGCGCGTCATCAGTCACTTGGTAAACGATGCGCAGATCCTCACGCATCTGAATAGGAATCACCTCCAGCTCAGCGGCGGCAGCAGTGAGTGTAAGGGCAAAGAGGGAGGCGAGAATTTGCTTCACGACTAGACACTACATGTGTATATACGCATATGCAATTAGAGGTTTGTCTGCTCCGTCTATCCGCTGCTGGGAATGCGGCCCATGTTTTTGAGAAACTCAGGAGGCAGTAGGCAAGAGAGGGGATGCCAGCGACAACAGCGATGGCCTTCACTGTGAGCGAATAGCCGATTCCTCGTGGTAATGCCACCCCGTGCGTCTCCGAGGCTTCTTGGGTGATCTGCTGGGCTCATTCGCTGGCCGCCGCTCAAATCGCGGGCAGGCCGTTTTCACTGATCGCGTTTATCAGGGCAGGGCTCAGCTTTGTAAACGCCTCCGCGATGCTTTTGGGGCCTTCACTGGCGGCAGCAGATGCGTCCTGTGCGAAGGAAGCGAACGGCGGAGCCGTCTTTAAAAGGCTGGATTGTCATGGCTGGGGGTTGGATTCCCATGACATGTAGCCGCGGTGAATGTGCTGAATGTTGGAGAAACCCAATTCTTTCAGAACTGCGACGGCCTTGCGGCTGCGGTAGCCTCCGGCGCAATAGACGAGCACGGGTTTGTCTCGGTCCAGTTCCGCGACGCGGTTCCGGAAGGCATCATCACCCAGGGAAATATTCACCGCTCCGGGGACGGCACCTCCTGAGAACTCGTTTGCGGAGCGCACGTCGAGCACTTGAGTCTCCGGGTGGTCGGAGAGCCATGCATGGGCTTGCGCTCCGCTGAGGTTGGCGCAGGTATGACCGGGGGCGGGTGTGAAGAGCCTGCGGTCCCACGAGCCTTCAAAGGCGTACCAACCGGTGACGATGACAGCGAGAATGAGCAGGGTCCAGAGCATGAGGCGGCGCATGGGTGGATGCGGTGAGACCGCTGGAGGCGGTTACTCCTCGCGGGGTCGGCCTTAGACGGCGCCGAGTTTCTTGGCGCGGTCGGCGAGGCGTTTTTGGAGATTGGCGCAGACGTTGTCGCAGAGCTCGGTGATGGCGGGATCGGCGATGTAGCACATGGTCACGAGGCCTTCCTTGCGGCGCCCGACCATGCCGGCCTCGGCGAGGGACTGGACATGACGGGAGACGTTGGCCTGGGTCAGGCCGGTCGCGGCGACGAGGTCGGTGATGTTTTTCTCACCCTCTTCGAGCGCTCGGAGGATGCGCAGACGGCTCGGTTCCGAGAGAACACGGAACCAGGAGGCGATCATGGAGAGGGCCTCGTCAGAGACCGGTGGGAGTTTCTTTTTGGAAGGGGTGGCCATGGTTGAAAAACAGGCTTGCATTACTTTCATATATGCGTATAGACGCATATAGTCAAACGCTCGATAAAATATGAAAGCATTTTCATTCTTCAACCCCGTTCTTGTCCTGCCATTCCTAGTGACGGCTCTCGTCGGCTGTGCTCAAGCCGGGCCACCCGCTGGACGTGGCATGCCGGAAGCCGCTCGGGAGAACATTCATACCCTTTTTGAGAACCACGCGAAGATCCGGCGGACCGTGACCAAGACCGAGGCGGGTTACACGGCTGTGACCGAGTCCGATGACCCGAAAGTGGTCAAAGCCCTGCAAACGCATGTGACTCAGATGGCGGACCGGCTGGAGTCAGGACTGATGGTTCGGCGCTGGGACCCGGCCTTCGAAGAGTATGTAAATCACTACAAGGACATGGATCACCAGTTCGAGAAGACGGACAAGGGAGTGCGGATGGTGGTCAAGGGACGCACAGCAGACGCCGCAAAAGTGGCGCAGAATCATGCAGCGGTGATCAGCGCCTTTGTCGCCCATGGCTGGGAGGAGCACGACCGCAAACATGACCCCGTGGTGAAGTAGTCGAAAAATTTCCAATCAACCTCAACACCCATGCACCAACGATGAAACTCGAAAACGCGATTCGCGCCATGGCTGGAACCATGATTCTTGCCAGCTTGGCTCTGGCCCACTTTGTGAACCCCAACTGGATTTGGCTGACGGTCTTCGTCGGTGCCAATTTGCTCCAATCTGCCTTCACCGGATTCTGCCCAGCGGAGACGATCTTGAAAAAGATTGGCGTCGGCCAGGGACAGAAATGCTGCGGCGATTCATGAGATCATTCGAACGATGAAGGCTCGATCCATTCTTCTGGCACTCGCGCTCGCCACCGTGTCGGCCACGGTCACGGCGGAGACGGTCACCTTTGATCGGGCGATCTCGGAAGCGCTCAGTGGAAACCCGAGCGCACAGGTCGCCGAGGCGCGTTTGGCTGCGGCGGAGGCGGTGCTGATGCAGGCCAATGCCGCGTTCCAGCCGAAGCTTTCGGTGGAGTCCTCATACTTGCGCACGAATCAGCCGGTGAGTGTGTTTGGATCGGTGCTGAACCAGCGTGCCTTCTCACCCGCACTGAATTTCAATGACGTTCCCGATGTGGACAACTGGAACACCCGCGGCGTGCTTTCCGTTCCTCTTTATGCGGGTGGTCGGAACGTTGCCAAGCGGGACGCAGCCCTTGCGGGGCTCGCTGCCAGTGGACACGGTGCCGAAGCGGTGCGGCAGATGCTCGGTTATGAGGTCGCGCAAACTTACCTGATGGTGTGGAAGACGCGTGCGCTGCAGCGTGCGGCTGACGCGGCCGTGTCGGCCTTTGAAAAAAATGTCGAACTGGTGCGCAAGCGGCAGGAAGCTGGAACCGCGCTGAAGGCGGACCAACTGGACATGGAAGTGCGTTTGGCGCAGTCGAGGGAAGACCAGGCACAGGTTGAAAACGCGAATGCGCTGGCCCGACACGCTTTGCGCAACCTCATGGGACGGGAGACGGGAGAGATCGATATTGCAGGGCACCCCCCGACGCTGGTGGAGCCTTCATCGAAGACAGCTCCGGATCGACCTGAAATGTGGGTGGCTCTGGAGAAGGAGCGTGCCATGGAAGCGCAGATTCGCGCCGCCCAATCGGGTTGGAAACCTCAGGTGAATGCCTTCGGCAGCGTGGAGCAAAATCGCGGCGGAAAGTTGGACAGCTACGGCAACAACTACACGGCTGGAGTGATGCTGCAGTGGACCCTCTGGGACGGACGCCAAACGAAGGGCATGGTCAACGAGGCTGAAGCGCAGTTGCAGGGCGTCCAGCAAGAGACCCGGAAACTGCGGTTGGAGATCGACCTCGAAATCAAGCGGGCACAGCTGGCGCTTAAAGAAGCGGAGCAAAGGCTGAGTGTGTCCGGGCGCGTGATCGAGCAGGCCGAGGAGAGTGTGACGCTGACCCGGGACCGCTTTGATCAAGGGCTCGCGCTGACGACGCAATTGATTGATGCCGAGACCGCGCTGACAGCCGCGAGGGTGCGCCGGGTGGAGGCGGAAACGAATCGTCTTCAAGCGGTGGCCTCCCTGCGGAAGGCTTTGGGATTGCCCCAGGTGGGAGAGGACGGATCGAACTAAAATAAAGGACCCAATTTTGAAGCCAATGAAGATGATGAAATGGATGAAACGGGACGGCTGGAAGCCAGCCAATTTGGGATGGGGGACGCCAGGAATGGCCTCCCTCCTTGCGCTGGCGCTTTTGAGTGCCTGTGGAAAGCATGAGCCGGAGACGCACTCGGTCCTTCCAGATGGGCCTGCCGTTTCGGTGAAGGTATTCGCGGCGGCGATGCAGCCGCATCAGGCGGTGGAGGAAATTGTGGGCACGGTGCGCTCGAAGCAGCAGGCCGTGGTCGAGGCCAAGGTGAGCGGGCGGGTGGAGCAGTATCTGGCGGTGCCGGGAGAGTCCGTGAAAGCCGGGGATCTGCTGGTGCAACTCGATGTGCGCGAGATTCAGGCGAAGGTCGAGTCCGCGAAGGCGGTGCTGGAGCAGGCGGACCGCGAATTGGCGCGCTACACACAACTCGTCTCACAGAACGCCGCGACACGGCAGGAACTGGAAGCGACGGAGGCGCGGCAAAAGGTCGCAGCCGCGGCACTGAGTGAAACCGAGACGATGCTGAGCTATGCGCGGGTGACGGCACCGTTTGACGGCGTGGTGACGCGAAAACTGGCGGAAATCGGTGACATGGCCATGCCGGGCAAACCACTGGTTGAGGTGGAATCGCCCAAGGAACTGCGTTTCGAAACGGACCTGCCGGAGGCGATCCTCAACCGCGTCACGTTGGGGCAGAAATTGACAGTGAAAGTGTCGGCGGTGGAGGGAATGCTGGAGGGGACCGTGAGCGAGATCGCGCCCGTGGCGGATGCGGTGAGCCGGACCTTTCGAGTGAAACTGAATTTGCCTGAAACCCCGGGAATGCGCACGGGTCAGTTTGGTCGGGTGGTGGTGCCGGTGGCGGAATCGGAGATCCTGGCGGCACCCGTTTCTGCCGTGGTCAAACGGGGACAGATGGAAGGCGTGTTTGTCGTGCGGGACGGGCGGGCATGGCTGCGCCTGGTGAAGACGGGCAAGGTGTTGGGGGATCGTGTGGCGATTCTCTCTGGGCTGGAAGTGGGTGACGAGATCGTTGTCGAGGTGCCTGAGCGGATGATGGACGGACAACAAGTGGAGGTTGGGGCGTGAGCACGATGGACGAAAAACACGGCCTCGGCATCGCTGGCCGGATCGCTGCGACGTTCATCGATTCGAAGCTGACGCCGCTGATCATCGTGGCTGCAGTGTTGCTCGGCGCGGCGGCGGTGGTGCTGCTGCCGCGGGAGGAGGAACCGCAGATCAAGGTGCCGATGATCGACGTGATGGTGTCGATGCCAGGCTCCAACGCGAAGGAAGTGGAGGAGCGCGTGACGCGTCCGATGGAGAAGCTTCTCTGGGAGATCTCGGGCGTCGAGTATGTCTATTCCACGTCGCAAGACAGCCAGAGTTTGGTGATTGTGCGGTTCAAGGTGGGTGAGGATCCGGAGCTGAGTTTGCTCAAGTTGACGGAGAAGCTGCGGTCCAACTTCGACCGCATCCCGATGGGCGTCACGTGGCCACTGATCAAACCGAAGTCGATCGACGATGTGCCGATCCTGGCACTGACCTTTCACAGTGCGCGCTACGATCATTTGATGCTGCGACGTCTCGCGGCGCAGGTGGAGGAGGAAGTGAAGGCCGTGCCGCTGGTGGCGGAAACGCATCTCATTGGTGGCTCGCGGCGGCAGGTTCGGGTCATGCTCGATCCGGTGAAACTGGCGGCGCGCAATCTGAGTCCGGTCGGCCTCGTGCCGATGCTGCAGCAGGCGAACCGGCAATTTCGGGCGGGGGGTCTGACGACCGGGAATGCCGAGGTGCTCGTGGAGACGGGTGCGTTTCTGAAGACGGCGAACGACGTCGGCAACGTGGTGGTCGGTGTGTTCAGTGGTCGCCCGGTGTATTTGCGTGAGGTGGCGGAGATCGTGGATGGCGGTGAGGAACCGGCGCAGTATGTGTTCTTTGGGCACGGGGCTGCAGGTGCAGCGAGCGAGGGTCATCAGGGTGAGGAACCCGCCGTGACCTTGAGCATTGCCAAACGTCCGGGGGCGAACGCGATCACGGTGGCGGAAGAGGTGTTGGCGAAGGTGGAGACGTTGAAGGGCCAGATCATTCCCGCAGATCTCACGGTGAGCATCACCAGGCACTACGGCGAGACGGCGGCGGAAAAATCCAACGAGCTGCTGCTGCACATGGGCATCGCGGTCTTCAGTGTGGCGATCCTGATTTGGTTGTCGCTGGGCTGGCGGGAGTCCGGCATCGTTGCGGTGGCGATCCCCGCAACGCTGGCGCTGACCTTGCTGGTCTTCTACCTCTGGGGCTTCACGCTGAACCGGATCACCTTGTTTGCCTTGATCTTCTCGATCGGCATTCTCGTCGATGACGCGATCGTGGTGGTGGAAAACATTGTTCGGCACTTTCACCTGCCGCACAACAAGGGCCGGAGTTGGTCGAAGATCGCGGTGGAAGCGGTGGGCGAAGTTGGGAATCCGACCATCCTGGCGACCTTCGCCGTGATCGCGGCGGTGCTGCCGATGGCCTTCGTTGGCGGCCTGATGGGGCCCTACATGCGGCCGATTCCAATTGGGGCGAGTGCGGCGATGTTTTGGTCGCTCCTGATCGCCTTCATCGTCACTCCCTGGGCGTCGATTCGAATTCTACGCTGGGGGAAGAAGTACGCCTCGCTGACCGCGGGTGAATACGTCGATGACGGGAAGGTGCATTTGCACTCCGAACATGCGGAGGATTTCTTCACGAAGCTGTATCGCAAGGTGATGGGGCCGCTGATTCACAGCGTTGGCTGGCGCTGGATGTTTCTGCTGGGCATCACTGGCCTCTTGCTCGCGTCCATGGGGACGGTGGCCATCGGTTGGGTAAAGGTGAAGATGCTGCCGTTTGACAACAAGAGCGAGTTTCAGGTGATCCTGAACATGCCCGAGGGCAGTTCGCTAGAGGAGACGGCAGCCGTGGCACGCGAGATGGCGGCGGCCATCCGTGAAGAACCGGAAGTCACCGACTACCAGGTCTATGCGGGGACAGCGAGCCCTTACAACTTCAATGGCTTGGTGCGGCACTACTTCATGCGCAGTGGTGCGAACGTGGCGGACATTCAGGTGAATCTGGTGAGCAAGCATGAGCGCAGTACGCAAAGCCATGACATCGCCAAGCGCGTTCGACCCGCACTGGCTGAGATTGCGAAACGGTATGACGCGCGGGTGGCGGTCGCTGAGGTGCCGCCAGGGCCTCCGGTGTTGCAGACGCTCGTCGCGGAGATCTACGGACCGACGGAAGAGGATCGATTGAAGCTCGCCGACGAAGTGAAGCGGATTTTTCAAGAGACGGCGGGCGTCGTTGATGTGGACTGGTACATTGAGGCCGATCAGGAGAAG
>CAXBNA010000068.1:0-27382 GCA_963976915.1 uncultured Verrucomicrobiales bacterium
CCGTCGTGGTGGGCAAGACGCTCCTCATTGCAGAGCCGGGGTCGAACAGCCTGATCGTCTCGGGGTCGCCCGAGCACATCGCAGTGATCGATCAACTGTTGGAGGAGATCGACGTTCGGCCTCAGCAGATCTATATCTCCACGATCATCGGTCAGCTCAGTTTGGGAGATCAATACAACTACGGGTTCGACTTCCTGCGCATGCTGGATGACTTCACTCTGCGTCAGGACAATGTCGCCAATGGTACCAGCACTTCGGTGGCTGGGGCGCTGGACATTCCGTTCAACATCGAGAACTTCGGTTCGGGGGCGATGAGCTTCTACGGCCAACTCGGCTCGCTGAGTCGCTACGTGAATCTACTGGATGGAAACAGCAACTTTAAGGTGCTCTCCAGTCCCAGCATGTACACGACCAACAATGGCAAGGCCGTGATCTCGTCCGGGCAACGAATTGCGGTGCCGGTGAACATACTTTCGAATGCTGGGCTCACGAACATCGCCTCCACGAGCGCGAGCATCGACTACCGCGACGTGGTGCTGAAGCTGGAAGTCGTGCCCTTGATCAACAACGACCATGAAGTGACGCTTCGAATTGCTCAGGTGAACGACAACATCGTGGGTGAGCAGATCATTTCTGGAAACACCGTGCCAACGATTGGGACGCAGGAACTTTTGACCACGGTCACGGTGGGGAACGGTGAGACGGTGGTGCTGGGTGGATTGATCACCGAGCGCGTCAGCGACAGCCAGCAGGGGGCCATTTTCCTCCGCCGGATTCCGCTGCTCAAGCATCTCTTCGGAACGACAGAGAAGAACAAGACACGGGAGGAACTCCTGATCTTCATTCAACCTCACATCATCAATCCGGGCGACCACCTCAACACTCCCAATCGGATTGAGGCCGGGCGGACATCGATCATGGATGAGACCTTGAATTTTGGTGCGCCCGTTGGGGACATCAATTTGGAGGACATTCCCCGCGCTCTTCCTGCCGACTGATTTAGGCTCCGGTCTTGAATCGAGCCGGTGCTTCGTCTCCAAGGAAACGTTTCAGATGGCGTGCGTCGGTTCGCTTGAGGTCGACCCTGAGCAGGCAGTAGAGGGCATCATTGAACGCAGCTTCGACATGAAAGGCGAGGAACCGTGCGCCGAGCATCAGGTAGTAGCGGACGAGAGGCGGAATGGCGCGCTCGCCGCTCTCGGCTTCGTCGACGAGGTGCTTGAGCGCGGAGATGTCCTCTCCGCGATAGGCATCGGCAATCAGCCGGTGGTAACGCGTGATGGGCGTGAATGGATTGCGCGGAGCGATCAGTGCCCGGACGTCGGCATTGTCGGCGTGGTTCTGCCGGAGAAATTCATACTGAATGGCGCGGCTTGCGGGGCTGAAAGCGTTGGAGATGGTCACGGAACCGAAGAGCTGTGAATAGCGCTCTTCCCGCATGACGATGCCTCCGAGTCCCCGCCACAGCATTCCCAAAGCACGACCATCCCTCTGATATTCGGGAGCGACGAAAGAGCGGCTGAGTTCCATCGCGGGGCCGGTTTTCTCGAAGAATCCGGGTTGGATATGAAAGACGTGATCCAGATAGAGCCCCTCCTGACCGTGCTCGGCCAAGATACGATCTGTAAATCCGATTCGATAGGCACCGACCAGTCGGTTCTCGGCCCGATCCCAAATGACGAGGTGATGGTAGTAGAGATCCTCGTCACTCACGTCGCAGCCTTTGCCGACGCCCTGACCGGCGAGTCGGAAGGTGATTTCCCGCTGGCGCCCCAACTCGGTGAGGAGGGCCGGGGCTTCTTTTCCCTGAAAAAGCACGGCTTCGAACGAGTCTGCTTCAGCAAGGCTTTTTCCTTCGGTTCGAAGCCTCTCGAGGTCCTCTGTGAAGCTGGCGACATCCGGGCGGTCAGCGATTGGTTCCCAAGCTTTCTGGGCCGCAGCTTCTGCCTCGACCGAGGCGGCGGACTGAACCGGACGCTGGACACCCAAGTCGCCGACGAGGTAGCACCGTGCTCGCAAACGTTCTGCCGCCCGCTCGGGGCTGCCTTGGCGATTGACCGTACGAACTGGAATGGCGGGCCCGAAACGAATCTTGAGTCGGCGCGTGTTGGGGTGCGTCATCTCGCGGATCAAGAAAAGTGCCCGGAGCCGAGGCATCGTCGGCGGCACGGCAAGGAATCGACGGCCTGCCTGACCCTCCACATGAAACGCGGCCACCTTGGCGCCGGTCGCTTCGGCCAGACGCAGGGGCTGGTCTTTCCACGGAAGATCGCAAACGACACCGTGCTCGGGACTGTCGGCGGACACCCGGCCCGCCGGAAACACGGCCAACACCCCTCCGTCCTTCAGGTGCTTCAGGCTCTCTTTCAGTGCCACTCGATTGCGTGAGCCTCCACTGATGAGGGGATCGACCGTGATAAGGACGGGTTGAAGCTCTGGAATGTGTTCCAAAACCTGATTGGCCATCATCTTGTATCGGCCAGGGCAGACGCGTTCGAGAGCGGCGCAGAGAGCGAGGGCTTCCGGACCGCCAAAGGGGTGATTCCCGGCGAGGACAAGCGGACCGGGTTGGGAGACCAGGTCCCGAAGGGGGGCTTCATCGACGGCGTTTTCAATTTCCAGGTGCTTCAACACAGCCTCGCAAAAGGTCTCCGTCGAATCGGAGTTTCGGTGCCCAGCCATGTAAAGAGCATCCAGTGCCGTGAATCCGAGCGCCTTTTCCACCAGCGGGCGAAACGGCTGATACACGGTGCGCAACGGGCCTTGGGGAAAGATGCTGGAAGTGTCGAGCTTCAGACCGTTGGACGTTGGCTTGCGGGTTGGAGTGTCGCTCATGGGCGGTGATTTGGATGCCAGGGGAGAAATGTCCTGTGCGGGCGAGAAAAGCCGTCCTCGTCTCTTGGGCAGCGCTCCTGATAGGTGAAGTGAATGCCGTCGGGCGCAAGGTCGATCCGGCTCAAACTGACGGTCCGGGCATCCGGGCGGGCCATGCAAGGACCCCAGGGGCCACCCTTGGGGGAGCATGAACGATGAAAAGCTTCGAGACTGCTGGCGTCCGTTGGCGATTGCTCCGTGAAGAACTTGGAACGTTCGGACAGGACCTCGGCGGTTTTCCAAGAAGATGTGGTCACGGGCTGAATGTCCTTGTTCACAAGGTCCCGGCTGAGTTGCCTTCCATCCCAGCACCAGCGGGCGGTGGGATCCTCCAGACGCATGGCGATGATCCAAAACGGGGCGTAGGAATCTGCATGGACGGCTTTTTCCAAGATCGCGTGAGCATCGTCAGCGTTTCGACAGGCTCCCAATGAACGCAGCAGCAACCCACGACTTCGATAGCCCTCAGAAGGGCGAAGTTCCGCCGGTGGCGTGGCTTCGTAAAAGTTGAGCAAAGTGGCAACGAATCCCAGTTCGTTGACGAACAGCCAAGTCCCAGCGGCCTTGGGATCGACGGGCGTCAGCACTCGGACCCCATCGATCTGGTGGACGGCGGGAGCGGTCGCCGGGGGGCGGGTTCGCTGTTCGTCGCGACTGCAGATCAACGAGCGTCCTGCCGGTGAGGGGGCCGTCCACGTTACCGTGCACATGCGGCCATTGCTTCCCGATATTGGAGCGTTGAGGGTGCGACGCCAAAGTCGCTGGGTGGCGTCACACCAGCCAGCCTGAGCAACATCGCGATGAGGGCAAAGTGGTGGACTGTGTGACTCAGGAGGAACTGGAGCTCACGTCCGAGCGTTGAGGGAAGCCAGCCCTGATCGTCATCGTCGAAGCTGACGGTCCTGACCCGGACGGTGCGATCTTTGTCCCACTCGCCACCAAGCGACATGAGCTCGTTCATCAATCCATGAAGATGCGGGATGGCCGCCTTTGGGTCCTGCTCCAAGTCCAACCTTCGATCTCGCTTGGCGTAGTCGATGGTTCCTTCGCCGAGTCCCTTCAGGAAGCAGTCGAAGTGGTCGATGCAATGCCGGATGTGAGCGCCGATGGAGCCCTCGGGCGAGGCTGGGTGAAACTCAGCGTAGAGGCCATCAGGCAAATCGCCGAGCAGCGTAGACCCTTGCTGGAGGCAGGAGCAATTGGCTGCGATCAATGAGGTCATGAATCAGAGAGGGAGAAGCACGGGTGAAAACTCGAAATAACGCCTGCCTTCTAGCCCGAAACCCCGGGTGAAAGCAAGGCCGTTATTGGAGGAGTAAAGCACTCCCTAACCAAGAAGGATGAGGTGCAAGACCTATTCCAAGTCAGGATGAAAATCCTGAATCTGCCGAAATCTTCACTCAAGTCGCAGGAGCCGCTGACTCTCTTTGATCAGAAAATCGAGATCCATGAAGGGGTCGTAGCTGATGTCGATCCAGCGTATCTGGTTTTTGGAATCGATGAGGGCGACGCAGTGGAGAAGGAGTTGTTCGAAGTCATCGTGGGCGCGAAAAGCACGGAACATGTCCAAGCTGGGATCGCAGTAGATGGGGAAGGGGACATCGTGTTTGTCCAGAATTCGTTTGGCCAAGCTGGGAGGTTCGGGCGTGACTCCCACGAGCTGAAGCCCCGCCTTTTCGAAGTCCTTCGACCGTTTGAGCACCGCTTCCATCTGCTCCATGCAGTGCGTGCAGCTTTGACCGAGGTAGAAGATGAGCAGCGTGGGCTTTTTCTGAAGCGTGGCCGCATTGACCGCATTGAGATCCAGATCCAAGGCCATCCATTTCGGGGCCATGGGTGGAGACCAATGAATTGGGCCCAGGGTGTCGAGTTCCGGGCGGACACCGGAGTCCTTGCGAATCGGGGCCTTGCCCCGCCAGCCATTTTTGACATCGAGTGACTCGACAAGAGCATCCAGGCGGGCTGCGACCGGGAGGGTGGGGTCGGCTGCGAAACTCACTTTGCGGACTTGGTCGATGGTTTTGCGGGCCTCATCGGGCTTTCCGGCAAGGGCCAAAATGCTGGCTTTGGTGGCAAGCCCCACAAAGTTCTGATTGATCTTGTTGGCGGTTTCGATGGCTTTTTGAGGATCCTCCACGGCCAGCCAATAGCGGGCGAGGCGGTCCGCCGGAATCTCGTCCTTGAGCGGCAGGAGTTGCTCCTTGGCTGCGTCCACATCATCATGGATCAGAGCCGCGAGGATTTGGAGCTCGGCGAGGGCTTTGTCAGAATCTGAAGCCTTGGGCTTTGCTTCGTTCGTCTTGCCAGCGTCGGCTTTCCCCTTGCCCTTTCCCTTTCCCTTCGCTTTGGCGGCAGGGGAGGTGGCTTCTTTGGGTTTCTCAGCCTTGGGCTTCGCTTCGTCCTTGGCGTCTTCGATTTTCTTCTGCTTGAGCTCGAGTTGAAACTGCTTCAGCTCGGCAATGGTTGTATCGAGGGCCTCTCCCCGATCCAGATGGAATTGAGCAAGACCCAGCCCGCGAAGACGGAGCGCTTCGTGGCCCTCTTGAACGGCTTTGGGAACCCAAGGACTGTCGCAGCGGCAAAGCTCCTCCAGTTGGGACCAGCGTTCCCACTGGATCAGCGTTTCGATCAGGCGAGTCCGACCATAGCTGGCAGAGGAGCTACCCTTGTCGAGGGTGTTGATCTTGGGATGCCGCGGGTTGGCAATGAGACTTTTGGCAAGGGCTGCAGCATCGCTGGCGCGCCCGAGTTCATTGAAGGTGCGGACGAGCCATTCTTCGTTGTGGGCGTAGTTGTGAATCTGGTCAGGAAGAATCAGATTCTTCATCATGTAGGCGTGATCCACACGGGTGCTGGCCTCCTGCTGCCATGCGGCGTCGTCATAGCGCTTGAGTTTGGAAAAAATGTGACCGGGCATGTGCCACATGTGAGCAATGGACGGAGCGGACTGACCGAGCACAGCGGCGGATTTCAGCGCCTGCGAGGGCTTGAACCCATCCCACAGGTGGATGCGATAGTGATGAGCTGGATGATTCGGAGATGCTTCGAAGACTTGGTCGAGCAGGGCGTTCACAGCCATCGGGCTGGAGATGGGCGCCTTGCTCTTGGCATGCCAAATCTTCCAGGCGAGAAACGCCTTGGCCTCGGTGTAGGTCGGGTCCGACTGAACGATCTCTTCCAGATCACGGATGAAGTCGAGCTCGCGCTGCTTATCGTCACGCTTGTCCTCTTGGTAGTAGTTTTCGAGCGTCTTGATCCACAGTTTCTCCCGGTCAGTGGCCTTGTCCTTGCGTTCGACGGCTTTGGCGAGGAAACTCTTGGCCCTGTCTTTGTTGTTCACGTTCGCCATGGCCATGCCCCAGTAAAACATGGCGCAATCGGGGTCCAGCGTGGCGGCTTGGCGAAAGCTGCGTTCCGCTTCGAAGTACCAAAAGCCATGCAACTGGCCGACACCCTGCTCGAAAAATGCCTGGGCTTCTCCGCTCTTCGTTGAGCTTGGGAAATGAACCTCGCCCGTACCGCCCATCAGCACGGCAGCCTGCCGGGGACCTTCGTTGAAAGCTTCACCGTGGGCGGAGTGGCCTGCCGGTGGCTCGGCTGCGAGCGCGCCGGTCGCCGAAATCAGGGTGAGAAAAAAAGAGAGATGGAATCGCATCGGCAAAGAACGTGGCTTAGCCATCGCTTCTGGCGGCGATGCTGGGGAAACGCGATGGCAATGAAGGATCGGCTCCTCTTGGGGAGCGGACGCGAGTTGGGGTTTTCTCCAATCCAAGGTGACGACGGGCAATGCCGGTACGTGTGTTCTGGATCAATCGCATCCACATCCTGCCCCTGCACCCACAAGGCAGGGGGCGTCGGCGGGGATTTCTCCAACCGGGCCTAGCGGGCGGCGCGTGTCAGGTTCAGGTGCTTGAAGCTCGGGATTGGGTAGTTGGTGGGTGAGACCCAGTTCTTGGAGGAGCTTCATGTCCTGCTCCGTTTGCGGATTGGCCGCTGTGAGGAGTTTGTCTCCGTAGAAGATGGAATTGGCACCTGCAAAGAAGGCGAGTGCCTGGGCCTCGCGACTCATGTTCGTGCGTCCGGCACTGAGGCGGACCTTGGCTTTCGGCAGGGCAATGCGGGCCACGGCAATCATGCGAATGAGTGCAAAGGTGTCGACCTGCGCGTGGTCCTCCATCGGTGTGCCCTTCATGGCCATGAGGGCATTGATTGGAACCGACTCAGGCGGGGGATTGAACTCGGAAATGACCTCCAACATTTTGAGGCGATCATTGATCGTTTCACCCAAACCAAGGATGCCTCCGCAGCAGACGGACATGCCGGCATCCTGCACGTGGCGGATGGTATTGAGGCGGTCGTCGAAGGTGTGGGAGCTGACGACGTTGGGGTAGTGCTCGGGGGAAGTGTCGATGTTGTGGTTGTAGGCAGTGACTCCCGCTTCCTTGAGTTGAGCCGCCTCATCGGCACCCAGTTGCCCAAGCGTGACGCAGACTTCCATGCCGAGCTTGGACACGTCGCGCACGATGTCGAGCACCTGATCAAACTTTTCGGTGCCGCAGCGGACGCCTTTCCAGGCGGCACCCATGCAGAATCGGGTGGAGCCGCTGGAGCGTGCGGCGAGGGCGCGTTCCATCACTTGCTCCCGGGACATCAGGTCTTCGCGTTCGAGCCCGGTATTGTAGCGGGCGCTCTGCGAGCAGTAGCCGCAGTCTTCGCTGCATCCGCCGGTCTTGATGCTGAGAAGGGTGCAAAGTTGAACCTCATTGCCCGTCCAATTGGCTTGGTGGACTTGGCGCGCCTGTTGGATCAGGTCGAAAAAGGGCAACTGGTAGAGACGATGAAGCTCGGCGAAGATCATGGTGATCGGCAATGGAACGGCTTCCGAAGCCAGAGTCAAGTTTTGCGGAGCTTGAACCCGCCTGAAATCCGGCCTCTTTGAGCCGTGGAATGACCGAACCTTTCTCCAGCTTCATGCGCCGGGCGCTCTTTGATCCAGAGAACGGCTACTACAGTCGGCGAATCCGGACAGTGGGGGAGCGGGGAGATTTCTCGACGGCGGCCACGCTCTCGTCGTTGTTGGCGGCCGGTGTGGCGGGATGGTTGAGGAGCGAGCTGCGGGCGCAGCCGAAGATCCGCGCCGTGATCGAAGTCGGAGGAGGGGATGGCTCGTTGATGAGTGGCGTCCGGAAGGACATTGGGTGGTGGACGAGACGCGGATTGAAATGGCACATGGTGGAGACATCGCCGGTGCTTCGCGGGCAGCAAAAGGCGAAGCTGGGCTCCAAGAACGTGACTTGGCATGACGATTTGGAGTCAGCGCTGCGAGAGGCGGGAGGCCGGGCGTTCATTTATCACAACGAACTCTTGGATGCGTTTCCGTGTGATCGCATCGAGTGGGATGCCGAGTCGGGCACTTGGCGGGAGGTCTGGGTTCGTTCTGAACGCGGTGAGCCAGCTCGGGAGGAGCTTCGCGAACGGTGCTGGAGTGATGCGGAGGTGGCTGCGTTTCAGGCGCTGAGTGATTGGACGTCCGCCACGCCGCCACCGTCGCCACGCCAGCGGGTGGAACTCCACGCATCCGTGCGCGACTGGCTGTCGGAATGGTCGCGGGAGTGGAAATCGGGAGCGATGTTGACCATCGACTACGGCGATCTTTTTCCGCAAGTCTACCATCGCCGTCCCCGGGGCACGATCCGGGGTTACCTGCACCAGCAGCGGACCGAGGGTGCAGAGATCTACCTGAACCCGGGGCGTCAGGATCTCACGGCCGACATCAACTTCTCCGACTACGGCCGTTGGGCGACGGATCTCGGTTGGTCGGAGGTTTTCTTTGGCTCCCTTCGAGGGTTTCTGAATCAACACGCGGCTGATCGGGTGAATCGGGCCAGCGGCATTGATGCACAGATGATCGAGGAAGGTTCCGCTGCCGACGCGTTTCAGTGCGTCGTCCACCGTCCCGTCTGAAAACGGCTTGCGAGCCGGATGGGCCGATGGTAGCAAGCGCCGTCTCCAACCCTGTATCCACTATTCACGGCGAATGAATTCCCACCAACTTATCCGGGCCGTTGGGCCTGAAGTCCAAGAGCAGATCATCCAGTACCTCCAAAACGAAGAGCGTGGTGCCTATCGCGGCGTCGTCCAATCGTTGGCTCAACGACGGAAGCTCCGTCCCGTGTATGTGGAGAAAAAGACCAAGCCCGAGCAAGCCGCTTGGATCGCCCAGCAGTTGGTGCTGAAGCTCAATGACGACATCACCGCTCAGGTGCTTCAGATTTGGCTGCTCAAAGGCCAGGTCGAGATGCTCACCATCTTTCTCGACGCCGTGGACATTGCGCATGATGGCAAAGGTCAGGTCGAGGAGCTGCCGGAAGAAATCCCCGAGGCCAAGGCCACCAGCGGGATCGATGCTTTGCTGGCCAAGTATCCGGCGAAGCAGGTCGCCCTTTATCTCTACTTCTTCCAGATGCAGCGCCCAGAGGGCTGGCCGGGTCTCACGGCGGCGATCGAGGCCAAGCCGGAACTGAAGTTGGAAGTTTCAGCGTAAAGGTCTGTCATGACGGTTCCCTCACGGAGGCTCGGACAATTGGTGGTCGTTTCCGGTCCCTCGGGCACCGGCAAAACCACCCTCTGCCGAAAAGTCTGTGCCGAGGGTGAGGCGGTGTTCTCCGTGTCCTGCACAACGCGTCCGCCGCGTGCGGGTGAAGTGGATGGGAAAGACTACTTCTTCCTTGAAGAATCGGACTTTCTGAAACGGGTCGAGCAGGATGAGTTGTTCGAACATGCTCAGGTTCATGGTCGCTGGTACGGGACTTTGAAGAGCTACGTTTACGAGAATTTGAGGAAGGGCATCGACGTGTTCATGGACATCGACGTGCAGGGTGCGATTCAGGTCCGTGCCTGCGAGGACGAGTTGGTGAAGCGTTGCCTCATGGACATCTTCGTCATGCCTCCGAGCTTGGAGGAATTGAGGAATCGTCTGGCAGGTCGTGCGACGGAGGACGAGGCCACGCTGGAGCTTCGGATGAAGAATGCGGAATCCGAGATGGCGCATTGGTCGGCCTATCAGTTCACGCTTGTGAGCGACACGCGGGAGTCCGACGAGGAACGGTTCCGGGCGATTTTGACGGCGGGGCGGCAGCGAAGCAGTTTGATGGAAGAGCTTGCTACGCGAGAAACTCCGTGACGGCGGGGAATTCGTTTCGCCACTCGGCGACCACATTGGGATAGATGCGAACACCGACGCTGGTCTCGGCCGCCCCTGCATCGCCGATGACGACTCCGTGGGGATCGACGGCCATGGAGCGACCTCCGTAAGTGCTCTCGGGTTCCTTCCCGCAGCGATTGACCCCGATGACGAAGGCTTGGTTTTCAATGGCCCGCGCTTTCAGAAGCGTGATCCAATGCTCCTGCCGTTTCACCGGCCACGCGGCGATGTAGATGAGGGCCTCGGCCCCGGCACGGACGGCGGCGCGGGCGAGTTCGGGGAATCGGAGGTCGTAGCAGATCAGCGGGGCGACTTGGAGGTCGTTCCACTCAAACAGGGACGGACCTTCGGTGCCGGGTTGGTAGTGATCGGACTCGCCGGTGTAGCTGAAGAGGCGCTGCTTCCGATAGCGGGCGAGGACATTGCCATCGGGGCCAACAACGACGGACTGGTTGAAGGGTGCCCCGCTGTTGTCGGAGGCACACACCACGCCACCCACGACGGTGCATTGAAAGGCACGCGCGGTTTCGGCAAGGAAGGTCTCGTCTTCGGCGGCTTCGGTTTGCGTGGTGATGGCGATGTTCTTGCTGAAGCCGGTCGAGAACATCTCCGGGAGCACGATCAAATCACCGGGGCCGGGGGCGGCCTCGGCGATGAGTTTTTTGGCCCGTTCATGGCTGGCGGTACGATCTTCCCATTGGGAGTCGAGCTGGATGAGGTGGGCAAAGGCGGGCATGCGGGAATGAAAAGGTCACCAGACGGGTACGGTCGCTTTCTCCCGATGGTAGGCCATGAAGCTTTCGTAGCCTTCAGGGCCCATGAACTTGCGGAGGATCCGCTCGTCGCAACCGACCATGTCGGCGAGGATGAAGCTGACGACGGCGTTGCTGTGTTCCTCCCAAACGCCAAAGCTGAGGAGCTTGGCGTTCATCTTGATGTACTGCCGGATGAGAACTGGCATGCCCTTGCCGTCGTGCTCGATCTCGGAGATGAGCGTGGAGACGTCGTCGATCTCCTTCAGCAGGTGGCTGATGTCGTCCTCTTCGAGATCAAAAATTTCAGCGCTGCGAAAGGGCGACACGGGTTCGATCTCCAGAGAGAGTTTGGGGTCGGAAAAGCGTCTCCGCATGAACTCCACGATAAGGGTCCGCGATTCGGGCGTGAACTCGGCTCCCTGGCTGACACCGACGGATCCAAAGACCCGATGGTACTGCGGATTGCGGACGATGTAGGTGCAGAGTGCCTTCCAAATGAGGGACAGGGTGGCAGGTTTCCGCTGGTAGGCGGGATGGATGACGGAGCGACCGAGTTCGATGCCTGGATTCAATTGATCGACGAAGGCGGGAGAGAATTTGAAGAGGCGGGAGCAGATGAGTCCGGAGGGACCGTGCTCGGCGATGATCTGATCGGACAGCCCGACGCGGTAGGCACCCGCGATGGCACGGTCCGCCTTGTCCCAGAGAAAGACGTGCTTGTAGTACTCGTCCGCCGGGGAGAGGTCGAGCGGTTGGAGGGTGCCACCGCCGGTGTGGCGGAAGCAGATTTCGCGGACACGCCCGATCTCGTGCATCACGCCGGGCATCTGATGGTAGTCGCCGATGAAGACTTCAAACTGACCCTGGCGGGCGAGCAGGGCCTCGGACGGGAGGGCGAGGATCTCGTGCTCGATCTGGGACGGGTCGGCCGGTTCAGCGATCGGCTCCACATCGGGCCGGGCGGCGTAGGCCTTGCGCGCGGCCAGGACGTTGTCCTGAGCGGGGCGGCTCTTGAGGAGGAGGGTGTTGAGGCGGAGGAACTTCGCGAGATCGGCATCATCGGCGAAGTGATCCAGACGACTGAAGGGAATGGGCCGACCGATGGTCACCTTAACCTTGTTCCGTCCAGGCTGCCGCAGGCGATCCAGTTCCCGCGCAAGCAGAGCGGTGCGCAGCATCGGATGGATCAGCGATGCGACCTGGAAAAGGGTACTGTTTTGGCCGTGGAAGAAGACGGGGACCACGGTGGCCTTGGTCCGGCGGATCAGCGCCGCGATGTGGGGTGACCAGGGGCTCTCCGTGACGCGCATGTCTTTGAGCCGGAATTGAGCCACGCTGTTGCCGGGGAACACGGCCATCATGCCTCTGTTCTTGAGATGGCGCAGGCTTTCGCGAAGCGGCGCGGTGTTCTTCGTGGTCGAGCCCTTGACCTGAACAAAGGGATCGACCGTGATCATGTGGGGCCGGACGTTCCGAACCCGGTTGACCAGGTAGTTGGCCATGATTTTGGCCGTGGGCCTGAGCCGATGCATCAGGTGACCGAATAGAACCGCGTCGGCTCCGCCAAAGGCGTGATTGGCCACAAGGACGACGGGCTGCTCCTTCGGAACGGCGGCGAGGTCTTCAGGGGCGAATTCGCACTCGATGCCCATCTCTTCATACGCGGTGGCAAAGAAGCTGGCCTCGGTACCCTTGACGTGGATGGCATGATTCAGCTCATTGAGCCGCTTGATGCCCATGGTGCGCTCGATCCACCCCCCGAAAAGACGATAGGCGAGGCGAGAGAAAGGCGATTGGCAGAGGGACTCGAGATCGACCAGGCGATTCTCGGGCGGGATGGCATCCGGGAGAGACATGGGTGGCGGTTGGAATGGAAATCGCGGTATGACGCAGATGCGGTGGAAAGGCAAGTGGGATTGTTGCGTCTGGGCGCGTTCGAGCTGGGCGGATCTTGGGGTGATGTCAGCCGCCTCGTGGGGGTTTGTGAAAAATGGGACCGGGGAATGGAGGCAAAGGAACGCGACATTTCATCTCTTTGTCCCTATCTCTTCGTCGCATCCGGTGGCCGTTCGGTGTTCGCCAACTGAGGTCGGGCGGCCTGCCTGCCTTGCTGGCTTCTTTTAGAAGGACTCGAAGGATTGACACCACGACGCCCCAGTCTCATTTTTCCTCTGAATTCCATTCCGTGATTTCCGTGAAAAGCGATGTCCGAATGGACGAATAGTTACTGTTCGGCAGAGAATTATGAAGATACTCGGAAAGCTGTTTGGGAATTCATCCATGCCGCCAAATGCATTTCGCGACCGTGTTCCGTTGGCGACACTTGATTTTTGCGGACGATGTAGCTTGGATCTCAGCTCTTCCTCATTGGTCGACGATTTTCGACGTGCATTCTCGCGCGTGATTTCGGTAGAGCCCGAGCTAATCTACCCAGAGGACGAAGCCGCAATCTTCGGAATCGACTACAGCGACGATCTGGCCATGTTTCTGTTCGATAATGGCCTTCTTACCGACAAGAGGTATCGCTACGATTTCCCGATGGAAGAGGCTTCAGCGGTGGGAGACATCATCAAGATTTTCCTAGCTCTCAATCGACAAGCCGAACAAGGCGCGTCATGACAACCCATACCAGCCGCTCAGTTTAGATGACTTCTGGTGACTTCAACCCCAATCTCGTGATCAACGCTCTCCCTCGCTGGTAGGGCTGTCATACCTCAAACGTTGGGTTGATATTCAGGCGTCCACAACGGCACCGATTATTCTGGGATGTCGTTCTGTCGGGAGCGACCCGTCACTCGCTGGTGGCGGTGACGTTCATGACTTCCTCGATGGTGGTGATGCCTTCGGTGGCTTTGCGGAAGCCGTATTTGCGCATGGGGACCATCTTGTCCTTGAGGGCCTGGGCGCGGAGTTCGGCGATGGTGGCGCGATTGTTGACTTTTTCCTGCATGCCTTCGGTCATGATGCAGATCTCCATGATGGCGAGGCGGCCGACGAAGCCGGTGTTGCGGCAGGCACGACAGCCGACGGGCTGGAAGAGGTTGGCCTCCATGCCGGGTGGGAACTCGATGGCCTTGAGGTAGCTGGCCTCGTATTGCGCCGGGGTCTTGCAGTGCGGGCAGAGGGTGCGGACGAGGCGCTGGGCCTGAAGGGCACGCACGGAGGAGGAGATCATGAAGGGCTCGATGTCCATGTCGAGCAGGCGGGAGATGCCGCCGACGGCGTCATTCGTGTGGAGGGTGGAGAACACCAAGTGACCGGTGAGGGCACCACGGATGGCGATCTCGACCGTCTCCTGGTCGCGCATTTCCCCGACCATGATGACGTTCGGGTCGCCCCGGAGGATGGAACGGAGACCGGCGGCGAAGGTGAGGTCGATCTCGGGTTTGACGGCGATCTGGACGACGCCGTCGAGCTTGTTTTCCACCGGGTCCTCAATGGTGACGATGCGGCGGTCCTTGGTGTTGAGCTCGCGGAGGAAGGTGTACAGCGTGGTGCTTTTTCCTGAACCTGTGGGGCCGGTGACGAGGATGATGCCGTTGGGTTGGGCGAGGAGCCTGCGAACGGTCGCCTCGGTGTCGGCGTCCATGCCGATGCCGGCCATGTCGAACTTCTTCCGGGTGAGGAGACGCAGGGCGACGGACTCGCCATTGACGGAGGGGATGGTGGCGACGCGGACGTCGATGGGATCGCCATCGAGCTCGAGATTGATCCGGCCATCCTGCGGCAGGCGGCGCTCGGCGATGTCGAGGTGGGCCATGATCTTGAGGCGGGAAATCAGGGAGGCCTGAAGCAGGCGCATGTTCGGTGGCACGGGCACCTCGATCAGCTTGCCGTCGATGCGGTAGCGGATGCGGAGGTCGTGCTCAAGTGGTTCAACATGGATGTCGGTGGCGCGCTCCTTGAGCCCTTCGCGGAAAATCTGGTTCACGAAGTTCATCACCGTGGCTTCTTCGTCGGCGGCATCGAGAACGTTCACTTCCTGCGCGAGATCGTCCGTGTCGCCTTCGCCACCCCGGCCTTCGAGGAGTTCCTCAAAGTTCTCGGCCCCGACGCCATAGCCCTGGTGGAGCGCTTCCATGATGCGATGCCGGGGAGCGATTTGCCAGTGGACGCGCTTGCGCAATTCCTGGCCGACGGCTTGGCGGGCATCGAGGTTGAAGGGATCGTAGGTCAGCAGGGTGGCCTCCATGCTGGTGACATGGGTGGCCAGGATGCGGTGGCGCAGGGCCAGCTTGGCCGGGAAGCGATGGTGAAGGCTCTCTTCGTCGGGGCCTGCTTCGGCTCCAGCAAAGGGAAGGCTGACCTGATGCGCCAGCGTTTCGAAGAACCGGTCCTCATCCACGAGCTGGCTGTCGAGGAGCGCATCCACCATCGGTTGGCGCTTGTCCTGGGCTTCCTCCAGCGTGGTTCGAAGCTGCACATTCTCCCGACAGCCCGCGCTGGTGGCGGTTTCAATGAGGAACTCGGTCAGGGAAGGGGCAGCCATGAGATGATAGGAGAGGAAAGGGTATCCAACCCGATTGGGAAAGAAAAGTTTCCGTCTGGGCGCAGAAGTCTTTGGGCGAAATCCAAAGCTCCGATACTCGGAGCACTCCAAATGGGAAGCTAGCCGAGGGGAGGCAGCTTTGGCGCGGCGGTTGCGGGGATTTGGAGGGACTTCTGTCGGGAACTGGTGCCGCGAAGCAGGGTGATGTCCGATTTTCGGCAGCCGAGGGCCTTCGCGAGAAAGCGGATCAGCTCGTCATTGGCCTTCCCGTCGACCGGCGGTGCGGCAAGGCGAATCAAGAGCACGGGGCGTCCCTTTTCGTCGTAGCCCCATCCGGAAATCGACGACTGCCGAGCATTCGGAGTGACTCGGACGGCCAGGACCTCAGGGGGAGATTCGCTCATCCACCCATCAGAGCCGCGTCCTGCTGGCTGGACAAGCGGAACAAGCCGATGTAGAAAAACGGCCTCAATCGAATCTATGAAAATCCCAACCATTTCCCGAATCCTCGGCCTCGCGGCCATTGCCTGCCTCGCTGCTTCGTGCGCGAAGGAAGAGTCCTCCACTACTGCTGCACCAGCCGCTGCCGCCGAGAAACCCGCGCCTGTTGCCAAAGCTCCAGCCGAGAAACCCGCTCCAGCGAAAAAGGAGGAAGCCAAAGCCGAGTGGATCGCCATGTTCAACGGCAAGGACCTCACGGGCTGGAAGTCGAATGAGGAGAACCCCAACTGCTTCAGCGTCGAAAATGGCGAGCTGAAAGTCTCCGGCGGTCGCGCCCACCTCTTCTATGTGGGTGAAGACGGCAAGGCCGACTTCAAGGACTTCGAGTTCAAAGGCAAAGTCAAGACGACGGCCGGCTCCAATGGCGGCATCTATTTCCACACCGCGTTTGAAGAATCCGGCTGGCCCTCGAAGGGCTACGAGTGCCAGGTCAACAGCACCCATAAAGACCCGAAGAAGACCGGCAGCATCTATGGCGTTGTGAACTGCCTCGTCCTTGCCGAGGGCCAGGAGCCACCCGCAGGCAGCCTTGAGAACCACATTCTAGAAAAGGCACCGAGCACTGACGGCGAATGGTTTGACTACAGCATCACCGTGAAGGGCAGCAAGATCACCCTCAAGGTGAATGGCGAAGAAACCGCCACCTTCACGGAGCCGGAAGGCTGGGATCCGGCCACCGCGCTGAAGAACATGCCCGGTCGTGCGCTCAGCCACGGCATCTTCGCCATCCAGGGCCACGACCCCGACAGCACCTGCTACTACAAGGACTTCATGGTCCGGAAACTGTAGGCGCGTTTGTCGCGGCTCTGCGTTCTGCGGATCGAGAGCCTCGATAGAACTTCAATCACCCACATCAAGGCGCTGGCGAAAGTCAGCGCCTTTTTGATGGGATCGTGAGCGAGTTGAGGGCGATGGATATTCGTTTGGGAGGTCGAGGTAGCCTCGGACGACACGGGCCTTCGAATGGGATGCAAAGCGCCGATCCTTGGAAGCACTCGAGAAATGGCAGGGCGTGGGCCGTGCCCCTCAGTAGGCAAAAAAAGGCCGTTCCGGTGAGGGAACGGCCTTTTGTGGGATTGCTTGGGTTGAGCAAGGAGGACTACTCGGCTGCGCCTTCGGCAGGGGCTGCCTCGCCGCTTTCTTTTTGCGCGTCGAGTTCCTTCATGGCGGCCTTGCGGCTCATCTTCACGCGGCCTTTGTCATCGATGCCGATGCACTTGGCGGTGACCATGTCTCCGGTCTTGACCACGTCTTCCGTGTTGTTGACGCGGAAGTCGGCGAGCTCGCTGATGTGGATGAGGCCGTCCTTGTTGCCAAAGAGGCGCATGAAGGCACCGAAGTTCGTCGTGGAGACGACTTTGCCGGTGTAGATCTTGCCGACCTCGGGCTCGGCGGAGACGCCTTTGATCATCTCGATGGCGCGCTCCAGACCTTCCTTGCGGGAGGCGTAAACGAAGATGGTGCCGTCGTCTTCGATGCTGATCTCAGCACCGGACTCAGCCTGGATGCCCTTGATGTTCTTACCGCCAGGGCCGATGAGTTCACCGATCTTGTCCGGGTTGATCTTGAGGATCTCGATGCGCGGAGCGTGCGGGCTGAGTTCCTTCGGAGCGGCGATCGCTGCGTTCATCACGCTGAGCACTTCCGTGCGGCCGGTTTTGGCCTTGGTGATGGCTTCTTCGAGGATGGAAAGCGGGATGCCGGGGAGCTTGAGGTCAAGCTGGAAGCCGGTGACGCCGTCGTCGGTGCCGCAGAGTTTGAAGTCCATGTCGCCGAAGTGATCCTCGCTGCCGAGGATGTCGAGCATCGTGATGTAGCGCTTCATCTGGTTGTTCTCGTCGTGCTCGGAGACCAAGCCGACGGAGATCCCGCCGACCGGGCGCTTGAGGGGCACACCCGCGTCGAGGAGGGCCATGGAGCCGGAGCAAACCGTGGCCATCGAGGTGGAGCCGTTGGACTCCATGACTTCGGAACTGATGCGGATGGCGTAAGGGAAGTCGTTTTTCTCAGGGATGACGGGAGCGATGGAGCGCTCAGCGAGGGCGCCGTGACCGATTTCACGACGGTTTTGACCGCCGAACCGACCCGTTTCACCGACGGAGAAGGGAGGGAAGTTGTAGTGAAGGAGGAAGCGCTTCTCGTTGGGGCCGCCTGCGTAGTTGTCGAACTCTTGGGATTCGTCAGCGGGTGCCAAGGTGGCCAAGGCGAGGGCCTGGGTTTCACCACGAGCGAAGGAAGCGGAACCGTGGACGCGGGGGATGAGACCCACTTCGCCCGTGAGGGGGCGGATCTGATCGGCGGCGCGGCCATCGCAGCGCTGTCCCTTGTCGAGGATGCTGATGCGGAAGGCTTTCTTCTGAATGTAGTCGAAGGCCTGGCTGATCTCGAAGCCGGTGGCGTCAGGGAACTTGGCCTTGATCGCGGTTTCGACTTCGTCTTTCAGAGCGCCAACGGCCTTGCCGCGCTCGACCTTGCTCGGGCGATAGATGGCGTCTTCGATCCGGGAACCGGCGACTTCGTAGGCGACTTCGAGGAGCTCATCCTTCACCAGCATGAGAGGAACTTCACGCTTGGCCTTGCCGGCTTGAGCGGCGAGTTGTTCCTGAGCGGCGACGAGCGGCTGGATGTTTTCTTGAGCGAAGTGGAGGGCGGCGATGAAGTCTGCCTCAGGCAGTTCGTCGGCTGCGCCTTCGATCATGATGACGTCGGTCTTGTTCCCGACATAGACGAGATCGAGATCGCTGTCTTCGCGCTGGGTGTGCGTCGGGTTGACGACGAATTGACCGTTCACACGGCCGACACGCACGGCACCGATGGGGCCGGCAAAGGGGATGTCCGAAACGCAGAGAGCGGCGGAGGCGCCGTTCATCGCAAGGATGTCCGAATCGTTTTCGCCATCAGCACTGAGCAGCAGGGCGACGATCTGGGTGTCGTAGAGGTAGCCTTTCGGGAAGAGCGGACGCAAAGGGCGGTCCGTCATGCGGCAGGTGAGGATTTCCTTTTCGGTCGGGCGGCCTTCACGCTTGAAGAAACCACCAGGGAAACGGCCTGCGGCGGTGGCTTTTTCCTTGTACTCGACGCTGAGCGGGAACCAGTCCTGGCCGTCCTTCAGCTTGGTTTGGGAAACGGCGGTGACGATGATCATCGTGTCTCCGAGACGGACCGTGACGGCACCGTCAGCGAGGTTTGCGAATTTGCCGGTTTCGAGGGTGATGCTTCCGGCGCCGACTTGGCATGTGATGTTGTGTACTGACATAAGATTCTAAGAACTGAGGGTTGGATGGCGTGGGACCGCAGAGATTGAATTGAAGCAGCCCCGGGTAGGTTGGTGGGGAGCGCCGATGGTGGCGTCGCCCGGTGGGTAGCCGCGAAGAAAATCGTCCTCGCGGGAAGTGACCACTGTCCGAAAGATGGCCACGCTTGAACGCGGCCAAAAACGAAAGAGGGGCGATGCAATGCATCACCCCTGCTTCGGGAAATCAGACTAGCGGCGGAGGCCGAGACTCGAAAGGAGCGCCTTGTAGCGGTCCTCTGCGGTGAGCTTCAAGTAATCGAGAAGCTTGCGGCGACGGGCGACCATTTTGAGAAGACCGCGACGGGTCGAGTGGTCTTTCGAATGCGCCGAAAGGTGCTGAGTCAGGTGGTTGATGCGCTCGGTCAAACGGGCGACTTGAACGTCTGCACTCCCGGTGTCGGTGTCGTGCAGTTTAAACGTTTGTGGGGTGGTTGTAGCTTCGCTCATGGATTCTTGGTTACCCGACTCCTTGCCGGGCGTCGTTTGGGTCATGGTTGAATAAGAGCCGGGATGGTTCCACGAATGCTCGCAATCGCAAGGGGATTTTGGGCGGATTGTGTGATTTTTCGAAGAAAGGGAAGTCCGTTGACTTGGGGCTGACGAGCGGACGCTGGGTCTTTGGGGGAGACTCAAAGCGCCGATGCCCGGGCGCTACTTCTTCTCGGCCTTCTTCTTGGGTTCGCGAGGTGGGAATTCCCAGGAGAGGATGCGTTTCTCGCCCGGGGTGCAAACGAGGAAGGATTTGAAGGGCCGCCCCCGCTTGGAGATCATGCCTTCGATGAGGTCCGTTTTGCCTTCGGTGAAGAACTTCCGGGCGTTCTCAGCGGTGATCTCCTTCTTGCAGAGGACCTTGGGGAGCTTGGCGTTGCAGTTGGAACCGGAGACCGCCTCTTTGCAAAGGTAGCCCTCGGGGGTGTCGTAGATCTTGCTCTGCACGCCGCGCTTGGCGCAGACAGGGCAGTCGCAAAGAACCGGGCACTCGTCCCAGGCGATGGCGTCGGGATCCGAACCGTCGGGGAAGACGAAGGTGATTTTTTGCTCGTCGGTGATCTGAAGCGCCGCGGAGAAGTCCTTGCCCTTCTTGCTCCGGAATCCATCGAGCGGGCCGACCATGCGTTTCTCGATGAGCGTGCGAAGTTCGTCCTCGGCCATCTCGCGATTGGCCACGACTTTGTAGACGCGAAGTTTGCAGCCCTTGGATTGGCAGGCGTAAAATTCTTCGGTCTGCTTGAACGAGGTGGCGCCGCAGAATGGGCAGGTGGCTTTGAACTCAGGATAAACGCGTTCCTTGATGGCCTGGGTGTAGGCCTTGGTCTTCCCGACGACCTGCTCGGTGAGGTCGCGGATCTCCTTCATGAAGACGTCGCGCTTGAGTTCGTTCCGCTCCATCTGGCGGAGCTTGTATTCCCACTGACCCGTCATTTCGGGGGAGCTGAGAGCCTCGATCCCGATCTCGCCGATCTGCTCGATGAGGGCCAGCCCCTTGCCGGTGACGTGAAAGTCGCGGCCTTCGCGCTCAATGTAGCGGAGGGAGATGAGGCCTTCGATGATCGATGCCCGGGTGGCCGGGGTGCCAAGTCCGCGCTCGCTCATGGCTTCGGCCAGTTCGTCGTCCTCGACCAGCTTTCCGGCACCTTCCATCATGGAGAGGAGGGTGGCTTCGGTGTAGCGGGCCGGCGGCTTGGTTTGAAGTTCCTTCACCGCGACGTCGAGCGTGCTGGCGGTTTCGCCCTCCTTGGCGGGGACGATCAGCTTCCCGCCTTTCTCCTCCTCGTCGTCGTTGGGCTTGTTGTCCGGGTTGACGGCTTTCTTGCCGTAGACACCGAGCCAGCCGGGTTCGACGAGGATCTTGCCATCGGTCTTGAAGGCATCGTCACCGATGCGGGTGATGCGGGTGGTGACTTCAAACTGAGCGGGCGGGAAAAAGACGGCGATGAAGCGCCGGGTGACCATGTCGAAGAGCTTCTGCTCCGCCTCGGGCAGTTCCTTGGCCGGCATGAGGCCGGTTGGGATGATGGCAAAGTGATCGCTGACCTTGGAGTTGTCGAAGATGCGTTTGTTCGGACGCACCCAGTGGTTGGAGACGACGGTGGCCGCGTGGGGAATCAGGTCGGAGGGAAGGCCGCCTGCCTCGCTGGCCTTCGTCTTCGCGATGGTCTTCATGTGATCGATCACGGTGCCGAGGTAGTCCTCGGGCAGGTGGCGTGAATCGGTACGAGGGTAGGTGAGGACCTTGAACTTTTCGTAGAGCGCTTGGGCGATCTGAAGGGTGCGGCGCGCGGAAAAGCCGAAGCGATTGCTGGCCTCACGCTGGAGGCTGGTGAGATCGTAGAGAAGCGGTGCGGCCTGTCGTGTCGGCTTGGTGACCTGCTCGATCTTGCCGGGTTTGCCCACACAGCGGTCGTGGATGGCCTGGGCGGTGGCCTGATCCCAGAGACGCTCGGCCTTCTTGTGCGGATCGTTTTCGTCCTTCTTGAAGTTCTCGTCGAACCAGCGTCCTTCGTAGCGACCGGCTTCCACTTCGAACAGCCCAAAGGCCTCGAAGTACGTGCGGGGTTCGAAGGCCTGAATCTCCCGCTCGCGTTTGGCAAGGATGGTGAGGGTGGGGGTCTGGACACGACCGACCGGCGTCAGGCGAAAGCCACCGTGGCGCGAGTTCATCGCGGTCAGGGCGCGGGTGCCGTTGATGCCCACGATCCAGTCCGACTCGGAGCGGCATTTGGCGGCATCGGCGAGCGGCTTCATCTGCTCCTCCGAGCGAAGATTGGCCCAAGCTTCGAGGATGGCTCCCTGCGTCATCGATTGGAACCAGAGGCGCTTGGTGGGCTTCTTGGTTTTCGTCGCTTCGACGATGTAGCGGAAAATGAGCTCGCCCTCGCGACCGGCGTCACAGGCGTTGATCAGGGTGTCGACATCTTTGCGGCTGATGAGCTTCTTGAGGACGCGGAAACGATCCTTGCTGGAGTCGATGGGCTGGAGATCGAATTCCTTCGGGAGGATGGGAAGGTGCGTGAAGCCCCATCCGATTTTCTTGCCGTCCACCGTGGGCATTCCCAGTTCCAGGAGGTGACCGACGGCAGAGGAGATGACGTGAGTCTCGTTTTCGTACCAGTCTTTTTCCTTGGCAAATTTGGTCATGCCAGGGGCCTTCGCCAGAGAACGGGCGAGGTCGGCAGCGACGCTGGGTTTTTCCGCAATGATGAGGGCTTTGGACATGACAATCGGTTGGTGGTTACGCTTTGGGGCGGCGGAACGGAGGAGATTTAGGGCACGGGAATCCCAACTCTGTCAACAGGTATGGGATTCTGCTCGACCGTACCCGTAGGGTAGTTTTTTTGGGGGAGTGCTGCCTACTGGGCGACCTTCAGATGGAGAAGGGGATCTCGACGCGCCGGTGGGCGGACCGGCAAACAGCCACCCCAAGATCGTGATTTCCAAACCCGGACAAGAATTTCATGCAAATGATCTTCACGGCACTTGCGCACGATCAGGGGCACTTCTAATTTATATGGTAACTAATGATTATTTGTTTGGAGTCCTCAGTTCTCGGCGGCTATCTGTCGAACGAAGTGCCCGGTCTGGTGACCGGCATGCTCCATCTGACGGGAATGCGTCAGCCATTGCGAGTGGAGCTGGAGGGGAATTTTCTTCGGGACATCGCCGGGTGCCGGGTGGACTTTCACAATCCCCTGCCTGAAGGCGACCTGCAAAAGGTGGAGTCCATGCGGGCTCTTCAATCCGGTCATGCAGGCGTGATGACGGCCTCGTATCGGGTGGCCAAGGCTCCCCGCCGCCGCAATGGTCCCATGGCTCAGTCGCCGTTTTTGGAACCGAAGGGCCTCAAGAATTTGATCTTCTTTGAGTGGTTCAATGAGGACGGTCAGCGGGTCCTCATCCAGAGCTGGCACTTGCAGCTGAGAGTCACGGCTCCCCGCTGGAGTCTCAGTGTGGAGGAGGAGTCGGACTTGCTTCGGCAGAACCGGGCACGCAGGAAGCATTTCCTCCTGGGGGAAAGGCAGTCTGAGGGATTGTCCGACGCCTTTCAGAGTCCCAGCCTGAACGATCCTTTTCAGCCTGCCGACTCGGCCAATGATCCGTTTGGCGGTCTTGATGACGATGAGTCCCATTCGGGTTCTGGATCGGGGACCTCCAACCAGAGGAAGACGCCGGAGGCACGGTCGTCGGCCCTGGCTCGCGAACTGCGGCGTTTTGAGAAACTGCTCCTCTTCAATGATGAGATTCAATCGCGGCCAGCCGTGGTACGATTGCTCTCAACCGTCGCGGATCTGGCCGCCCATTTGATTCATGTGCTCAAGCAGTTCATGGACTCGGAGAAGCGCCAGTGGGACTACCTGATTGTGGATCTGGAGCAGAGCCTTCCGCTGTTTTCCGCCGCGCTCACCGCGACGGAAAAGGTGATGGATCACGCACCCGAAAGTGCCGACGGCAAGTGGCTGGCGACCGTCCAGGCATCTCTGATGAACATCGAACTGCGGATGCGCGAGTTGTTGATGCTGCTGCGATAGTGGCTCAGGGGGAAGTGCGGTCGGTTTCCGGGGCTGACGGATTCGCATGGAGGATGCGGCAGGGAGTCCCGGTGGCCTCGCACCAGAGGCGGAAGATGTTGAGGACATTGTCGCGGCAGCCGGAGACTGGGATCTGCAGGTGTCCGCGACGTTTGGCGGCTTCGAAGAGGTGGCGTTCCTTTTGAGTCAACCGGTGACCCACCGCACGGCTGCCAATGCGGGCACGGGTCGGCAGTCCTCGGCTGAGTTTCTCAATGTCATCCTGGGTCGGGCGTTTCACGCGAAAGCTTACGCACGACTTCGGGACAAGGATGAGGGTGGCGGAGGGTCCGATGCACTGCGCGGAGTTCCTTTTCGACCGCACTCGCCTCTTGATCGCCGGGCGATCCGCGAAGGCCAGCGGACGTCACCCACCTCCAGTCTCCGACTCCGCAGGCTCCTGAGTGACGTTCATGCTGGCAGAGGATACCTTGCGCCATCACATTTTGTGAGACCGTCCACCTCCCATTCCTTGCCGTCATCCTTGTCCCAAGCCCTTTGGATTAATGGCAACGTCCGACGGCACGGAATAAGACACCTTCCAAGGAGATTCACAAAACATGAAGGCGCGAGGGATCGTTGCAGGTCCTTCACCCCACCCGGTCCGCCCGGCGGTCGGACCCCACCGCGCTCCCTGGGCTTTCATTCCTCGCCTTTCGAATCGACTCTGGAACATCTTCGCCAATGACTCCGTCAATGGGACGGCAGACAGAATTCTTGCAAAGTTGCCAGACCATTCTGGGACGGTGCCGCAAGCATCGCGGGAATCAGATCCAACGGGCTTTGCACACCAGTGCCACCGATGCCTTTAGCGACATGGGTGTAGATTTCGGTGGTTCGCACATCGGAATGGCCGAGCAGTTCTTGGATGGTCCGCAGGTCTTTCCCGGATTCAAGCAGATGGGTGGCAAAGGCGTGCCGCAGGCAGTGCGAGGTGAACCGCTTCTCGATGCCAGCATTTTGCGCGGCAGCGCGCAGGGCGTTGCCGTAGCTGCCGGAATGGATGTGGTGACGCCGCACGATCTCGCTGTCTGGGTCACGGGAAAGCGTTTCCGCAGGGAACAGCCAAAACCATTCCCAGCGGCCACCTGCCTGGGAGAACTTTCGCGCCAAGGCACCGGGGATCGCCACGGGTGGTGTGCCGGCGGCCTTGTCGGCATCAAAGACCTTCCGGATTTCCTCTTTGTGACGCTTGATCTTTTCCACCAAGCCCTCGGGCAGCACCGTCACGCGGTCCGCATCGCCTTTTCCGGCCCTCACCGTGATCTGACGCTGCTCCAGATCCACATCCTTGATCCTCAGGCGGGTCAGTTCCATCAACCGCAACCCACTTCCGTACTGCACTTCGGCCATCAGGCGGTGCGTCGGCTCCAGCCGGCCCAGAATCGCCACAATTTCACGGAAATTCGGCACCACGGGGATGCGCTTCGGCGTCTTGCGGAGTTTGACCTGGAGATCCACGTCTTCATGGTCGCAGACTTCACGGAAGAAGAACACCAGCGCGTTCAGTGCCTGCTTCTGGGAACTGAAACTCTGCTTCTCACGGGTCACCAACTCGCCCAGAAACCCTCGTGCCTGCTCCTGCTGGAGAACGGCCTTTGCACTGCCTGCCCATCTGGCAAAGCGCATGCCCCACCTGCCGTAGGATTGGCGGGTCCGGATGGCCAAACCGCGTCTTCCCCCGGCGCGATCCACTGCCTGGAAGACCCGCTCCTCGAGCGTCCGCACCTCTGCCCCGCGCGTCTCGGTGAATCGCAGCCACTCCAGATACCAGCCGAAGGCGGCGGTCCATTGTTCGAGCTGCCACGCCTCGCGCGGCTTGGCCCTCACCTGATGTCGCCAAAAGGCCCGCGCAGCCTCTCTGCCCGGAGGCAATCGGCGCGACACCCGCCACTTCTCGAACCATGACAGAAGCATGCTGTAGCCTTGCTTGTGGGAGTCCGGCACATTCCGAGCCCGTTTCAGGTCCTCATGCCAAGATGAGGTCGTCGTCGATGAAGCACTCATAAGAACACTGTTCTAAAAATCAGCTTCCCATGCAAGACTTGATTCATCCCTTCGTACCTCTGAATATCCAACGAATCTGAAGGAACCGATATTCGGATCGCATATCAGCTCCTTAACCACACCCGATCTTTCGGTTCTCTGAAACAAACAACTTGAGCCGTCGAGAAGTCTCGAAGGATTGACACAAGGGCCTCCAAGCCTCATTCTCCTCCCTGAAATCCATTCCGCAATCTCCGTGAAAAGCGATATGCGGATGCGTAAACCAATACTGTTCGCGCTAGATAATTTCTCTTTTGTGGTATTCTTTGTATTCATATATGACGATTGTTGTAAAAGATAATAACGGCGAGACGGCTTATGATGTGGAAGAAACGTCTCTTGGTTTTCGGGCGTCAAAATTTCCGCCGCCAGCATTTGGGCGAAAATATTTTTTGGCCGACACTGAAATTGAAGTCACTGAACATCTTCCGTTGAAGGTGGTCGATGGGGTTGCCATGTTTGACTATTCTTATCATATCGTTCGAGAGTAGCGTTACACGGCACCAAGAAATACTCGTTGCGAAAGCCATCCCGATAAACGGCAACAAAATACCCAGCGTTCGTATCCGCAAAAACAATAGAGAATTTATCTGACAACATTTCCTTCGTCGCGTTATCCACCAAACGAACATCTCCACAGCCACTTTGATAGGCCGAAAAAACGCAATCTGGTAAACCGTGACGCGAACAAGACGGTGATGCCAACGCGGAATCGCCGACGCTAGGCGGTGCGGGCGCTTCCTCGCCGCGTGTCATACCTTTGACGTTAGCCACAGAGGGAATGAGTTCCGTCAGATTTTTCCTGGCATTGGAGCATCCCGCCGTTCCCTCGCTGCTGTGTGTCAGCGAGGACATGAGGCTCTCGTCCACGAGGATTGATCTCGTAGGGGTCAACAATGTAGAGCGCCGATCCTTCCGCGCCGAAGATTTGGAGGCCCATTTCATTGATCTCCCTCGCTACAGCTTCGAGGCGGCGGGCAAGCCTCCGAACCTCCTTCGGATCGTGTCCGGTGATCTCGCAATCTTTCGTAAAAACTTTCATGGCTAACAAGTTGGTGGATGCGACGGCGATCCGCCGTCTAGTTGGTTCGGATGCGTCTCGCGCCGCGCATCACCATCGGCGTTCGCGCTAGAAAAATTCCATTTACTCATTACCCTTCCTTCATGGACCCAACCAAACCCATACTTACCGTCAAAGAATTTGAAGGATCGACTTACACCGACTGGGAGATCACCCAAAAAATTCAAGAACAAGGCTGGACTCTTTTGGCCGTCAGAATCGCTGGCGGACCCGCATCCGAAGGAAATCAAGAGATAATTTATACACTTGGACATCCATCCGCTTCTCCCTGAATTCAGGAGCCACATAATTTTTTGGTCGCCGCTTAAACTTGACCCTTGGACTTCAAGGTTATGAAACTGACATCGAGCGTCTAACAGGGAGTTGGCTGTTTTAGTGTCGGATGTCACAATCCATTTGAATGCCCATCGAGATAGATGCCCAACAAAATCAAGTCGGCGCGAACAAGCAGGTGATGCCAACGCGGGACCGCCGACGCTAGGCGGTGCGGGCGCTTCCTCGCCGCTTGGCATACCTTGGACGTTGCTATGGCTGCCCGTTCGTCAATGGGCAAAGTGGCAGAGTGCCTATCT
>CAXBNA010000069.1:0-27196 GCA_963976915.1 uncultured Verrucomicrobiales bacterium
CGGGCAGGATCCGCAGTGGGAGCGGGGCGGGCTGGCCGTCGGTCGTTTCAAGGTGAAGGGTGAGCGTGTTGGCGCTCGCGTCTTCCGTGCCAACCCACTTGAGCGGCGAGGCGGATCGCTGAACGGGGATGCCGTCGAGCGTGACGATCTTGTCCTGAAGAGCGGGCTGGAGCAGGAGGCTGCCGAGCCAGCGGGCGTGGTCCTTCTCGTCGAGACGGAACCCATCCATGCGCTGTTCATCGCCTGGGCGCTGGCAGAGGCAGGACAGGAGAAGCAGCTCGTCGGTGGCATCCAGTTTGAGCCGGCCGCGGGCGTGGTCCTTCTTCAATCGCAGGAGTTCGTTTCCAACAACCGGGCTGAACTCGTCCGTCTCGGGGTACTGGATCTGGAGACGGGCTTCCGTCACGGTGACCATCAGGCGAAAGTGGCAAATGCGGCGTTTGATCTCGCCGTCCGGGGACTCGCGGGTCTGATGGATGTTGAACTGTTGAATGCGGTTTCTCCAAACCGGAACCGACCGTTCCCTGCGCCAGTCATGCAGGCGAGCCTCGGTTTTCTCAAGATCGGCGACTCCGCGCAGGAAGGACGGGATGGCGAGCTTTTTCTCGTGGAAAGCGAGGGCGATGTAGTCCCAAAACTCACGCACGCTGGTCGGCGGCTCCGGCCACAGGGGAACGGGCTCCAAGCTCTCGATGTTCCACTTTGGATGCAGACGAACGAGGTCTTGGTCGAAGATCTCCCCATCGGCCTGAACCACCCGCTGGAAGCGCTTGTCGAGCTTCGCGAGGTAGCCGAGCTCCTCAGGCGTGAGGGTGCGGGCCACCCGGCGCTCGATCAGGGCTTGAAAGGTCTGCTCATCCACTTCGTCGGACTCGGGCGCTTCGGGCTCTTCCTCGAGGCGCGCTTGCTTGTGCCACGCGACGAGGGTGGAGCAGAGGACCAGCGGGACCACTTCGCCCGTGACTTCGGTGGTGCCCTTCCAGCCTTCTTCGGTCCACTTCCAGCGGACGTAGGCCGACTTGTCATCGAGTTGGATTTCCGCTTCGAGAACACCATCGATGTCGTCCAGAGCAATCACTGCGTTGTCTTCGACCAATTGCTCGGCTTCGCGGACGAGGCGTGCATCAAAGGTTTGGAGGAGGGCAGGGATGGCGGGAGTGATGTCAGGCATAACAGGAATCGAGAGCCCGATGCACAACGACAAAGGGCGAATCTGTACGCGTAGCACAGGTGAACCGGGGATGCGAGAAAGGGATGGTTAAATGACGGTCACGAGCTCGGCGGGACCGTGTTTGAACCGCCGGATGAATCCAGTCAGCCGAACAGATGGCGCAGATCTTCCAAGTCCTTTGGCCGTCCGGCGGCGACCTTGTTCTTGCACAGTCGCTGGAGGTCGATGAAAGGCACGCGGATGCCTCCGACCACGACGTAGCGGACTCGACGGCGATTAAGCAACCGTATAAAGTCGCTGAATCCGGTCAGCAGCGGGATCATACTTGGGGTGATTGAGCTGCCGCATGGCCTCGACGGCCTGCAACCGCTTCAGAGGCGTCATTGCGAGCCACTCGGACCGCTCGTGAGCTTCCCGTTGTTCGTGAGAAGCAAACGTCGTCAAGACTCGCTGGATTCGAGGGTGGCTGCGTTGCATGATCATGAGGATGGGCTAGGTCAGGCCGCTGAGAAAGAGCAAATCTCACCGCAGGTCGATCATATTCCCCCAGGTGGATGAGCGATTGAGGAATTGAACGGCGCAGACAGCTGTGGAGACTATCATCCGCGCATGTTTTTCAGCCCTCGTTCCATGGCTTCCTTGGCCCTCGCCATTTCGATGGTGGGGATCGCCGCGGTTGCGCGGGCGGACTGGCGGGACGCCAGTGGCTGGCCTGAGCTGGCGGCGGAGCTGGGAGCGGCATTGCCCGACGGCTCAGGCGTGAGGGTGATGCAGGCGGAGGCGGGTGCTGCGGAGACGGCTCCCTACGATTACCTGCCGCAAGCGGGCGGGCCGGACCCTTTCGCCGGATTGGGGAACTACGCGGGCAAGACTTTTTCCCCTGAGTCGGGCACGGGTACACTGTCGAACCACGCTAACTCGGTGGCGACGCGGTTTTACTCCCTGAATGGCAGCATCGCGCCGGGGGTGACGGAGGTGTACATGTACGCGGCGAACGACTTCGTCAGCCAGGCCTTCAACAACGAACCGCCTCCCTCGTTTCCGTCCGGGAATCCTGCGAAGATTCAGAATCACAGTTGGGTGGGGACGTTCAAGACGCCGGAGAACCAGTCCGATACGAATGATGTGAAGATGCTGCGGAAGCTCGACTACATCCTCAATCGGGACAACGTGATCGCGTGCGTGGGGCTGAGAAACGACTCCATCATGGCGGAGCTTCTGGGAAACTTCTACCACGGTTTGGCGGTCGGCAATTTGGCGGGCAATCACAGCCGGGGCGGAACGAACACCGACGGGAGCGGGCGGATGAAACCGGATCTCGTGGTCGAGGAGGCCGTCACCAGCTACGCCGCCCCCGCCGTGGCCTCTGCCTGTGCGTTCATGGTCGAGGCGGCGCGGACGCTGGGTACGGCGGGTGCGGATGACATGCGGGTGATCAAGGCGCTGCTCCTCGCGGGGGCCTCGAAAAACAACCTGCCCGGATGGCAGCGGCTGACGACGGCGAAACCTTACGACGAGGTCTCTGGCGCGGGTGAACTGAACGTTTACCACGCCTGGCACATGCTGAATGCAGGGCGGCAGGTGTACTCGAACTCGACGAAGGTGGGAACGCGC
The DNA here is from genome assembly GCA_963976915.1 of uncultured Verrucomicrobiales bacterium. Taxonomy (GTDB): domain Bacteria; phylum Verrucomicrobiota; class Verrucomicrobiia; order Verrucomicrobiales; family Verrucomicrobiaceae; genus CAXBNA01. Next base: position 2,786 of record CAXBNA010000069.1, read on the forward strand.
GGTTGGGATTTTAGCAAGACTTCCAGCAGTGCTCCAAGACGCTACTTTTTCACCGTGCCGGAGGGGCGGTTTGCGGATCGGCTGTCGGTGGCACTGACTTGGAACCGAAACGTGACCCGGACTGGGTTCTTCTTCTACTCGTACGGATCGACGTCTTACAATCTGGATCTGAGCCTGAAGAAGGCCAATGGGTTAACGCCAGGCGCGGAGATCAGCTCCTCAATCAGCTCCGTGGACAATGTGGAGCATGTGTTTCAAAGGAACCTTCCGCCCGGCGACTACGTCCTCGAGGTGAGCGCCAACTCGAACAACCGCGACTACGCCATCGCGTGGAATGTGGAGCTGGGCAGCGGCCCCACGCTCACGGTCCAGCGTGATGCGGGTGGGGTGACGGTGACGGCGGAAAACTTGGATCCGTGGGTGACCTACACCCTCGTCAGTTCGCCCGATCTCGTGCAGGAAAATCCAGAGGCCACCGTCCGCACCGCCGACACCGCCGCCTCGACCACGTGGAGTTGGTCGGATGACGAGGACCCAGTGCCGGAGAGGAAGTTCTATTGGCTGAGCTGGCTGGAGTGAGCCCGGAGCGGTGGAGGAGTGATCGGGATGGTGAAAGATGGTGGGTGAAAGATAAAGGCGGAGATGATTAGGGCTGGGAGTAGGGATGAGGGATGAGGGATGAGGGATGAGGGATGACGTCGGCGCGTTCGCCAGAACCCAAGGAGCGGCGCGCTTCCAGCCGCCGAGTCGTCCTCAGGCCGAGGGAGCAACACCATCGCCAACGACCAACGCCGAATCGTGATCCGCGCAGCCGCGTTCGCCAGAACGCAGGGGTCGCTGTAGCCGGGCTCTGAGAGCCCGGACGGCAGGCCGTTGGATGCGGGAAGGCGTGCCGAGCGGATCGGAGTCTGGCGACTTCGCCTACGGAACGTGGGTGGGACGTAGGCGCGTTTGCCAGAAAGGGGGGACTTGGAGCGGGGGAGACAAGGGGACGCCATGAGCCGGAAATCAGCTCGCGGCACCTTCAAACAGGTTGCTTGAGGTTTCCACAGGGTCCGATAGGCGCACCGCAGATCGGTTGCCTGAGACAAACGAAAGGGTTGGATCGCCAAATCAGTTCGCATCGCAAAGCACGATCCCCCATCCATTGACACAAGGGCGCTCCAGGCGCACTCTTTCGTCCATCTGAACAATGCGTATTGCGTGGAAAGTGATATTGCGATGAACCAAGAACACTTTCGGTCCAGAACATGAACCACGCAACAAAGCTAACCGTTCTCCTGGAGATCGGCGAAGGAGATCGAATCGGGGATGTCGTCTCTGAGTTGCCAGATTATTGTGCGGCAACGTTCGCAAATACGCGAGGTAACTACTGGTTCGGGGCGTTCCAGATTTCTTGCCCGAACGCCCCGAAAGTAGCGGATGGAGATTTTGTTGACGATTTTGCGCGCTATTTTCCTGCGCTACTACGTCTGAAGACTTTCAATGCAGCCGAGTATCAGCTGATCATCGCAGTGGGAGAACCGGCCAATGAATTCTTTGAGTTGGAGTCACATTCTGTCGCGCTTCTGTCTGCACTTGGAGCATCGATTCTCGTGCAGACAGATCGATGGACGACGCAAACCGAACAAGATTAGATGAGAAGGCAGCGGGGGATGCGGAAGCGCATCGCGATCACCTGACTGCCGATGAAGACGAAGACCTCGTCAAAGAAGAACCAAGCCGCATTGACAGCAGCTCCGACGGTTCTTGGGCGGATGATCGGGATGGATTTGGAGGATGGGGAGACAAGGAGACTTGGAGAGGGGCTTTTTGAGCCTGCCGGGCAGGGAGGAATGGCGGCGAAAGAGCCAAGCGAAAGGGTGAAGAAGCCAGAGGAGGGGACTGAATCAATCATGCCGCACCCGCATCGTGCCGAGGATGCGTTGTTCGAGGCTGGGTTCCGTGCGCGGAATACTCATACATGTCTTTTACCCGCTCATTTGAGCGAGAACCCACGTTTTTGTTGCTTTGCGCGCAAATGAGCCGCTAAAACAACAGCGTGAGTTCAAAATCCCGTCGCAAAGCAACATTTCTGTCGGAGATAAAGCTGCTGGCAAAACCACAGATTTGTCGATAAATCACTAGTTCGGCCAAGGAACGGAGTCCATCGCCATGACCATTCGACGAGTCTTTATCGCAGGAGGCATTCTTTCCGCGATTGGCATCGTCAGTTTGCCATTCGTTCTGCGGCTCTATTTCGCTGTTTTCCCATTCGACATTCTGGGTGCGGGCCACGCCGACTTCTCGGCTCACCTCGCCGGTGATTACTGGCTTTATCGGACTTCGGCATATCAGATCATGATCGGTCCAGAGGCCGGATGGGGAGATGGCACGCCGATTATCCCGACGATGGTTGTTGAGTGCGCTACGGACGGTCACTACATCCTCGCGAAGCGTCACGGCCTCAAGCAGCGCAGCCCGAATGACCCCAATGACACTTACGAAGAGGAGGATTCCTCGAAGGTGGACTTTTGGATTCTCGACGCCCTGTCACCGAAGGTTTTAGGCCCGCTTGATGAAGCATCATTCCGCACACACAGAGGAGAGCTTGCCATCAGTGGTGATCTCGTGTTACGAGACGTCTATGAGTTCCGTCCTACTAAGAACTAATGCGTTCGTCCTCGGCCAAACAAGGCCGAACAAAACGCTGGTGGCAACGGCTCGTAGCAGTCTGTCGTGTCAGCGGAGTTTTGCGCTCGCCGTCGCCACAGCTTAGACGTTCGCCCAAGAGACACGCTGATGTTACAGTCAATCCTCAGAGCCCGACGACTGCGGAAGGGTGGATTCTCCGACCTAGACGCCGCTGAGTCGTCACCAACTGCGGTGAGGAGGTTGTGGCTCCATGGCTCTAGTTGGGATACCGAAGATCATTCTTACGATAGATGTCGCGAGCTATTGCCGCACTGCAGTCGGCTGATCGAGTTTCAGATCGGCTGGCTCAACTGGACTAGTTTCCCTGCCGAACTCGCATCCATCGCTACCTTGGAGTCAGTTGTTTCGTTGAACGCACCTATCGAGGAATTTCCATATTTCTTGCGAGATTGTCCCCGCTTGAAGCGTCTTGCAATTAGGGGCGGGGATGTTCGGCGGGTCGATGAGGCAGTCATCGCTTTCAAGGCACTGCGAGACCTCGACCTCGCCAACAATCCACTCACGCAGATCCCAAGAGATCTTGAAGTTCGCCTTAAGTTGACCCGCCTAGAGCTACACGACACACCCATTTCACTCGCGGCGCGTGGCTTGGATTGGAGTCGTCCAGATTACCCAGCTGGAATCTCAAAACAGGGCGAACAAGACGAGGATGATCAAGCCGCTGCCGCCGTGGAGTCGAAACCGTGAGGCCAGTTCTTAACACAAACCTAAAGTCGAGAGTGCGCCCTCAGCAGCGGCTGACATCTCTTTGACGTTCGCGCACAGATTGATTGCGGGTTCGTCGTTACCTTAGACATGCCTTCACGGAATTTTGAATCGTGACTCCGGGCAGCGCCTCATCCAAACTATCGAACGCAACCTTTGCCCCCCAAGTCATGCCGTTTCTGAAATATTATTTCCGACGTCTCTCCCTCAGGCTGTCCGTTCTCCTCCTTCCAGCCGCGCTGTCGCTGCCGGTGCTGGGGCAGGAGGCGGGCGGCCCGATGGAGGTGCTCACGGTGCCGGTGCGGGTGCATCTGATGAGCGGGTTGGAATTTGTCGAGAAAGGGGAGACGCTCGACACCTGGGTGACGCCGGAGGTGTTCACGGCGTCGGTGCTGCCGGAGATTGATCGCATCTGGAAAGCGGCGGGGATTCAATGGAGGGTGGTGTCGGTGGAGGTGGAGGCGGTGAAGACAGGGCCGGATCTGGAATCGATCCTGCGGCGGCTCGAGAAGCGGGAGGGGGTGGAGATCCCGACCTTCAGAAGGCTTTTCCCGGAGACGGACCGGAATCCCAACGTGACCGACCTCTACCTGGTCCCGAGCGTGGGCAGGGCGAACGGAGTTGCGCTGAGAGGAGGACGGGTGGCCCTGGTGGCGGTCTGGCGCCCGAACGGCTCGAAGGATCACCGACGCGCCCCGCTGGTCCGGTCAGGGCCGGGAGCCTCCTCCGTCGCGAAGGCCTGCGCGCATGAACTAGGCCACACCCTCGGGCTCGTGCATCCGGAGGAACGGTTCGTGGAGCGGCTGATGCAGGCCGGACCCGGCACGGAATTGACGCCGGAGGAGATCGCGACGGCGCGGGAGGGAGCCGCGAAGCGGGCGGAATGAAGGGGAATGACGAATGACGAATGACGAATGACGAATGACGAATGCGGAATGCGGAATGCGGAATGCGGAATGCGGAATGCGGAATGCGGAATGCGGAATGAGAGAGGGGATGCTTCAGGTTTCCAAAGGGTCCGATAGGCGGGCGGCCGATTGGATGCCTCCGATCACCGAAAGGTTTGGAGGCATGAATCCTTCAGCTCTGTGGAGCCAAAACCTGCATCCATTGACACAAGGGCCCGTCAGCGGCATTCTTCAACCCATCTGAAAAACGCCTGTCGCGTGGGGAGTGATATTGCGGTTAACGAATAAACACGATTGTGCCAGGAATGAAACACCCACGCCCATCGGATGAAGAGCTACGGGGCATGTCGGTCAACGAGCGACTATTTCATTGTGGTCTTCTGAATGGCTTTGACGATGCAGCACGGCGTCGAGATCGAACTTTGATGATCGAATTACTGATGCAAGCCGCCGCAACTCGGGAGCAGGCAGAGGGAACTGTCGACACAACACTCCGCAACCCAGAGAAGTATGGATTCTGATGGCATTTGATCAAGACATCATGAGTCCTCTCCATGACCTTGCGACTGAGTTGCTCGCTAAACGGCAGTATGGCAGGCTCGCAATCGTCACTCACTATTTGTCGGTGGTGAGTGCAGGCCAGTGGGATCGCCTCGGATCTGATGAGCGGAAGCTATTCGTTGATAAGATGGCTTCGGACTTTCACGCACGTGCATGGGATGACTGGGAGTGGGATGCAGGCGGCGCACTCTCACGCCTCAAGGGGTTGATTGGCGCTCAAGTGCGTGCTTTCACATAGAGAATCAAAGGCACGACAAGATGAGATGAGAAGGCAGCGGGGGATGCGGGAGAGGATCGCTTCAGGGGCGCTGGAAGCGAGTGCGGCGCGCTTGGGGGGTGATGGCCGTTTGGAAAGCGGTGCTCCCGGGGACACGGGCGCTGAAACCTTGGGGTGGGTGTTTCCGCCTTGTCATGGGGGGCTGGCGGCGGGAGGTTGGGGCTACGTATGAAGATCGAACCGCTTGCCCGACTGGAGCGCCATGCGAAACGCATTGGCGAGATTGCGACCATTTTGGGTCGGTATGGTCTGGCGGACTTGTTTGGCAACTTCGACTACCCTTGGCTGAAGCAGTGGTTGAAGGGCGCGGATGGGCAGGTGCTGTCGGACCTGAACACGCCCCAGCGGGTGCGGCGGGCGCTGACGGAGATGGGAACGACCTTCATCAAGCTGGGCCAGATGCTGAGCACGCGGGCGGACCTGATCGGGATCGATCTGGCGAACGAGCTGGCTAGTCTCCAATCCAACGTGCCGCCGGACACGGCGGAGTCGGCCCGGACGACGATCAAGGCGGCGCTCGAAAAGGGCGTGGGGGAGTTGTTCGCCCGGTTTGATGATGAGCCGCTGGCGGCGGCCTCGATCGCGCAGGTGCACCGGGCGGTGCTGAAGTCCGGAGAGCAGGTGGTGGTGAAGGTGCGGCGCTCGGGGATTTTGGCGAAGGTGACGACGGATCTGGAGATCGTCCATTGGATGGCGGAGCTGCTGGAGAAGCACTCGCCGAGATTGCGTCCGTATCAACCCGTGGCGGTGGTGCGTCAGTTTCGGCGGACGCTGCTTCGTGAGTTGGATTTCACGTATGAGAAGCGAAACCTGGAGGAGTTTGCGCTCAACTTCATCGATGAGGAGACGGTGAGGATTCCAGGGGTGTATGAGGAGATGTGCTCTCATGACGTCGTGACGATGGACTGGCTTGACGGTGCCAGTGGGACCGATATGGCGGCGCTGCGGGAGTCGGGGGAGGACTTGGTCGAGTTCGCACGTCGCGGGGCGATGATGTACCTGAACATGGTGTTCCGGGACGGCTTTTATCACGCCGATCCGCATCCAGGAAACCTCATGCTGCTGCCGGACTGTCAGGTGGGGGTGATCGACTGTGGGATGGTGGGGCGGATCGATGACGAACTTCGCGAGGAGGTGGAGACGCTGCTGCTGGCGATCGTGGAGAACGACGCGGACCGGGTGACCGAGCAGGTGTTGCGGCTGGGCTCGGTGCCGAACGATCTGCCGAGGGAGCGTCTCCGGTCGGACCTGCAGGATTTCATGGCGGACTACATGGGGCATCCGCTGGCGGACATCAATGTGGGCAATGCGTTGGCGAGTTTGATCGAGATCATTCGCCGCTATCAAATCACGCTGCCTCCGCCCTTGGCACTGCTGCTCAAGACGCTGATCGTGCTGGAGGGAACCTCGCGGAGGTTCAATCCCGACTTCAGTCTTGCTGAGATGATGAAGCCGTTTTGTGCGGGGATGGTGCGGCGTCAACTGGCCCCCTCGCGGATCATCAAGCGCCTCCGCCGTGCCTACTACGATTGGGACCGGCTGATCACGGCCTTGCCTCGCGATGTGTCCGATCTATTGGCTCGGTTTCGCGACGGAACGCTGACGGTGCATTTGGATCACCGGCACTTGGATCCGATTGTGAACCGGTTGGTGATCGGCATTTTGACCGCAGCGCTTTTCCTGGGATCTTCCGAATTGTGGAGCCGACAAGCACCGCCATTGCTCTTTGGCGTGTCGATTTTTGGTGCACTGGGCTATCTGACCGCGTCGGTTTTGGGCTTCCGTTTGCTGTGGGCAATCCGGAAGTCGGGGAACATCCGGTCGAAGGACTAGTGTAGCCCGCCGAGCAGACTGCAGATCATGGAGTGTTGCGCAGCGAAGCGAGCCGCTGCGCGGAGAAATCAAGGATCGATGGATCTATTGACCGATTTCTGCGTTGCGCGTCGGTCACGAATCAATCAACGCTCGATGCTTTTCAAACCGAGCCCAACGGCGCTCCAGGCGTTGCCGTCGCATCGGTGAATGCCTCGCGAATGTGACGGGTTGTTTACTTGTCTTAAATAAACGGGGTGGGACATCTGATGGAGCGGCCACGTGCCACCTTCCAGAAACCCAACGTTCGATTTACTCATCACGCCATGAAACGAAGACCTCATCTGCCGGTAAAAAATCACACGCTGCGCCCCTCCAAACGCCGTCGCCAGGCGGCGTGGCTGTTGGCTCTCGCGGCATCAGTCTGCATTTGGCAAGGAGTCTCAGATCTGGGATCCGGCCTCGGTTGGATGCAGTTCTCGCTGGGCTTGGCGCTCGGCGCTCCGTCGTTGTTTTTTGCGGGGCGGAGTCAGGAGGTCGCGTTGATCGCTCCCCGCAAGGATGTGGCGGTGACGGAGAAGTGGTTTCTTGATCTGTGGCAGGTCACCTATCCGGTGACGCCTGAGGCCGTGATCACGATTCTTCGCCAAGAGAGCGATCCTCATCTGGCGCGGGTGATGATCGAACTCAAGGACCCTGAGACCGACGCGCTGCGGCCGGTGTATCTCGATCGCGGGCCGCAACGGTATCCCCGGGCGGTTGGGACGGCTCGTGAGGCAGCCCTGTATTTGGACGTGCCGGTGCGGGAGCTTCAAGGCACGGGGGAATCTGTGTCCGCCGCTACCCGCGTTCTTGGCTGACCGTTCGGTTGGAAGCTAGTCCAATGCATTCAGCGCCAGCAGTTCGTTGAGCCGCTGGTGCTGGGTGTAAAACTGAACTTCTTCACATCCCAGTGCCTCAAGGCCCGACTTCACGGTGTCGGCGGCGGCTGTGTCAGTGATGAAATCGCGGATGAGGGCAGACTTGCGGCTTTGAATGTCGAGGAACTCGGCTTCAACGTTCGGGGTGGGGGGATAGGTGCCTGCTGCTTGTCCTGCTTGGAGGAAGGGTTTGAAGGGTTGCCCTGCGCTGCGTGCATCCGTCTTGGCCCGATTGATTCCCGCAAACCACTCGGGGTGCAGGATCTTGTAGTAGTCCCTCATGGCCTGCTTGTTGTAGTGAACAACCACCCGGCGACCATCGACCACCAAGGTGCCGGTGGCTCGGAAGGAGTCGCTGTCGATGGTGTCGACAAAGAGCAGGGTGTCGTGGTCGACGGCGAACTCCCACTTTAGGTCCCACAGCTGGAGCCCGATGGCTTCGAGTCGCTCCCGAATGGCCCATCCTCCGAGGAGAGCCATCTTGATGGTGTCTGAGAACATGGCGGCGCTGAGGCCGGACATGAGGAGGGCTTCCTGCTTGCTGACGTTTCGGTCTTGCGGCTCGTACTTGCTGGTCAGATCAAAGATGGGCCGGTCGAGCATCTTCCAAGGTTCCATCGGACCGGCGAGGCCGAGTTCTTCCTCGTAGGAACGGCGTTCCGACTCGCTCATTGAGAGGTAGTGCTTGTAGATTGACGAACCGCTGGTGATGCCAAAGCGGACGATGTACTCCAGCGGGATGACGTAGGTGTTGCTCTGGTGGAACTGGGCGTAGTCGAAGACGTGGTTGCCCAGAACGGTGCGCAGTGGGGGCGTGAGGACGGGGAAGCGGCGCACAATGTTGAAGGCGCTGGGTGCCGAGGGAAGCCCCGTGGTGATGACTTCATGGGTGGCCGCATCGACCATCCCCAGGTGGTGGGTGGAGGCTCCCGACTCCAACATGGCGTCCATCGGCCCGGAGAGGAGATCGGCTTTCCAGTCGGAGGGGAGGGCGGTATCGCCCTCGATCTTGGCTTTGACGGCCGCCCAAGTCGCAGGATGGCTCAAGCGGGTGTAGGCAGCGTGGCGGAAGAGGGCGCGATTGAGATCGCTGCCTTCAATGTGGAAGATGGAGCCGACGTCGAAGACCGAACCTGCCTCGGTGGTTTCACAAAGCAGCCATGCGGGATGGTCCGGGATGGGGTAGAGGGTCTGAACGGAGCCGAGATAGAGTGGCTCGGGTAGATTCTGGAGATCGATTCGATCCGGTGCGGCAGAGGTGGCGGGCATGGTGAGGTCTGCTCACTGAAACCATGTTCGATGGAGGGGTGCAAGTTGAGAGCAGGAAGACCTTGCTGGATCGAGTTATGGAAATTATAATATGGAGTGTATCGAGTTCCCCCAAATCGAGGAGCGCAGTCGCAGCCTCCTCCCCTGCCGATGTCCGAAAGGATGCAGCGTCCGGCGCCATCATCCGGCGGTGGGTCGAGGTTTTGGGCCTGGGTGGTGATTTTGGGAGTGCTCGGGGCGGGGTGGCATTTTCTGCCGAGTCGTCCAGAGATGGAATCGGCTGCGGAGCCTGAGTTGGCCCAAGGCATCGAACTGCCGATCTTGGAGACCCGGGTCTCGCCTGTCGTGGAGTTGCCCGTTGACCCGATGGAAGATCAGACCCTCGCGGAATCGACGACGGTCGAACCACCGGAGCCAAAACGCTTGGAGCCGCTGCGGTTGAACTCGACGGGACCTGCCGCGGATCGGCAATGGCCCTCGCGGGTGGCGCTGACCACGACGCCGGAGGTGGAGACGGTGGCCGATCATGGTTTGAAGGGACTGCACGTCTACCGCACGGAGCACTACGAGTTTCGGTGCGACTGGCCCCTGGGTGCCGATGTGGTGAGGACGTTCTCGCGGGTCTTTGAATCCACGTACCTGCTGAACTGCCTGCTGCCGTTGGACCTGCGTCCGACGCCGGAGCCCATGAGGGAGCGTTTTGTCGCACGGATCTTCACCGAACAGCGTCAGTATCTGGCTGAAGGCGGATTGCAGGGCAGTGCCGGTTCGTACTCCCGTGGCGATGCCTCCATCCTGGTTCCAGCCTCGAGTTTGGGCGTCAAGATGGTCGGGGGGCGGGTGCAGATGGATCGGAGCGAGGAAAGCGGGACGTTGATCCATGAGATCACGCATCAGATGATGAATCCGTGGCTGGAGAGGCTGCCCAAATGGTTCACCGAGGGAAGTGCCGAGTACGTGGAAATGGCGGACTACATCCACGGGCGGTTTTTTCTGAACCAAATGCGGGATCGATTGGTGAGACGACTGAACATCGGTCTCCATCGGGGCGGAGAGAAGGAGTTCAAAATGCTGAATGTCGGCCAGTTGCTCGCGCTGGACGGAAGTCGATGGAATCGCGAGATGGCCATGACGTCATCGCTCGTGAGCCAGAATTACGATTCCGCCCTGGTGCTGACCTACTTCTTCTACCATCACGATGGCGACGGAGACGCGAAGGGAATGATCCAGTTTCTGCGGGCGGTGGAAGAAGGCATCCCGACGGATCAAGCGATCGCGGAGCATCTGCTCCGGGGACGATCCTTCGCACAGATTGAGGCGGAGATCGAAAGAAGCTTGGAGCGTGACGGCGTGCCCGTGGTCTGGGCGGAGCGGGACGGTCCGGTTTGGATCGTCGAAGGATTGCTCAACGGAATCGGACTGACGACAGGGCGCGGGGGATTTTGAGGGCGATCAATCAGGCTTGCTATTGACCTATCGATCAAACTTCACATCAGGTCGCGCCTTTTTGAAGGTGGCGATGGCTTCCGGACTGAGCAGCTTGCTGCTGCACGACAGTTCCCTGAGCGGCTTCATGGTGGTGATCTTCGCGAGACCTGCATCGGTGAGGGACTTTGGCAGAGTGAGCCGAGTTACCTTCGGGCAGGTGGTCAACGCAGCCGCAGCCGTCTCGTCGAAAGGATCGGCATCGTGCAAAGTCAACGACGTGAGTCCGGGCAGAGAAGAGAACAACGCGTAGTCTACCGGGGTCATCGCTCCCTTGGAATCCCATGTCAGGGAACTGAGCTTCTGCAATTTCGCCAAGGATTGGACCGCCTTGGGGCCACAGGTGCCCCCGGACCCGATGTTGAGCCTTTCCAGATTTGGGAACGTCGAGGCGATGATCTCGACGGCTTCATCGGTCACCGGGCAACGGTAGGGAAGCTGGATGTCCCTCACGGTCTGCGAGCTGGCCTTCAGCCACGCCAAACCCGTACCGCCAATGTCGGAGTTTCCAAAGAACAGCTTCTCGAGGTTGGACAGTGTTTTCAGTGGTTCGAGGCAGGCATCGTTGGCAGCCGAGCCGTCGCCAAAAGAGAAAAGCTTCAGTTTGCTAAGTTGGCCCACATGAGTGGTGAAACGCACGCCATTGTTTCTCATTTCCCAAGAACTGGCATTGAGCTCCTCAATCTGCGTTAGTGCCGACAGCGCCTTGCCTCCTTCCTCGGTAGTCAAGGTAGCGTTGACCGCCAACTTCTTTAGTTTTGAAAGGTTACGGAGATGGATGAATCCCGTTCCCGTGACTTGGGTATAGCCAAGGGCAAGGTCTTCAAGTGATTCGAGTCCGGCCAAGTGCTTTAAGGCATCGTCATCGACCGAAGATTGGTGAAGTGAAAGCTCCTTCAGGTTCTTGGCTCCCGCAATCGCCTCTAGCCCGGAGCCATTGATGTTGCACTGGTCGAGAGTCAATCTTTGCAGGGTCTTGGCGATGGGGTTGAGCCGCGTCAAATCCGCATCGGTCATCTTCTGCCCGTCGTGCGGGTAGTAACGCGAGAAGATGACATAGAGGATGTCGAACTTTCCAGGCGGGAGATCCTCGCCCTTTTGAATGCCCTTGCGCTGGCCATCCTTCTCGATCTCAAGACGTCCTTTCAAAGACAAAACCCACTCTGCGGCGGCGCGCCACGGGCTGCTGGAGGTGGGGACGGCGGATGGGGAGGTGGTGGTCGGCGTTGACGAAGGGGCGGCGGTTTGTGTGGTCGCCATCGCTGGCTCGGGCTCCGGCGTGGCGACCTTTGGCCGGTCGAGCGCGATGCTGTCGCGCTTGGATTTGACGGCGAGGGCGTCATCGAGCTTCTGCGCCTGGGTCAGTTCGGTCTGGAGCGCTTCAAGGAGCTTGTCGTAGTGGTCGTAGTAGGGCTGGGCTTGGGAGTCGCGGTCGGCTTCGAGTTTGGTCAGCGCGGCGCGGTAGGTGGCTCGGAGTTGCTTGAGGCTGTCGGGAAGGGAGTCGAGATCGACGGGGGGCAGGGCCTGTTTTTGTGTGAGCCGGTCAGACTCGCTTCGCAGCTTGAGGGCCTCTTCGAGATTGCCTGCGGCCGTGGCCTCGTCGAGCGACCGCTTGAGAGCGGCGTCGTATTTCGAGTTTAGGTCGGCGATGGCGGCCAAGTGAGGCTTGTCGACATCCCGGTCGTACGCTTCCTGAAACTGAGTGGTGATCTCGGCGATTCGGGCGTTTACCTCCTGCGCTTCGGCAGGTATCCCGAACAGCAGGAGAATACTCGTGACCAACATGAGGCAGTGGAAACTTGAAGTGGGTCTCATGGCTTCGGCAATGGCGTGGAGTTGGCGGATGGGATGTCGGGTTTGGTGCCTGGGGGAAGTTCAATCCATGCGAGGATGCCGAGGTCGGGGATGTCTCTTCTCCCTGTATGGGCGTCGAGATCTAGAACAGCGCCGAGGGACTCAAATTTATCGTTCATCTTGGGCTTGAGCGTCCAGCCCAGCCAAGTGCCATCGGTACGTTGAGCGCCACTACCCTGGATTCGGACAAAGGAGTCGTCCGTGCCTTTCAATGCGTTGCTCACGGCGGCTGGACCGGTGCCGTTTCCGAATCTGCCCTCATCATCGCAGGCGAGGATCCGGCCCTTGTCTGTCAGGAAAATCAGCGCACTGTCGGCGATGATCTCAACCACCTTCAGATCCTTGAGTTGATCGAGCGGGATCTCCTTCTTGGTTCGGCAGTTCCACATCAAGACTTTGCCCTCGTGAGTGAGAAAGGCCATGGCGTTGGTCGCGGCTCCCGTGGCGATCGTTTTTCCCTTCAAAAAATCGGCGGGAGGAGGTGCATGGTCTTCGCTCATTCGAAAGACTTCAAAGTCTCCTTCGGCTCCATACACGAGTCCGCCTCGATAACCGTGAACGAATCCTGCGGGCTTTTGAATCGCCCTTGAGTCAAACCTCTCTGTTCCATCCGGATTGTACAAGGTTCCGTTTTTCCCAAGGTAAGTCGCCATGTCGCCTGTGCAGAGTTGAGCGACGTTGTTGGGTTCGTGCACTTCGAGATTGGCTGGGTTGATGATCACGACGTCCCCATCCCGCCTTTTAAGGCACAGAAACTTTTGGGTCACCCCACACACATCGAGACTCACGTAGTCGTCATACTTCGCGGCCTTGGTGGGCACCTCAATGTCCGTACCGGGTTCGGGACCTCCCCAGAGTTTCAGGCGTCCCCCGCGCCTCCGTGCGAGGTCGAGCCAGTTCTCGGGGCCGGAATCCGCCACGGCGGCGACGGGGTTGTCGGCGGCTTGAGTGGTCGCCTGCTCCCGCAGGTCCTCTCGCTTGGCCTGCACGATCAGGGCGTCGTCGATCTGCTTGGCTTGGGTGAGCTCGACTTGGAGCGCTTCGAGTTGTTCGTCGAGTGCCTTCAGGAGCGGCAGACCCTTTTGCCGTTTCGTGGACTCAAGACCGGCAAGCGTGGTCCGGTAAGTGGTGCGGAGTGACTTCAGGCTTTCGGGAAGGGTCTCCGGATCGGTGGAAGGCAAAGGCTTCTTTTCGGTGAGGCGAGCTTTTTCCTCTCGAAGACGCAGCGACTCGTCCAGATTCCCCGCCGAGGTCGAGGCATCGAGCGCACGCTCAAGGGCTGCGTCGTATTTGGAATCCAAGTCAGCAATGGCAGCCTCGTGCGGTTTCGCCACATCACGGTCGTAGGCTTCCTGAAACTGGGCGGTGATGGCGGCAATGCGCTCATCTACGGTTTGGGTTTGGGCGGAGACTGCGAGACAGCAAAGGCCAAGAATCAGGTGGTATGGCAGGGATCGGAACGTCATGGCTTGGAGGTTGGGTCAGGTTCGGAAACATCGATCCAGGCGAGGATGCCGGCATCCCCGCCTTCAGCGGCGTCGAGATCGAGCACGGGGCCGAGGGTCTTGACTTGGTCAGGCACGAGGGATTGCCACTTCCATGAGGTCCATGTGCCGTCCGGTCGCTGGACCGCGCCGAAGTAGCCCGTGCCCTTGCCTTGGAACCAAGGGCCTGCTTCCTTGGTCAAAACCCTCTGGCCGACCCCAGAGAAGGTGCGGCTTCCGAGTTTGCCATCGCTTCCGTAGAACAAGGCTTCTCCGTCCTGGGTGAGGAAGCCGAACGTGCCGAACATGCTGCGCACATTCTTGGCGTCCAAACCTTCGAAAGTCACGGGGGTCTTTTCCTGGAAATCCCAGCAAAGAACCCGACCCTTGTCGGTGAGAAAAGCGGCGATGGTGTCTGAACTCAGGACTTGCACAATTTTGTGCCCTTTGAGGAAGTCAGTGGGTGGCATTCCGAAATCCGGCGGCATGCCAAAGGGATTCAGACTTCCGTCGGCGGCGATCAGGAGACTGAAGCGATAGGCGTAAACCAGCGCGACGAGGTCTTTGATCTTGCGCGTGTCGGCTTTCTCAGACCCATCGAAGAAATAGACTTTCCGATCCTTGCCAACGTAAGCGGCCATGTTGCCCGAACTCGTGTGCAGCGGCGCCTTGACCTCGTGGACTTCGATTTTGGAAAGATCCTCAAAATCCAGGATGACAAGGTCACCGTCCTTGCGTTTGGCGAATAGAACCCGATGCGGCCAGTGATACATGTTCACGCTGACGAAGTCGTCGTATTTGGCGGCTTTGGTGGGAACCTCGATGTCCTTGCCCGGAACGGGACCGCCCCAGAGTTTGAGTCGGCCTCCCTTTTCCCGAGCTGCGGTGAGCCATGCGGAGGTCCCCATGGTGGAAGCGACGGCCGCGGTGGATGCGGGAGTACTACCCGAGAGTTGCTTTTGAATCGTTTCTCGTTTGGCTTTAACCACCAACGCATCGTCCAGGCGTTGGGACTGGGTCAGTTCGGTCTGTAACGCAACAAGGGCGGAATCGAAGGTTTCCCAAAAGGGCCGGGCCTTCTCGGCTTTTGCTGACTCAAGCTCGGCCAAGGCTTTTCGATAGGTGGCGCGCAGGGTTTTCAGAGATTCTGGCAAGGTGGCTTCATCGGAAGTGGGAATCGGCTTTCTTTCCTGCACTCGCACTTTCTCCTCACGCAGCTTCAACGCCTCGTCGAGTTTCCCCTCCGAAGTGGAGGCGTCCAAAGCCCGTTCGAGTGCAGCGGCGTATTTGGAATCGAGGTCGGCCACGGCGGTCTCGTGCGGCTTGCCCAGATCGCGGTCATAGACTTCCTGAAACTGCGTGGTAATGGCGGCGATCTGTTCGTCGACGGTTTGGGCGTGGAGGCGGGTGATGAACTGGGCTGCCAGAGCTAGGACGAGAGGGAGGAGATGTCGGCACGTCATCATGGTGTGGTGGTGGGTGGACTAGCGGGTGACTTTGACGTCGGGGCGGGCTTTCTTGAAATCGGCAATGCCGGCGTCGGTGAAAAGGGATTTATCGATTCGCAATTCCCTCAGTGACTTAATGCTTTCGAGGGAATTGAGGGCGGCATCGGAGACGATGGCTTTGTCGGAGAGATTGAGATAGTAAAGTCGCTTGCATTGGGTGAGCTGAGTGACGGCTCCATCCGTGACGGGAACCGT
Organism: uncultured Verrucomicrobiales bacterium; assembly: GCA_963976915.1. Taxonomy (GTDB): domain Bacteria; phylum Verrucomicrobiota; class Verrucomicrobiia; order Verrucomicrobiales; family Verrucomicrobiaceae; genus CAXBNA01. The sequence continues at coordinate 18,458 of CAXBNA010000069.1, forward strand.
TGGAAACTGCAATCGTTCCAAGGCGGGAAGCGCGGCGAAAAGGGCGTAATCGGAATCAGTGAGCGGTACGTGGGACCACCAGTTGAGAAAATTGAGTTTGGGCAGTCGAGCGAGGGCTTTGACAGACTTGGCTCCGCAGGTGGAGTCGTAGCCGAGGGACAGATTCTCAAGATTCGGGAAGGTGGAGACGATGATCTCCACTCCTTCGTCGGAGGCACCTCCCCCGTAGCTCATGTCGATTCGTTTGAGCGTATGGCCACTGGCTTTCAAGTGAATGAATCCGGTGCCGATGATCTCGGGTACATTGCTGGAACTGAATTCTTCCAGCTTGGCCAAACCTGTGAGACCCGCCATCTGGGCATCGGTGGTGTGGAGCGGCACCTGAAGCCGCTTCAAATTCGTCAGAGCACCGACATTCTGAAGCAGCGCCGTTCCATCAAATCCGTAGTTCGTGACTTCAAGCTGCTCCAACTGAGTCAGGCGGCCCAGTGCGGCGTATCCCTCGCTCGTAAAACGAGCATTGTCTTTGGATGCATCGCCTGCGAGAAAGAGCGTTTTGAGGTTGGAGAGGCCAACCAAATGAGCGAGCCCTTCACCGGTGATACGAGTGCGGGATAGGTCGAGTTCTTGCAGTGCACTCAGGCCCTTGAGGTGGCGGAGGGCATCGTCCGTGATGGGAGATCTGGCGAGATAAAGTTCCGTCAGTTCTGTGGCACCGGCAAGTGCTTCCAATCCGCTTCCGGTGATGGCGCAATTCGACAGGCGAACTTCCTGAAGGGTTTTGGCGATTGGATTGAGACGGGTTAGATCGTTATCGGTCATTTGGGCACCATCGTGTTTTCCCGTCTCGGTGAAATTGACTTGAAGAATGTCGAATCTCCCGGGAGGAAGATCCGAGGCCTTTACAACCATACGGGTGCTTCCGTCCTTCTCGATGAAGACGGAACCTTTCAATGAGAGCACCCATTCGGCAGCCGTACGCCACGGGCTGCTGGAGGTGGGGACGGCGGATGTGGCTGCCGCAGTCGTTGGGGAAGGAGCCTCGGGCTGCGAGGCGGCCATGGCGGGTTCAGTCGTGACAGACGTTGACTTGGGGCGGTCGAGCGCTATGGCCTCGCGCTTCGATTTGACGGCGAGGGCATCGTCGAGCTCCTGCGCCTGAGTGAGTTTGTTTTGGAGTTCCTCGAGCAGCCTGTCGTAGTGATCGTAGAAAGGTTGGGCCTTGGCATCCCGGTCGGCTTCGAGTTGGGCGAGCGCGGCGCGGTAGGTCGCGCGGAGCTGCTTGAGGCTGTCGGGCAGGGAATCGAGATCGACGGGGGGTAGCGGTTGTTTTTGAGCGAGACGATCAGTTTCGCTGCGAAGTTTGAGGGCCGCGTCGAGCTTGCCCTTTGACGTGGCCACATCGAGAGCCCGCTGGAGTGCGGTGGCGTATTTTCCATCGAGATCGGCAACGGCGATCTCATGAGGTTTGCCGACATCGCGCTCGTAGGCTTCCTGAAACTGAGCGGTGATGGCGGCGATCTGTTCGTCGACGCTTTGGGCTTGGGCCTGAGCGGCAAGCAATGCGCCAAATGCCAGAGTCAGAGGGAGAATCAATCGGGAGGTCATGGTGGCAGAAATTAGCGGGTGATCTTCACATCGGAACGAAGTTTCTGGAATTCAGCGACCCCAGCGTCGGTCACCGGAGTTTTGGTCAAGGTCAGCTGTTGCAGAGGCTTGATCGTGGCGAGGGCGGGAAGAGACGCATCTGTGATGGAGGACTCCGATAGATTGAGTTTCTCGACTGCGGGAAATTGGCTGACCACGGCCCAGTCTTCCTTCTTCATTCGCTCGGTGAGGTGCCAACCAAGATATTTGAGCTTGGGAAGCTTGGCCAGCTCGGCGAGGCTTGCACTGGTGCAGGTGGATCTAAGTTGGCTGACTGTGAGGTCGGTCAGGTTGGGCAGGGTGGCAACGATGTGGCGAATGCCTTCGTCATTGCTCGTGGCAGCGTGGAGAAAAATATTCGTCAGCGTGTCCGCGCATGGTCCGAGGAAAGCAAAGCCGCGATTGTCGGGTTTGGCGCCATGAAAATTGAGCTTTTCGAGTTTGGGCAATGCGCTGATGTGGGCAAATCCTTCGGGAGTGATGGTGCAGTAAGTCAGATCGAGTTCGATCAGTTCCGGGAGAGTGGCGATGGGGATGAGGGTGTCCGTGTTTTTATCGTTCACCCAGCCCACCAAGTGAAGATTTTGAATCGTCTTCAACTGCGCGATGGCTTCGGCTCCTTTCTGTGTGAGGTTGCCACTCAGCCCAAGCTGCAGATTTTTGAGTCGCGTGGCTCCGGTCAGATGAACGGTGCCCTCTCCGGTTCCATTCGTGATCTGAAGGTTGATGTTTTCGAGTGCCGTGAGTTTCGAGAGGTGGACCATCTGCTTCTCGTCGAAAAGCTCCTTGGGCATCATCATGACGAACCGAAGGTGAATGAGGTCCTTGAGGAATTCGAGCGTGCCGTCACTGGGACCATCCCCCAGATCGATGCGCGTCAGGGAGGTCAGTTGGGCGATCTTCTTGAGTTCCTTGCCTGTGACTCGCTTGCCCCCAGTGCTGCCCATCTCGATTCCTGTGAGTTGAAACGGTTCACTTGGCAGCCCGGCCATGTCCCGGATCTTTCTTTCACCCGCAGAGTCGGACACTTCCACCTCGCCTCCGTTCTCGAGCGCCCACTGGGCCATTTCGCGATGCAGGGCCGGGTCCGAAGGCAGGGAGGCCTCAGTCGTCGCCGTTGCTGCGGACGATGCTTCATCCGGCAGCGTCATCATTCCAGAACGTTGTTTGGCGATTTCTTCGCGTTTGGTTCTCACCGCGAGAGCTTCGTCGATCTTTTTTTTCTGGGTCAGCTCGTCTTGAATCTCACCGAGCAGCTTGTCGTAGTGGTCGTAGAGTGGCTGCGCTGCGTCGTTGCGACTGGCGGTCAATTTGGCGAGTTCGGTTCGGTAGGTGGACCGGAGATTCTTGAGGCTGTCGGGAAGATTGGCCAGTTCGATCGGGGGCAGGGGTGCCTTTTCGTCGAGCCGCTTCTTTTCGTCCTTGAGGGCAAGCGCGTCATCAAGTTGCCCATCCGAGGTGGCCGCATTGAGAGCACGCTCAATCGCGGCGGCATACTTGCCATCCAGGTCGGCGAGGGCAGTTTCGTACGGTTTTGCCACATCGCGGTCGTAGGTCTCTTGGAATTGGGCGGTGATGGTGGCGATGCGCTCGTCAATGGTTTGGCCGAAGGCTTGGGTGACGGCCAAGAGCCCGAGGATCGCGGTGAGAAAGTGTCGGTGTCTGCGTTCCATGGGGAAGTTCAGTGTTGGATCTTGAGGTCGGGCCGGGCCTTCTGAAGTTGGGCGATGCCGGCGTCCGAGACCTGGGTTCCCGTGAGGGTGACGTATTTGAGCAGCTGAATTGCTTCGATGTGGGGGAGGCCCTTGTCGGTGATGGCATTGCCGGAAAGATTGAGGGAGGAGAGGGACTTGCACGTGGGAAAGGCCGCCAGGCCGTCGTCGGTGATGGCGGTTCCGTTGAGTGTGATGCGCTCAATCGCCGGGAGGGCGGCGAGGAGGAGGTAGTCCTTGTCCTTCATGCCCTTCACCCACCAAGAAATGGTCTTGAGTCGGGGAAGTTTGGCGAGTTCCTGAATGGCTTCTCCGGTGCAGGTTGAGCCAATGGAGACACTGATGCTTTCGAGATTGGGAAGGGTTGCGACGATGTGACGGATGCCTTCGTCGGAGACGGTGGCATTGTTCTGCATGTCTAGGTTGGTGAGCGTGCCGGCGAGGGGCGCAAGGAAGGAGAATCCAGCGTTGTCGATCTGCGAGTTGGACAGAGTGAGGTATTTGAGTTTTTTCAGCGTCGCGATGTGGGCGAATGCTTCGGCTTCGAGCCGATTGTTGGGGAGTCCGAGTGAGGTGAGTTCTGGAAGCCGACCGATGGAGGCGAGGTAGGCGCTTTGCTTCGAGCTGTGCATGAAATTCTCGAGCTTGAGGGCTCGAAGCCAGACGAGTTTGCCAAGTTCCTGCCCGCCTTGTTCGGTGAGTTCTCCATTGTAAAGGTAGAGGTTCTGCAAATGCTCGTTTCCGGCGAGCTGGCCGAAGTGCTCGCCCGTAGCATCGTCGAGACGCAGCAGCAACGTGTTGAGCTGCTTCAATCCCGCGAGGTGAGTGACTTCGGATTCCTTGAGACCGGAGTTGGAGGAGAGATCGAGTGTGAGTAGGCCTTTCAAAGCGCTCAGTGGCGCAAGAGAGGTGAAGGTGCTTTTGCCGAAGACGATCAAGCCTTCCAAAGTCGGGATGGAGACGAGGCGCTCCAAATCGCGATCTTTCAATTGAGAACCGTTCAGCCGCACGCGGGTGATGGTGTTTTTGCCCGAAGGAATGGCTCCGGCATCTTTGACCGTGATTTTGCCACCGTTGGTGGTGAGCGTGATCTCTCCCTGATGAGAAAAAATCCAGTCGATGAGGGCCTTTTGGGAGTCATCGTCCAAGGGGGGCGGTGTGGGCTCCGTCGGGGAGGTGGTCTCCGTGATGGTGGCGGTAGAGGCTGGATTTCGATCAGCCTTGATGGCGTCGCGCTTCGCCTTCACGGCGAGGGCGGCATCGAGCTGCTGGGATTGGGTGAGCTCCACCTGCAATGCTTCGAGAAGGCGGTCGTAGTGATCGTAGTAGGGTTGGGCGGCGGTGTGAAGATCGGCATCGAGTTTGGCCAGCGCCGCGCGGTAGGTTCCCCGGAGTTGCTTGAGGCTGTCGGGAAGCGATTCGAGATCTACGGCGGGCAGGGGCAGCTTTTGGGAGATGCGGTCGGATTCGGTGCGGAGTGCGAGGGCCTCCTCCAGATTTCCCGCCGCCGTGGCGTCATCAAGGGTGCGCTTCAGGGCGCCCAGGTACTTGGCGTCGAGATCGGCGATGGCCGCGTCGTGCGCCTCGCCAACGCCTTTGTCGTAGGCTTCCTGAAACTGCGCAGTAATGGCGGCGATGCGGGATTCGAAGCCGTCGGGTTCCTGTGCCGTCGTAGGCAGGGCGATGGCCGCCGCAAGCATGAGGATCAGCCACTTGGGAGGTGGTGCGGATTGTGGAATTGGAGCGGGGTTCGAGGAGCGCATGGTTTGGCTATTGGGAACTGGGTGGAGCAACTGAGAAACTTGAACGGGCTTTGTCGAGTTCAGCGCGGACGTTCTTGACGCGGACGGCGTCATCAAGGCGGCGCTGCTGGGTCAGTTCGGTTTGGTAGGCATCGAGGAGGGCGTCGTAGCGGTCGTAGTAGGGCTTGGCGTTGGTGTTGCGCTCGGCTTCGAGTTTGCCCAGCGCTTCGCGGTAGGTGGCACGGAGATTTTTGAGGCTCTTGGGGAGATCGTCCGGGTCCGTCGCAGGGAGGGGTTTCCTGTCCTTCACGCGGGTGGACTCGTCCCGGAGTTTCACGGCCTCGGTAAGCTTGGCAGCTTTCGTCGCGGCGTTCATGGCGCGGGCGATGGCGGCGAGGTATTTCTCATCGAGATCCGCGGCGGCGGCGTCATGTGGCGGGGAGATGTCGCGTGCGTAGGCGTTCTGGAACTGCGTGGCGAGTTGGGCGAGGCGCTCGTCCACGTCGTCTTTGGGTGCCGGAGGAGTGGTCGTGGATGTCGTCGCGGGTGGGGGCGTGGTGGCCGTCGGTGTGGAAACGGTCGCCGGAGAAGGCGGAGCGGCTTTGGCGGCGGCGAGTATCTCAGCGGTGGGCTCGATCCACAGCATGAAATTGGAACCGTTCGCCCCTCTGCTGTCGAAATCCAAATCAAGGGCGACGCCGATTTTTTTCGTCTGCTCGATGAGTTCGGGAGCTTGACCCCAGGCGACCCAGGTGCCGTCCCGCAACTGGGCGGCGAAGACGCCGCCCCCGTTGCGCACGGTGACGGCGCGGGGGAGATTGGTGGGAGGCTGATAGGCGCGAGTGGCGGGTGGATTACCTGTCTCGTCAGTGACAAAAACGCGCCCATTCGATGCGAGCATGATCACCGTGGAGTCCGACGCCTCCATCTGGACGACATCGGAGATCTCGGACGGGAACACCGTGTCCTGGCCGTCGGACCATCGCCAGCCAACCACGGGCTTTCCGGGTTTGGCGACGAGATAGGTTTTATCAAGGCTGACGAAGTCATTGGCCCCCAGGCACAAATCTTCCGGTGGACGAAGCTCAGTCTTTTCCCAGCGCATTGCGACAAGAATCCGGCCATCCTTGTCGAGGTTCATCAAGTGTCCGCTGGCGTTGAGCACCGATGCCGCATCCGAATGCACCAGGTCGGGGCGATGCTGGGAGGCTCCTCCCCAGACATTCCGGTATTCACGGTTTGCCAGCAGCAGGCCGAGGGTGCTGCCCCGGTGGATTTTGGTCACTGGAAAAGGACCAATGGGCGTGCCTGCCATCGCATTGGCTTTCTGGGAGAAACCCCACCCCACACCGACAGACGTTCCGTCGGATTGGCGGGCGAGCCATCCCTTGGTGGTCACGGCGACCTCAACGACCTGATCGAGATCCTTCGCCCGGCCAAGTTCATCGATTCCGTCGGGACCTTTTCCAAAGGAACGCAACTTGCCGCCCTTCTGACGGGCTTCGGCGAGCCATGCGGGGAGGAGGGGGGTGTTGCTTGGCGGTGCGGAGGTCGCAGATGTTGCCTCGACCACACAGCGGAAACCGGGGATGTGACGTTCGTGTTTGGGGGGGGCTGGAATGCGATAGCCGGGCTCGAGACCTTCGCGCGTGGCGAAGTTGCGGTAGCCTCCGTAGTTCAAATAGCCGCATCCGCGAATGACATGAGTTTGCTCTTTGTCATCGAACCATCCTTCACACCATTCCCAAGCATTTCCTCCAAGATCGAAGATGCCGAGGTGGTTGGGCAGGAAACTCATTACAGGTGCTGTGCCCTCATGGCCGTCCTCTTTCGTTTGATAGTTGCCAAATCGTTCCGCGCCTTCGTCGTCGGCGGCACCCCATGGAAACTGCGATTTGAGAGCGGCCGTCAAATCAGCATCGCTGATGGAACGTGGATCTTCCACGCCGACAACGGCAGCGAGATTCCACTCGCGCTCCGTGGGCAAGCGGAAAGTGCGGCCTTCCTTTTGGCTGAGCCACGCGCAGAAAGCTGAGGCGTCTTGCAAGCTTACCTCCACGACGGGATGGTCGTCGCTTTGAACGAGCGGCTTGTCTCCCACGAGAGGATTCTTCCATGTGGTGTCCACACCCGGAACGGTTTCGGCGAAGACGGAGTAGTCTTTGCGGCGCGTCTCGTGGATGCACATGAGGATGTCGGTCCCGGGTACGGAGACGAACTTCATGTCGAGCGAGTTCACAAACGGCGCTTCCTTCGTCACGGCGGGAAGCGGCTCGGTGGGATTCGATTTGGGCTCGTCGAGGTAGCGGTACTCCAGTTTTTCGATGAGGACTCCCGTGGAGCCCCTCACGGAGATGCGTTGGCCTGTGGAATTGGCTGGGTCTTCCGCAGTTCCCAATTCCTTGCCATCAAGCAGGAGGGCGATTGCATTATCCTTGGCGTGCAATTCAAGTGTGTGACTTTGGCTGAGACTAAAGTCGTTTGGAAGGATGAAAGTTTTCAAAAGCCCTTTTCCATTCCGAATTTCAGCCCTCCGGTTACTCTTGAGCCTCACCAGACAATAGTCGTTGTCTTTTGCGCGAGCGTAGAGCGAGAAACTCCGATTTGGATCGGTGTCAGAACCAAATCGCACGGTTGTTCTGACGGCGATGTTTTGGCTCTGTGGACAGTCGAATCCGAAAACTTGATCCGCAATAATCTTCCACCCGTCAGATTCGCGAGTCCAGGATTTGGCAAACGAGGGGTCCGCCTGAGGCCCTGTTTGGATCTCCGCGAGGAAATCGTTCCAAGGTTGAGAGACTTCATCGATCGGCTCGTCGAGGTAGCGGTACTCCACTTTCTCCACGAGATCACCCTCCGAGCCAGTGACGACGATGGAGTCACGAGATGGATGCGTGCTGTCTTGGACCGAACCAAGTTCCACACCATCGACAAGGATCGTGAGGAGTCCGGCCTTCGTGCGGAACTCGAGGGTGTGACTCGCTTCGGGATCGAGGGTTTCTTCAAGCTTGAAGGCTTTCAAGGTGTCTCCGTCTTTGCGAATTTCGGCTCGACCATTTTGGATATTGCTGAGCCGGGCACTGTAGCTTGACTTGGTCTGCGTTTGCTGAAGATGAATGGCAAAGCCTTGTCCCTGGCTATCCTTGCGGTCGGGGCCGAAGGTGCCGGTGAGTCGCACAGCGACATCGCGGGCTTCATCGACGGGAAGGGCAAAAGCGTGGTAGCGCTTCACGCGGAAGCCACCCGGTTCCTCGGACCACGCGTTGAAAATCTGGGGATTGGCGTTGGGGCCTGACTTGAGTTCGGCGAGGAGGTCGTTCCACTGGAGGGAATCGTTGGTTGGCCGGGTGGGTTTGGGTGAGGCTTCCTTTGGAGACAGCGTGGGAACCTCGGAAGATCGAGCCTTTGTCTCTGCTGGAGAGGGGGAGGATGAAGCGGACTTGGGTGATGGTTCAGGCTTCGGCGGCGGTGCCGGAATGTTCGATGATACCGCCGTTGGCGAAGTTGGCTTCGACGCAGCATCGGAAGTCACTGGACCGGATTCCTCCGATGACGTGGGTTTCCCCTTCGGTAGGGAAAGCCAAACTCCTCCCGCGATGAAAGCCAGCGCACCGAGGGAGAAGGCCCAAGTCGTGGCG
>CAXBNA010000070.1:0-27178 GCA_963976915.1 uncultured Verrucomicrobiales bacterium
TTCAACTGAGAGGAGGGTCTCATGACCCTAATCCAACCAATGATGGCCTTGTAGCTCAACCGATAGAGCATCCGCCTTTGAAGCGGAGGGTTGGTGGTTTGAATCCACCCGAGGCTGCCACTTTACATCAAGTTCGATCCCGCATCGAACTCACCCGCCGCGCTAGCCCAACACGGCAGAGGCACTGAGCTCAGACCTCAGCGAGTCTTGGTTCGAATCCAAGGCGCGGCACCATTTTGAACACGCTCCCGTGGCCGAATCGGATAGGCACCTGTCTTGTAAATAGGCACATGTGAGTTCGACTCTCACCGTGAGCCCGACCTTTACGCCCCTTTAGCTCAGGGAAAAGAGCGCCGGATTACGAACCCGGAGGCCGGTGGTTTGACTCCACCAAGGGGTGCCAATCTCATCTCCTTCGTGATTGGGAGCTCCTTGTTCGACATTCGATTTTTCAGTCGCACAGCGCTTTGAATATCGAATGTCGAACAAGGAATCTTGAATTCCGAAGTTCACCACCTTCAACGACCCTGTCGTCTAACTGGCCAAGACACCCGACTTTCGATCGGAAAACTGCGGGTTCGAATCCCGCCAGGGTTGCCAATTCTCCGAGCCTGAAGCTTTGACAGCGAAGCAGCCGGCTTTTAACCGCCAGAACCGGGTGCAGATCCCGGCAGGCTTACCACCTTCAACCGCCTCGATTCGCCTTGGAGGCAGTTCCTTTTGCGGCAGTGAGAACGGAGTTACTTCGTAGCTCATCCAAGTAGAGCAGTGGATTCCAGTTCCATTGGTAGCGGGTGCGAATCCCGCCGATGCCACCGGGCGACCGGTTGCATGTTCTCCGTTCACTTTTCTCCGCAATCCTCCTTTCGACCTTGAGGCAGCGATGCCGGGGATACTTCGGAAACCCCGGGTTCGACTCCCGGCATCCCGGTGACAGGGGTGTCAAGCCCTGGCAGACTTCCTCCTCAAGATCGTTCCCTTTTCGCGGCAGCGAGAAAAGAGATACTTCGCCGCCACACAACGGAAGAGGCTGGCACGCCTCAACGGCCACTCCTCCGACGGGCAGGTTCGCAGGGCCACCCGCGGTTCAGAGCCGGTGTTTTCAGGAAACCCGGCTCACGAACCACCTCACGGTTGCTTCGTCGCCGCGGGACTGAGTCCGTCGTTCTTGGAAGCCGTCCAGCTCTTTTCAATTTTCTCCGCGAAATCCTTTCGGTGCGCAGCCGCCATGTCTGCGTCACCACCCTTTTTGGGGCAGTGAGACTCGGGTTACTTCGATTGATAATCGACAGGTCGCCAGTTCGAATCCGGCATGGTCGGTACATTCAGGCCATTAGCTCAGTGGTAGAGCAGTTGAACGCGTTCGCTCCAAGCGGGCGTGTTCGTTCCCCGGGTCGGTTTTCTCCCCAAATCCCTGTCAGGAGCCAAGCTCCTTGGACTGCGGCAGCCTGCTGCCGCTTTCGATGCTCCGCAGCCCGCTGCGGCAGTGAAACCCAACCCCGGCAGCAGGCTGCCGACCCCAACCTCATCATGAAATTCAACTTCCTCAAAAAGCGTCCGCGCGCCGACGCGCACAACTTCGCCGGTGGTGAAGCCTTTGTCGAAACGCCGAAGCTGGAACTCGCTTCCATCCTCCTGACATCGACCTTGCAGGACTCCTTCTACCGCGGAGCCGATGCAACGACCCGCCGCGTGCGTGAACTGGTCGGCTCGATCTCCGACAAACGTTTCATCGCCAAGGCGGCCGTCTATGCCCGCACGCAGGCCGGGATCCGTTCCGTGTCCCACCTCGTTGCGGCCGAGATCGCAAAATCGGTCAAGGGCGAGTCCTGGACCGCGCCATTCCACGACCGTGTCGTGCATCGTCCCAATGACGTGATCGAGATCCTGGCGTGCTACCGTCAAAACCACGGGAAAGTGATCCCGAACTCCCTCAAAAAGGGACTCGGTCGCGCGCTCGCTCGTTTCGACGAGCATCAGCTCGCAAAGTATCGCAAGTCCCGCGCGGATCTCTCGCTGGTGGACGTGGTGAACCTCGTTCACCCTCCGGCCACCGAGGCTCTCGGAAAACTGGTTCGTGACGAGCTCGCTCCCGCGGAGACTTGGGAAACCAAGCTCACCCAGGCGGGCGCACATGCGGAGAATGAGGACGATCTCGCCAACCTCAAACGCGAGGCTTGGACGGATCTGATTCGTTCCCGCAAGCTCGGCTACTTCGCCCTGCTGCGCAACCTGCGCAACATCCTGGCCGACGCGCCGGATGCCGTGGACGACGCTCTGGCGATGCTGCGAAACGAACGACTCATCCGCAAATCGCTGGTGCTGCCGTTCCGCTTCCTCACCGCTCTCGAAGCCGTGCAGGCGACCAGCCTGCCACGCGCCGCCGATGCGCTCGCCGCGATCAGTGATGCCGTGGACATCTCGCTCGCCAACGTGCCTTCCTTCCCGGGTCGCACCTTGGTGGCGCTCGATGGTTCCGCATCGATGTCCGGTCGTCCGTTGAAGATCGGTTCCCTGTTTGCCGCGACGTTGTTCAAGGCCAACAACGCCGACATCATGCTGTTCAGTAACGACGCCCGCTATGTCACGCTGAACAAGCGTGACAGCACACTCTCGCTCGCGAAGGGCTTGGAAGGTCTCGCCGAATGTGGCGGGACCAACTTCCACGCCATCTTCCAGCACGCGGTGTGCGCCTACGATCGCGTGATCATCCTCTCGGACATGCAGGGTTGGATCGGTCACTCCACGCCGGTGGAAACCTTCCGCCAGTGGAAGACCCGCCACCACTGCGATCCGAAGGTCTTCAGCTTTGACCTGCAGGGCTACGGCACGCTGCAGTTTCCAGAACGCCAGGTGTTCTGCCTGGCCGGTTTCTCCGACAAAACGATGGAAACCCTGAAACTGCTCGACGCCGATCCTTCGGCGCTCATCCGCCAGATCGAGGCCGTGGAGCTTTGATCCGCCACGGCAATGGAGTGGTGGAGACTTGGAGCGATGGCCTTCGGTCTTTCTCTTCAAGCTCCATCACTCTTGGGGCGGCACTTCACACCTTGCAGTCAGAACTGATGCCCCTACAATTCCAATCACACCCCAAGACCCAGATGACCATCACCAAACAAGTTCCCGCCCGACTGCTGCGAGCCCTTGGCCTGCACAAAGGTGATTTGATGGCCGTGCGGGATGAATCATCGGACAGCTTCACCATTGAAATCACTACTGCGGCGGCCCAAACCTCTGCGACAGCGCCGTTAAACCGTCGTCAGGCTGCGTTGGCAAAATTTGCCGTCGGTGCGGTTGTCGAAGATGGCTCCTCCGAGCAGGAACTCGACGATGCTCGCTACGAGCACCTGCGCGCCAAGCACTTGAAGTGACTGCATGCGCATCTTTCTCGATACCAACATCCTGCTGGATGTGTTCTTGAGCCGCTCCGGAAAACCCGAAAGCCTCCGAGTTCTTCAAACCTGTGTTGAGCCGGGTAATGAGGGCTGGGTCGCTTGGCATACCCTATCCAACGGCTTCTACATCGTTCGTCGTGAAACCAAGCAGCTTTCAGAGGCCAAACGCTTCACTTCCGAACTCCTCCAATGGTGTGAAGTGGCCACCGTCGGAACACCCGCGGCCTTGGAGGCGGAAAAGATGAACTTGTCCGACATTGAGGACGCCATGCAGATAGCTTCAGCCTCCGCATGTCATGCGGACGTCATCGTGACACGGAACACGCCCGACTTCGCGACCAGCACCATCCCGGTGATGACTCCCGAAGAGTTTGTCCAGCAAATGCCGAGTCCGCCTTCGCAGCCTTGATGCACCGAGATCCGTGCGTCACCCCGACCACGAAACCATCGTACTCACCGACTGGTGCCAGGTGCTGATGAACGAGGAAGGCAAGGCTCCATCACGGAGCTTCGTGGCTTTCCTCGACTGATTCGCACGCCAATGTTCAACCTCATCGCGCGTGCGGCATGCCAAACAGTGTGCCGCGCGCGCTTTTCCCAGTATCTGCCTCCTGCGGCATGTGGCGAACCTGGATTCAGGTCAAGCACAACTCGTTCTGGCCCGACTAAAGCCATCTCATGCTGACAGCACCAGTTCTCTCCTACTTCAAGCCCCGGAATCGTTTCACCGTCTTGAACGACATCGCCGTTCTGAAAGAGATGGACTGCCACTCCATAGAGTTTGTTTGCAACCGCCCGACAGTCCAGATCACGAAAGTGACATTGAATATCCGGCAGCCCCAAAACCCCCAATCCCATTGTATCCATTAGGCATTCGCACTCCCCTCCCTCAATCCTAAACAATCTCACATTGATCGCACTCTGCATGCGGTCCGAAACCGAACCATCCTGTTCGCGAAGAAATCTGTTTGGATCGACGACTATCTGACTGTTCATAAAATGAACTGCTTCGGCGGGCACGGTTTCCAGCACCGCCCTGACAAAGCCCAGAAACAGCTTGCTGCGTGTTTGTGCACCAAGCGGTGCCGCAGCAAAGTCGACCGCAACCAACGCGGAACTGCATCGGTCCACATCGGCCTTGGCTTCCGACCAATTCCAAGTTTGGCTCAAGGACAGATCGAGTCGGGAACGATCCAGCACTGGGGCTGATGCTAGCAAACAAAGTTGGCTCTTTGATCTTCCATCTTTGAACTCCACCATCCCCTCGTCCATAAAGAAGTGAGCTTGATTGTGTTTCCCTCCACAAATACTCGCGGGGTCGACGCCACCACAATGGCGCTCAACGTTCTCTCGAAGTCTCCGAAAGTCGACCTCGGGTGTGACTCGATAAAGCAATTGCGCCATGAGCGGTGTCAACGGTGTCGCCGGAAGCGGATCCTTTTTCTTCGTCATCAATGCATGCTATTTCCACAAGTGGCGTCTGCTCAATCATCTTCTCCACCTTCACCAAAAGAACGAACACCGCACCAGCACCCCCGTGCCCATTTCCAATCAGCCAACCTCATCTCATCATCTCTTTGCAACCTCTGCTCCTCCGCCCCTCTGCTGCAGATTCATTTCAATCCAAAACGACCTCATGAAAACCCAAGACCTCATCCGCCTCGGCGTGCCCCAGGGCCCGGCTCTTCAGTCCGGGATGGACTTCATCGCGAACTACATGCGCGAGGGTGGTGATGCGGCGTGTCTCGAAGGCGAACTGACCGCGATCATCGCCGATCCACAGGCATTTCTCGACAATCCGCTGCGCGAGGCTTTTGCCCGTGATCTTTATGCACCCGCCTGGAAGCAGCGCGACGAACTCGCGCCGTGGCGTCAGTGGGGAAGCGGGCTCGAAGCTGAGGCCGTGAAGCAGATGGCGAACGCCTGCGCGCTGCCAGTTTCCGTGGCGGGCGCGCTGATGCCGGACGCGCACCTCGGTTATGGCCTGCCGATCGGCGGAGTGCTGGCCACGGAAGGCTGTGTGATCCCGTACGCCGTCGGAGTCGACATCGCCTGCCGCATGCGTCTTTCGGTCTATGACCGCAAGGCCAACGTGATCGCCGGGCAAAAGGGCCGTCTCGCCAACATCCTCGAGGACGAAACCCGTTTCGGAATCGGCTCCTCATTCAAGCAGCGTCGCAACCACGACGTGATGGACGAGGACTGGTCGGTTTCGCCAATCACGCTGCGTCACAAGGACAAGGCGTGGTCGCAGCTCGGAACGAGCGGTTCTGGAAACCACTTCGTGGAGTTCGGCGAGTTTGATGTCGATGAAGACCAGTCGCGCCTGCTCAAAGCGTCCGGTTTCGACATCCCGCCCGGTGAGTACATGGCGCTGCTGTCCCACAGCGGATCGCGTGGTGCGGGCGCCCAGGTGTGCCAGCACTACAGCCGCATCGCGATGGACCGCCGCGGAAATCTGCCGAAGGAAATGAAGCATCTCGCGTGGTTGACGTTCGATGAGGAAGCGGGCCAGGAATACTGGGCCGCGATGAACCTCATGGGACGTTACGCCGCCGCGAACCATGCGCTCATCCACAAGCACATCGCGAAGAAGGTCGGCGCACACGTCGTCCTCGACATCGAGAACCACCACAACTTTGCGTGGAAGGAAACGCATGTCGTCGATGGTGCCGAGCGTGAAGTCATCGTGCATCGCAAAGGCGCAACGCCTGCGGGTGCCGGAGTTCTCGGAGTGATCCCGGGCTCGATGGCGACGCCGGGATTCGTGGTGCGTGGAAAAGGAAACACCGATTCCCTGCACAGCGCCTCCCACGGCGCGGGACGTGTCATGAGCCGCAGCAAGGCCAAGCAGAGCTTTGCCTGGAGCAACGTGAAGAAACAACTCGCCGCCGCCGGAGTGGATCTCCTCAGCGCCGGGATCGACGAGGTGCCAGGGGTTTACAAGGACATCCACGAAGTGATGGCCGCGCAGACCGACCTTGTCGAAGTCCTCGGAACCTTCCACCCGCGCATCGTCAAGATGTGCCCAAGCGGACCGGCGGAGGACTGAGTCGCTGCACTCCAATGACGAAACCCGAATGAGGAATGACGAACGGCACGGTTATCGAGTCGCATTCGTCATTCCCCCATCTCAAACACTTCAAAGCATTCCATTCACCATGAGTGAGAACCTCAACAGAAGCACCGTTCTCGTGCTCAATCGCAATTGGCAGGCCATCGGCGTAAAAACGCCCATGGAGGCCTTCTGCATGCTCGCCTCCGGAGCCGCGACCGCGCTCGACATCCGCGAGGGCGGCGAGTTCATTCCCACCCGGTGGGAGGATTGGATCACCCTGCCAATCCGTGGCAGCGATGCCACCATCGGCACTGTCCGCGGTCCTGTGCGTCTGCCCACGGTCGTGATCGCCGTGCGTTACGCCCGTGTGCCGATGCGTCGTCCCAAGTTCGGACCACGAGGCATCTGGGAACGCGACGGCGGCATGTGCCAGTACACCGGCCGCAAACTGCGTCCCAACGAAGGCAACATCGACCACGTCGTACCTTTGGCCCGGGGCGGAGCCAACTCCTGGCAAAACTGCGTCCTCGCCGACAAGCGCGTAAACACCCGCAAGGGCTGCCGCCTGCCCGACGAAGCCGGATTGAAACTCCGTCGTCGTCCCGTCGAACCGCGCCCACTCCCGGTCACGGTTCTGATTCGCAATCCTCACGGCGTCCCCGATTGGAATAGCTTCCTGCAGGCATGATTGCTGTCACTTGAATTCGGCGTTGCCGCTGCGGTCTGAGCTTGCCGCCCAAGATCCGGTTGAGGTAGTTTCCTCATGTGAATCCCCTCCTCCGAATCGCGGTTCTGCTGATCAGTGCCGCCATCCTTCCGTTGGCCTATGCTCCCGAGGGATTCACGTGGCTCATTCTTCTGTCCTGGGGCCTATTCATTTGGGCGCTGCGCGACCTCAAACCCACCGCCGCTCTGATGGCAGGATTCTGGTGGGGCGTGATCAGCTTTGGCATCGCTCTGTCCTGGCTCTGGATCATTTTCGACACCATGGCGCTCTGCCTCTTTGGCATCCTGGCCTGTTTCCCCGGTCTGTTCGCGTGGGTGTTCGCCTTCGCGAAAAAGCGGAGCTTGAGCGGCGTCCAGTTCGCCATTTTCGCCGGACTGACATGGACCGCGCTCGAGTTCATCCGGGGTGAACTTTTCTGGCTCAAGTTCCCTTGGTTTGGTCTCGGCCTCGCCTTCACTCCGACACCCCTTCAGGCATGGATCGGCACCTACGGCGTCACGCTCCTCATCAGCACCGCCCTCGCGGCCTTGGTCTTGGCGCGGAAGTGGCCGGCTCTCATCCTGCTTTTTCTACCAGTCGCACCGTTGCCGAACGCCAATGAAGAGGCAGGACCCGATTCCGACATCGACAAAGTCTCTGTCACCTGCGTGCAACTCGAAGGCCGACCGCTCGAAGACCTAATCGCCCTTTCGAAAACCGCCGACCCGAAACCAACGCACCTCGTCTGGCCCGAGTACTCCATCCCCACCGACCTCCGCCAAGTGGCCAAGCGCGACCTCGCGACGATCCAGGCGTTTCTCAAGGAGACAGACTCCACTCTCACGGTCGGCACGCAGACGTTCATCCGAGAGGCCGACTGGCAAAACACGGCCCTCACCCTGACCGCCGCGGAAATCCTCGGCGCCCACCACAAGCAGCACACCGTCCACTTTTTTGACGATGGCGAGCCCGGCACCTCCTCGGAGGCCATCTCCGTCAACGGCATCCTCGTCGGCACACCCGTTTGCTTCGACAGCGACTTCCAAGACGTCGTCCGAAAGATGACCACCGCCGGGGCTCGATACTTCGTCGCCCCCACGATGGACGCCATCCACTGGACCGAACGCCAACACCTTCAGCACGGCCAGCTTTTCCAGGCCCGCGCCGCTGAAAACGGACGCTGGATCGCCGTCGCTGCGTCCTCAGGCCTTACCCAAATCATCGATTCGACGGGTCACGTTCGAGCCCAACTCCCATTGATCGAGCCCGGTGTCCTGGAAGGCACGCTCACACCCCGCACCCATCTCACCTTCTACACCCGCGCCGGTTGGCTTCTCCCCTGGGTCACTCTCGGGGCCTGGATCCTTTGCCTCATCACCATGATCATCTCGCCCCGAAAAAGGCAGCCAGTCCCCGAAGACAACGTGGGCCAGCCCATCCCAATAGCGAACTAATACCCCGCACCACCGGGCTCACAGAACCCAGCGACAACCGCCCTCAGGCCCTCCTCCTTGTCTGATGGCCTGACCGTCTCATTGTCTCCCCCATCCCCCTTCTCAAGTCTGGCGTCTTGTGTCTTCCCGTCTGCTATCTCCTCCGCCAACATCTTCATTCGACATCGCGAAAGGTCTGGCCAAAGATTCCTGCCTGATGTCCTCCATATTCGAACTCTTTTCACTTCAGGAGCAAACTGCCGTCATCATCGGTGGAACCGGCGAGCTTTGCGGGGCGATTGCCGAAGGCTACGCGAGCGCCGGAGCCGAGGTCGTCCTCGTCGGAAGGGACGCCGCGAAGGCGGAAAAGCGGCTTGATGCCATCCATGCTGCCGGAGGCAGTGGCTACTTCGTCACCGCCGATGCCAGCAGCCGAGCCGATCTCCAGCTCATGCTCGACCAAGTCATCGAGCGCTCCGGCTCCTGCGAGATCCTGGTCAACGGAGCGGGCGTCAATTCCGCCACGCCTTTCCTCGACATCACGGAGGAGGAGTACGACCGGATCATGAACGTCAATGTGAAGGCCGTCGTCCTCGCCTGCCAAGTCTTCGGAGCCTATTTTCTGGAGCAGAAAAAGCCCGCCTCCATCATCAATGTCGGCTCCATGTCAGGTCTCATTCCCCTGAGCCGTGTCTTCACCTACTCACTGTCGAAAGGTGCCGTCCACAATCTCAGCAAAAATCTCGCCCGCGAGTGGGCTCCCGCCGGCATCCGGGTCAACACCCTCGTCCCCGGCTTCTTCCCCGCTGAGCAGAACCGCAAAGTCCTCACTCCCGACCGGGTGGAAAAAATCATGGGGCACACCCCGATGAATCGTTTCGGAACGTCCGACGAGCTCATCGGCGCCGCCCTGCTCCTCGCCGCCCCCGGAGCCGGCTCCTTCATCACCGGCCACGAAATGGTCGTCGATGGCGGCTACTCCTCGATGACGATTTAGCGCCTCCCGGGGAACCAAGCTCCCGCCGCGCCGATCCTAAAGACCCAGCGAACTTGAGGTCACGGTCGAAGTCCGTTCGTCCGGGGATATTGGCTCGGGTCACCGTGACCAAAATCCAGCATGTCCAGCACCCGATCGCGAGTCTCGGCACTCTCGGTGGCAAGGAAAGCGGCGAACTTCTCGTCTCCCGTTCGTCTCAGCAACTCCGCAAGGTTTCCCGCCAAGCCTTCTCCCGCAGCTCCATCGAATTCACCATGGGCAGCCATCCAGAAGAACAGGCGCAGCGCACTTTCCCGTCCGGCCCGGGCATACTTCAGCGCCAACGGATAGTTGACGCCAGATCGTGCTGCCGCCTCTCCAGTTTCGAAGAGTTCCTGATTCGCAGGGCCCTCCCCAGCGCCATAGATGGACGAGATTCTCGACGCGTGCACATAGCCGGTGGTTCCCAATTGAGTCTCGACCTTGGCCCAGCCGCCTTCACGGGATCGAACGCTCACGATTTCGCCAACGATCAATTTCTCAAGAACTGCCGAGGATGACGAAGCCTGCTCACGAAGATTCGAATACCCATCCGGATCTGTAACCACCCCCATGTCGAAGGACCACGCCGATGACCTGAGGAGAATAAGAGCCAAGAATGCCAAATGACGTCTGTTCATCGCCCTACAATACTCTTTCACTACCCCTGATGTCCCGCAAAAAGCGATGCCGGACCGCTGCAGCCCAAGTTCCAGCCTGAAGTCTGTACACGAGAACGGTGGTCATCACCGTCGGGGCTCTTTCCCTCCCCAACCTCACAGCCCCACCAGCCCCTTCGCAGCCAGACACCTCTTGGGGAGCCAATGCCTCGCGACGAGCAGTCGCCCCGCACTTCCCCTCAATTTTCATCTCGTCGACACACCCCGTTTGCCATTCGCTCCGCATGCCCTAGGATCGCGGCTGTGATAGCAATTGCGACTGCGAGCCAAAAGGGAGGCGTTGGGAAAACGACTCTTTGCATCAACGTGGCCTACTCCCTCGCCAAGCGGGGTTGGAAGACG
Organism: uncultured Verrucomicrobiales bacterium; assembly: GCA_963976915.1. Taxonomy (GTDB): domain Bacteria; phylum Verrucomicrobiota; class Verrucomicrobiia; order Verrucomicrobiales; family Verrucomicrobiaceae; genus CAXBNA01. The sequence goes on from CAXBNA010000070.1 coordinate 10,630, forward strand.
CTACTGGTGGACACGGACCCTCAGGGTGGCGTCGGCCTTTCTTTGGCCAAGTCCACCCGCGCCAAGGAGGGATTCCACGAATATGTGGTATCTGGAAAGAGCCTGAACAAACTCGTCCTAGCCACCCGAATGCCGGAGCTTCAGATCCTTCCGTCCGGTCAATACGACGCCTGCGTCCGCCACGGCTGGCCCGCCCATGAGGTGCCCGGCAAGCTGAAAGACCTCCTCCGAGATGCGGAACTGCGCGGCATCGATTGCGTGCTCATTGACACCGCCGCCGGACTCAACGGTCTTTCTGAATCGGTCGTCAAGGCCTGCGACTATGTCGTCCTGCCCCAGCAGGCGGAACCGCTCGCGATTCGCAGTGTTCCACACATGCTCGAGACCCTGACCAGCTTCCGTGCCGAAGGGGCGGGCGTCAAGGTCGCAGGAATCCTGTTGACCATGGTGATGAGTGATCACCCGATGAGCCTGAAAGTGGCGCGCGAGCTTCGTGAGATGCTGCCCCCCGAACTCATGTTCAAGCAGAGCATTCCACGCCTGCATTCCTTCATGGAAGCCAGCGCCAAGGGCATTCCCCTGGCCCTGCTCAAACGCAACCCGCCCCCTGAAGCCCTGCTCTTCGACCAAATCGCTGCCGAACTCGAAGAACGGGTCGGCCTGGGGCAGCAACACGAGTCCGATACCGCTCATGCAAGTCTCCTGGATTGACGAAAACAACCTGCGGGATCTGGCAGGCAAACTCACCAACCCGTCACCCGGCTCAACGGATGGCGACAACGCGCCTGAGTCCAAGGGACTCGCGTGGGAACTCCACACGCTTCCCGATTCGGCCTTCGAACCTGCGCCGTCGGAAGCATGGCAGGACTTGTCCGTCGATGTCCCTGAGCCCGAGATTCCGGTAGCTCCGGCAAACCGGCTGCCTGAGCCTCCCCCCGAGCTGCAGCAGGCACCCCTGCCAAACGCCGCGATTGATCAGATTCGCGAAAGCTTGAGGTCCGTCCGTGAGAAAGCCGCCGAGGCGGGCTTGCTGAAGTCCGTTGACGTTGCCCGAGAGGCCACTGAAATCGCACCGACGGCACCCGCAGTTCCCGGACCCGTCACAACAGCCGCCGCCCCCGAGGCATCCTCGTTCACCACCGAAAGCCCCCCCTCTGAGTTCTCAGTCCCCCTGGGTCCAGTGCCCGTTCGTCTGGAGGCCTTCGCCGAATGGGCCCGCTCCCTTTTGGGCAGCCAATCGGAGCTCTTTCTACTCGACGAGGAAGGACATCTCCTCTGGGGCGTGCAGGCCAAGTCCGGCATGGTACTCTCCGCCATGCTGGCCTGGTCGGCGGCAAGACACTCCAGCGCGGCAGGGGCCACAACCATGCCTGAGGTACTCCACAAACCGCTTCCGGACGGGGGAGAGATCTGCGTGGTGCCCTGCGAAACCCATCATGGGATGATCCAGATCGGCGTCCACTGTGCGGACCCGCTGTCCGAGAGCCGCGCCAGACTCCTTCGCGACGCACTGAGCGCCGCCATGAGTGTCGGCGAAGCTCGCTAACTTAAAACGCTACGGCTTAACGAAGTAGCGCTCTCGAAGGCTCACCTCAAGATCCCTGATCTGGTCCTTGTCCAAAGCCGAGGCGTAGATGATCGCCTCCGCAAGGTGACCTCGGAACTGCTCGGTGACCGGCAGAACCGCGCCATCCGGTTTGAAGCAACGGCCCAATTCGATTTTGTTGAGCGGCGGACTGAGAGGACCCACCTGCTTCGAACCTTGAAAAATCTTCCCGCTTGGGTTGCTCAGTCGTAGAGTCAGTTCACCTCCTGCGGACCATGACGCCACCGCGACTGTCGGGAAACGAGCATTGACGTTCTTTCCCACGATTGGATCCGACTTCACAGCCGCACTTCGAGCAATCGCCACCACGTTGCCCTTGCCATCCGCCCGAATGATCATGGTATGGCCGTCGGGACCTGAAAGGCTCATGACCCGTTGAGCAGGCGTGCCGTTGTTGCACTGAAAAACGACCGCCATCGTCGCTCCCGGTGCGCCGATCACCGGCTCTCTGCTCTTCGGGAAACTCTGGCTTTGCACCGCCGTCGCCTCATGCAGAAGTGCCTTGGGCTTCTCACCCTGAGTCACCTTGTAGCTGAGAGCACGGGTGCCTGGCTTGAGGTTGGGGCCCGGCCATTCGACCAGAAGTGGCGCATGCTCCGGGTGCAATTCCAAGGCAGCCAGGGTGTTGTTTCCGCCACGTCCGGCCACATCATCCCACTTCAGCACCCGTCCTCCGACCGCAGCTGGTCTGTCACCCGCGCCCAAGACACCCGTTTCGGCCAAAAAGTGCACGCAGACATCTGCGGCCAGCAGAGGGGGAGCTGGGTCGGCAGAGCCGCTCACCGTTGAAGATGCCGCAGCAGGTTTGGACGCTGGAGCCTTGCCCGGGGCGGATACGGTCTTCTTCGGTGGAGCCTTCGCTTGACCCGGTTTGTCATCGTCGCCTCCCGAAAACATCCAGGCCAGCAAACCCACGGCCAAGACACAGCCGCCAATGATCGCGATGATCTTTGTCCCGCCACCCTCGGAAGCCGCCGCCGTTTTTGGCCGGGACATCGGACTTGATCGGACCGCCGACGCAGGCGGCACCGCCTTTGTCTTCTGCTTCGCACTGCCCCCAGCGGGCAACCGGCTCCGAACCGCGGCCACAGGCCGATGGGACGCCGTCAATGCAGCCAAAGCCTGGGTCGCCCCTCCAACGGGTGCTCCAGCGGAAATCGACTCCGACGTGGGTACCATGGGCGTCGTCCAAGCACCAAAAGGCATCGCCGCCGGACTCTTTTCCCAAGCCCGAAATGATTCAATCGCCTCTTGGGCACTCGCAAACCGATCCTCGGGACGCAGTTCCATCAGGCGAGTCACCCAAGCCACCAATCCAGCCGGCACATGAATCGCGACCGTATGCAAGGGAGCAAATTCATGCCGCAGGTGCTTGTCCACCACTTCCGCCATCGTCGCGCCATTGAAGGCTTTCTTCCCCGAAAGAGCCTCATAGTACACGCAACCGAGCGAATACAGGTCCCCCCGCTCATCCACAGGCTGTCGACTCAACTGCTCGGGAGCCATGTAGAAAATGGAGCCCATCACGGTGCCGTCTAAAGACTCTGTCTGTTTGCGAGCCTTCAGACCCGCCCTGGCCAGACCAAAGTCGATGATCTTCGACTGGAGGCGCCCGCCCGGCAGACGCTCGATTTTGATGTTCTCCGGCTTGATGTCGCGATGCAGAATGTGCAGTTGGTGCGCTGCCATCAGCCCTTCCAGAGTCTGATTGGCCAGTTCCTTGAAGTCATCAAAGGACATCGGCCCTTGCTCCAGCACCCCTGAAAGGTCCTCACCCTCAAGCAATTCCATCACGATGAACAAGCCCTCCTCATCGCTGGCCACATCGAAAATGGTGACGATGTTGGGGTTGCTCAATGCGGCCAGAGAGTCCGCCTCCCGCCGCAACTCGTCCGCATCGGCGCTCTCACCAGCTTCCGCAAAGAGTCGCTTGATCGCCACCCACCGCTTCAACTGGGTGTCATAAGCACGAAAAACCGCACCCACGCCACCCTCGCCCAATCGCTCGTATATTTTGTATCGGTCTTCCATTCCTCCGAATCCTCAACGAAAACCCGCCAGAGCCCCCTTTGGCAAGCTCATAATTCCCAGCGTCATCCTTCTCTCACTCGTCTTTTGACAACGCTTCCCGCCGACGCATCATGACTTCCCGTCATTCCGACGGGTCGGATCACCTTAACCGGCACTCCTTTCATTGAAAAACGTCCTCTTCGTCTGCACCGGAAACACCTGTCGAAGCCCCATGGCTGAGGCGCTTTTTCGTGAGCTCGTGAGGGACTCGGGAGATTATCAAGTCGCCAGTGCAGGCGTCGCTGCCATGCCCGGCCAACCGGCCAGCCGACACACGGCGGACATCCTGGACGCCGCCGGAATCGACATGTCCCATTTCTCCAGCCAGCCCGTCACGGCCGCCCTGATCGACAGTGTGACCCACATCTTCGCCATGGGCATGCACCACATCGCCGCCATTGAAGCCGAATTCCCCGAAGCAGCGGACAAAGTCTTCCTGATCACTGAGTTTGCCGCCGATGACAAACTTCGCGGTCGCGACATCGTCGATCCCTTTGGCATGAGCCGCTCTGCCTACGAAAACCTGCGCTCCATGCTGGAACAGATTCTTCCCAGTGTGAAGGCCTTCATCGACTCCACCCACAAGTCCACGCCGTCCTGACCCGGCTTCCAATCGTTCCCTCTTTTCCCCCATGAGCACCCCCGCCACTTCCAACGGAACCCTGCCCCGCAAACTCGCCATTGCTGCCGATCACGGTGGAGTGGATCTCAAAGACGCCGTCGTCACCCATCTCAAGTCCCAAGGCTACGAAGTCGAAGATCTCGGAACCCACGGCCATGACTCGGTCGATTACCCTGACTTCGCCGGGCTCGTTTCACAAAAGGTCCTCGGTGGCGAGGCTGACGCAGGTCTCCTCGTCTGCACCACCGGCATCGGCATGTGCATCGCCGCCAATCGCCACGCAGGCATTCAGGCCTCCCTCGTCTCCAACCCTGAAGTCGCCGCCATCACACGCGAGCACAACGCTTCCAACGTCCTTTGCCTCAGCGGCAAGGAACTCTCTCCCGACCAAGCCGCCGCCGTGGTCGACACTTGGCTCACAACCCCCTTCACCGACACCGGGCGCCACGCGCGCCGCGTTAGCAAAATGAACACCGACGCCCATCCCCTCGACATCCTCGCCGCTTCCGATCCCGCCGTCGCCGAGATCGTCCGCCTCGAAGAGCATCGCCAGAGCAACAACATCGAACTCATCGCCTCCGAAAACTTCGCCAGCCGCGCCGTCATGGCCGCCCAGGGCTCCTGCCTCACGAACAAGTACGCCGAAGGCTACCCCGCCAAACGCTGGTACGGTGGCTGCGAAGAAGTCGATAAAGTCGAGGACCTCGCCATCGAGCGCGTCTGCAAGCTCTTCGGTGCCAAGTTTGCCAACGTCCAGCCGCACTCCGGCTCGCAAGCGAACGCGGCCGTTTACTTCGCCTTCCTCAAGCCGGGCGACCGCATTCTGACGATGAACCTCAGCCACGGCGGCCACCTCACCCACGGTCACCCCGCCAACTTCAGCGGCAACTTCTACGACGTCGTGCACTACGGCGTCACCGAGGCTGACGGCACCATCGACTACGACGGCCTGCAAAAACTCGCCGAAGAGTGCCAGCCCAAGATGATCACCGCCGGTGCCTCCGCCTACCCGCGCGTCATCGACTTTGCCCGCATGGGCCAGATCGCCAAAAGCGTCGGGGCTTACCTCTTCGTGGACATGGCACACATCGCCGGCCTGGTGGCCGGTGGCGTACATCCGAGCCCGATGGAGCACGCCGACTTCGTCACCTCCACCACTCACAAGAGCCTGCGTGGCCCTCGCGGCGGCATCATCCTCACCAACAACGAGGAGCACGCCAAGAAGATCAATTCCCAAGTCTTCCCCGGCGTCCAGGGCGGACCGCTCATGCACGTCATCGCCGCCAAAGCCGTCTGCTTTGGCGAGGCCCTCCAGCCAGGCTTTGCCGAGTATCAGGCGCAGATCATCAAAAATGCCCAGGCCCTTGCCAACCGCCTCGTTGAGCACGGCTACAAACTCAGCTCCGGCGGCACCGACAACCACCTCATGCTCGTCGATCTCCGCCCCAACGGCCTCAACGGCAAGATCGCCCAGGAAGCGCTCGATCACGCCGGCATCACGGTGAACAAGAACAGCATCCCCTTCGATACCGAAAGCCCCTTCAAGGGCGGCGGCATCCGCATCGGCACGCCCGCCGTCACCACACGCGGCATGAGGGAAGCCGAGATGCAAAAAATCGGCGACTGGATCCACCGCTGCCTCCAAAACCACAGCGACTCAGCCGCCCTCGAAGCGGTTCGTCACGAAGTCATTGCTTTGAACAAAGACTTTCCGCTGCCTTGATTGGTGGACTAACTCAATTCCAAGAAGAAGGCCGAAGGATTTCTCCTTCGGCCTTTTTCATTTGTGAAACGGATTCGGTTCAGTCCATCCGAGCCTTGACCAAACCTTCGAGGCGATTCACACCGCGACGGATGCGAGCCTTGACGGTGCCGAGGGGTTCGTGGAGTTGCTCCGCGACCTCGGCTTGGGTGAGCCCCTTAAAGTAGGCAAGTTTGATCGCCTCGCGCTGATCGGGTGTGAGCTTCGAAACCGCCGTCCGCAGGATGCTGTGGCGTTCCTTATCGTTCACCAAATCATCGGCTGATGGCTCAAACTCGGCCTGCATCGGCTTGTTCTCATTTTCAAAGTCCCCATTGAGACGGGAGCGGCGCTGCTTGGAGCGGATGCGGTCAATCGCACGATTTCGAGCCATGGTCGTGATCCACGTCAACGGCTTCCCTTTGCGGGGTTCATAGAGGTGAGCCTTGTTCCAGATCTGAACCAAGACCTCCTGCATCACATCTTCAGCATCGTGATGATCGTTGAGAACCTTGGCAATGGCGGAAAAAACGAGGCCTCCATACTTTTGGTAGAACTCTTGGAAGCTGCGTGAGTCCCGCTGCGCGATGCGGCGGAGAAGCTGGATGTCCGCCTGCACGATGGGGTCGGTATGGGTGGAGGGGGTCGTGTTCATAAGAATGTGAGCGAGCTTTCGCTGGAGTGAAGTTAGACACCTATTGGACAACGTCAATGTTTTTGTCGAGGTTTTGATCCAGATTTTCACATCTTCGTCTAACTTTAGATTCGCAAAAACCGAACAATCGCCAATAGACCTCGGCCAATCAAAATGGAGGGCACCCGCCATCTTATTCAGCCGCAGTAGGCTCCGCCGGAGGTGGAGCAAACCATTCCACCGGGGCACCTGCTTTCTTCAACACCTGTTCGATGCTGGTGGGTGCGCCCTTATTCCGACCACTTTCTTCAGCGGCTTCCGCCAGCGCATAGACGCTGAGCGACTGGAGCCGGCTGACAGGAGCCTGACGAGTCTGGAAAAACTTCACGATCTCCCGAAGCAACGGCGTGGGGTCGCTCAACAAGGTCTGCACCGCCGAGATATCTCCATCGAACCGGGTCATGCGGAAGCTCGGTGCCCCATCATGGCGAAGCATCAGCGTGCCCATGCGCCCATCCGGCCACACGCCCACCACCGTGGCGAATGGAGTTGACGCCACATTGGTGACTTGCACGCAGCCCGGACCCATGAGCGTGGTCAAGGCTTCCACCAGGTGAATCGTCTCCCCAAACATGGAGGAACGGTCGGAAAAGGCCGGTGCATTCCCGAAAGCCAGAACGCCCGAGGGCGGAGCTCCACTATTGACCAAGGCGAGTTCGGAAATGCCAGCGCTCCAACGCAGCGGCGACGCACTGAACACCGGTGTGTTGGCCACCTCTGCCAGTTTGAAAATTTCCACCACCTGCTTGAGCGAGGCGGCCACTGGTTTGCTGACGAAGAAGGGCTTCCCCGAGGCGATGACGGCCGTGGCTTGATCGAGACGGAATCGCGGATCGGTGCTCAGTAGGAGAACGGCGTCGACCTTGGAGATCGCATCGTCCACCGACTCGGCGATTCGAACTCCATACTTGTCCCGCAGAACTGCTGTCACGGCTTGAATTCTCGAATTGACGCTCTCGTCCTCGAACCCTTCTCCCGGGAAAGCGGCGACGATTCGTCCACCCGAGACATGGCTGGGGTCCGCAGGATCATTCAATCGCTGCGTAAAGAGTTCAGCGTTGGGATTGTCCAAGCCAATGAGAGCAATGCGGATGGATTCAGGCTGAACACTTTGTGCCGACGCCCCTCCCACTGCCGAACTCAGTGCCCAGCAGAGGGTCATCGCTTTCAATCCGCCCCGCAAACTCATTGATCATTAATAAGCCAGTGATCGGTAACTTCTGCAAGAGCCCAGCTGCAAGAATTCCCAAGCGATTCAGCGAAATTCACCCCAGCCGCTGCAAAACGCGAAATCTCTCCCGACCCTCACGACCCGGAAAGGCTGCCGTCGGAATGAAATCTTCGACGCTCTGAAAATCTCCCTCAAACATTTCATCCAACTCCTCCACTGGAAGGGCAAACGGCGGGCCGGTTTCATCTGGGCCCATCTCGGGATTGATGAACCAGACTCCAACGATCCGTCCCTCAGGCTTGAGTAGGCGCCTGAACGCTTCGGCATACTTTGGCCGCCATTCAGGAGGCATTCCCGAGAGGCAGGTGTGCTCCACCACATGGTCGAATGCTCCAATCAGCGCCGGATCGAGGCTGAACAGATCCCCAACCACAAAGCGATCTGCAATCTCGGGGTAACGTTTCTTTGCCTCGCCAATGGCCGTGCCGGAGATGTCCAGACCCATGACGTCCACTCCCCGCCTGGCGATCAGCGCCACGTCATGTCCGATTCCACATCCCGGAACGATGACACGCCCAGTCAGAAGGTTTTTCTCCAGCCATTCCCTCAGCGGGGGGGATGCCTCCCCGCGATTCCATGGCGTCTCCCCTTCCCGATAGCAACGATCCCAGTCTGTACTCATGGCCCCTCACTACGAACAGAATCAGCGGTTGGTCGAGCAGAACTCCTCCACGATTCTCGCCAAGAGCGAGTTGCGCTGCCCGCCATGATCTCCATCTTGCGCCGCCCATGAACAAGCTGGATGAAATCATCGCCCACAAACACACCGAGCTGGAGAAACTCCTGCCTCGCGCTGAAAAACTGCGTGCTGCCGCCGCGATGCGTGATGACGTTCGCTCTCTCTACGACTCGCTGAAGGCGGACCCAACCCGATTGAGCATCATCGCCGAGGTCAAAAAAGGCTCCCCGTCAGCGGGCACCATCTGTGAGGACTTCGACCCCCTCACCATCGCGCGGACTTACGACAAGGCCGGAGCGTCCGCGATCTCCATCCTCACCGACGAAAAGTACTTCCAGGGGCGTCTTGAATACCTTTCGCTCATTCGCGACGAAGTGAGCATTCCCTGCCTCCGCAAAGATTTCATCATTCATGAGGCACAGATCTTCGAAGCCGTCGTCGCGGGTGCCGACGCGATCCTGCTCATCGTTGCCGCGCTTGATCAACCCACTCTGGAACACCTTCTCGAGGTCGCTCATACCTTTCAACTCGACGCCCTCGTCGAGGTCCACGATCTCACTGAACTCGAACGGGCCCTGTCCACGGACGCCAGGATCATCGGCGTCAACAACCGCAACCTCAAAACCTTCACGGTCGATCTGGCCACCACCGAGATTCTGGCCGAGGAAGTGCCGGACGACATCGTCCTCGTCGGCGAAAGCGGGATCAAGACCATCGAAGATGCCGAACGCCTTGCCAAGGCCGGGGCAGACACCCTACTCATCGGCGAAACCCTCATGCGCAGCCCGGACGTTTTGAGCGAACTGCCCGCCTTTCGCTGTTTGAAGCCCGTGGCGACTGCTTGAATCTGCTTTTTCAGCCTCAAAAATCCGCTTGCCCAGAGGCTGAACGCCGCTAGTTTGCGCGCCCTTCTGCCCCCGTCGTGGAACTTTCCACCTCAGTGGCGCTGGCAAACTCAAACCTGCCTGTCCATCCGGATCAGCCGTCAGGCCGAGCGCGAATCCCCCACGGGTCGAGCGTGCGGACACAGGCCCAATCAACACACATGTCCCATCAAATCCTCGCAGAACTCGTCGAAGCCGGAGTCCACTTCGGTCACCAAACACGTCGCTGGAACCCGAAAATGCGCCCCTTCATCATGGAGTCGCGCAACCAGATTCACATCGTCAATCTGGAAGAAACCGTCAAGCAGATCGAAACCGCTGCTGAATTCCTGAGCGACCTCGCCCGCGACGGCAAGCGCATCCTCTTCGTCGGCTGCAAACGCCAGGCTCAAGAAGCCGTCCGTGAAGCCGCCGAAGCCTGTGGCCAGTTTTACGTCAACAACCGCTGGCTCGGCGGCACCCTGACCAACCTCGAAACCATCCGCAAAAGCGTGGCCCGTCTTCACTACCTTGAAGACATTGAGAAGAAGCCCGAATTCAAGGCCATGAGCAAAAAGGAGCTCGCCAGCCTCAACCGTGAGCGCCTCAAACTCGAACGGAACCTTCACGGCGTGCGCGCCATGGACAAATTCCCCGACGCAGTCGTGATCGTCGACTCGGCCCGTGAGCACATCGCGGTTCACGAAGCTCGTCGCCTTGGCATCCCTATTGTTGCACTCGTGGACACCAATGCCGATCCGGATGTCATCGACTACCCGATCGCTTCCAACGACGACGCCATCCGCTCCATTCGAATCATTCTCCAGAAGTTGATCGACCCCGTCATCGTCGCGATGGCCGAGCGGAAGAAGTAAGTCGTCCCCCGTTTCCCCAAAAATCTCCAACCCCAACCTTTCCCTAGAAACCATGGCAGAAATCACCGCACAACTCGTCAAGACCCTCCGTGAAAAGACCAACGCAGGCATGATGGAGTGCAAGGGCGCGCTGAAAGAAGCAAACGGCGATCTCGAAGAAGCCGAAACCATCCTTCGCAAAAAGGGCATCGCCAAGGCCGACAAGAAGGCCGACCGCCAAGCCAACGAAGGAGTGATCGCCTCCTACATCCACGGTGCAGGACGCGTCGGCGTGCTCATCGAGGTCAACTGTGAGACGGACTTCGTGGCGAAAAACGAGAGCTTCCAAGAGCTCGTGAAGGACCTCAACCTTCACATCGCCGCCGCCAGCCCACGCTACCTCCAACGTGAAGACGTCCCTGCCGACTTCATCGCCAAAGAGCGCGAAATCGCTGCCGAGCAGGTCAAAGGCAAGCCCGCCAACATCATCGACAAGATCGTGGACGGCAAGATGGAGAAGATCTTCTCGGAGCAGTGCCTTCTCGAACAAGCCTTCATCAAGGACCCGGACAAAAGCATCAGCGATCTCATCAAGTCCAAGATCGCCGAACTCGGAGAGAACATCGTCGTCCGCCGCTTCGTTCGCTTCGCCGTCGGTGAAGAGATCTAAGTCAAAGGCCCTCAACCAGCCAACCAGAACCAAGGGGCGGGCATTTGTCCGCCCTTTGTTGTGCCTACCGGTCTATCTCCGACCCAATCTATGCTTGTTGATCTCAAGCGGTCGAAGTGATCCAATCAACTGACCCAAAGACCACCCTCTTCAGTGGCGGAAAAGGCCGAAGTGAGGATGAAGCATCCCAGCCTTCCACCCGCCCCTCCCTGCACCCTCAATATTTCTGCGTATTCTGCGGCTACTCCTTCCCCTATCATGCCCCGCCCACACCGAAAATTCGTCGCCCATCCCTTCGAGTACCATCAGGAGCTGGAACTGCGCGTGGAGAGCCTGACCAACCTCGGCGTCGGCGTCGCTCGCGTTGATGGCTGGGTCGTCTTCGTCCCCTTCTCCCTCCCCGGCGAAAAAGTCCGCGCCCGCGTCTTCCGAAATCAGAAGAATTACAGCGAGACCGACCTCATCGAGGTCATCGAACCCTCCCCCCATCGCGTCGAGCCCACCTGCGCCCTCTTCGGGACCTGCGGAGGCTGCCAATACCAGCACCTCGCCTACAGCGAGCAATTGAAGTGGAAGTCACAACAAGTGGAAGAACTCCTCCAACGGATGGCCAAGATCGAGCACGCCGTCGAACCGGTCGTCCCCTCACCTGAGCAGTTCGGCTACCGATCCAAGATCACTCCCCACTTTCATCGCCCCAAGGAAGAAAAGATCGACACCATCGGCTTCCTCCGCGCAGGCACCCGTAACGCCCTCATCGACGTCCCCCAATGCCCCATCGCCATGCCTGCACTCAACGAGCGCCTCACGCCTCTCCGTAGCGAAGTCCGCGCCAGCGCCCACACCTACAAACGCGGAGCCACGCTCCTCCTGCGCGCCGCCAATGGCCAGGTCCTCACCGCGCCCGATCAAATCGCTGTCGAGGTCGTCAACGGCATCCGCTTCGAATTTCAAGCGGGCGACTTCTTTCAGAACAACCCCTTCATCCTGCCCGCCTTCGTCGATCATGCCGTCAACGAAGCCCGCGCCTCCGGTGCCCAGTTTCTTGTCGATGCCTATTGCGGCAGCGGTCTCTTTGCCCTCTCTGCCTCCGCGCATTTTCAGGAGGTACTCGGTGTGGAGATCTCCGAATCCGCCATCGAGAAAGCCAGCCACAACGCCCGCCTGAACGACATCGTCAACGCCCGCTTCCTCGCCGCTGACGCCAGCGCCATCTTCGGAAAAGTCACCTCTCCGCCTGAAGATACCGTCGTCCTCATCGATCCACCCCGCGCCGGTTGTAGCAACGGATTCCTCGAACAGCTCTTCGCGTTCGGCCCCAAGTCCGTGGTGTACGTCTCCTGCAATCCGGCCACCCAGATGCGCGACCTCGTCGCCTTCAACGAAGCCGGCTACCAGCTCCGCAAAGTCCAACCCTTCGACCTCTTCCCCCAAACCCGCCATCTCGAATGCGTGATGACGCTGGAGAAAGCCAAAGATTGAGGGTTCCCAATCTTGAAGTAGTTTCCCTCACCGCCGTGGAGAAAACCTTCCAAGTCTTCCACTCGTTCGAAAGCGCCGATGACGCCATGCGCCGAGATTGGTGGGCCATGTCGCCAATCGAACGCCTGCGTATGACGGAGCAACTCAGACGCTTGAAATACTCCCATGGAAGATCTGCCTCCAGACTTCAAAGCGTTTTTGAAACTGCTTACGAAGAGAAACGTTAGGTTTCTTATCGTTGGCGGCTATACCGTTGCGCACCAAGGGTTTCCCCGCTACACGCAGAATAACCATGTGTGGGTCGCCATTGACGAATTGAACGCCCAACGAGTGGTTGAAGTGATCCGTGAGTTCGGCTTCGATACACCACAACTCAATAAGAGCCTTTTCACGACAGCCGGTCGAATCACGCGAATGGGCAAGGAGCCGGTGAATATCGAAGTCATGACTTCCATTTCGGGAGCATCGTTTGAAATCTGCTATCCAAACAGAGTCAACCTCGAAATCGACGGTATCCAAGTCCCCTTCATTGGCCTTGCTGACCTCCGAGCCAACAAAACCGCCAGCGGACGTCCCAAGGATCTCGGAGATCTGGACAACCTACCTGACGCCTGATGAGGCGGCAGTGAATAGGTGCCGACTTCTGCCAAAACAAGAGCCCTTAATATTTCTTTGGACAAAAACACCGATGTTCGTTATGGAAACGGCCTAGTTCACCTCCATGACCACGGACGACAGTCCACCAGCCTCCGCACAGACCTTTCCACCCACAGCGTGGAGCATGGTACGCTTGGCCGTCGCTGAGGGCCGCCCGGGAGCCGATCAAGCCCTGGATCAATTGTTTCAAATCTATGAGAAGCCAGTGTTCGTGTGCATCCTCCGGCGGGGCTATTCGCCCGACGCCGCCGCTGATCTGAAGCAGGCCTTCTTCGAGCACTTGCTGACGAAGAACTCGCTGGCTATGGCCGAGGCGACGCGGGTGAAACTTCGTGCGTTTTTGATCACGAAACTGCAGGCTTTCCTCATCGACGAGTTCCGGCACGGGGTGGCGCAGAAACGTGGCGCCGGGAAAGTGGCCCGGATGTCGGACCTGGGTGAGACGCAGGCCGAACTCGCTGAGCCCGTGGACTGGACGACACCGGTGACGGCTTTCCAACGTCAATGGATGGAGACGCTTGCCAGCGAGGCGATGCTTCGGCTTCGCGAGAACTATGCCGCCGCCGGGAACGGGCGGCTGTTTGACAACCTGGCTCCCTTCATCACCCAGAGCAGCGATGACAGCCTGGCTGCAATCTCCGAAAAACTGAACCGGCCCGTCGGCACACTGAAGAGCGACATCTCACGAATGCGCGCCAGGTGCCAGCAACTGATCCGCGAACAGATCGCCGACACCCTGGATGATCCCTCTCCAGAGAACATCAATACTGAGCTGAAGGAGCTGATGGGTGGCTGAGAAATCTTCGTCCGGCATCGCAACCCTGGACCAGATTCTGCGAAGACTGTCTGTGAAAACAAGCCTCTCCATGCCAACGCTGCCCACTTCAAACACCCGTCGCCGCATGACTCTGAGCCTTTGCCTGCTTGCCCAGGCAATGTTCGCCGCGGAGCCAACAAGGACCTTCACCGATGTCAACGGTCGCAGCATTCAGGCGGCCCTCGTTTCAGTCAGCGGAGATGAGGTCACACTCCGGCTCGCGAATGGTCAGCCCGCCACAGTCAATGTGAACCGGCTGAGTGCGGAAGACCGGCGGTACATCTCCGGCATGGCACCTCCACCCGCCGGAGCGCCGGAGCAAAACCCCGCCGGTCCAAGCTATGGCGGCATGGCTTTGCGCGCGGGTTGGAGCCCCGAGGTCACTTACACCAAGCGCGAGTTGCTCGAGAGCGTCACCTTTTATGCGAAAGCCGTCCTCGGAAACAAGGCACCGGGAAAAGAAACCATCCCCGGACAGCTTAGCAATGGCATCACTTGGCTCATGCCTTTTGACAAGGCGGTCGCCACGCTGCCTTCACAGGTCATCAAGATGGGGGAGCGGGCGGCGCACAACAATTGCTTCCCGGCGGGAAGCTTGACCATCTCCTCCTTCCAATACAAATCGTTCATCGACCAGGGGCGACCGTTCAACCTCCTGCATCTGCTTCTGGACGCCAAGAGGCAAGTCGTCGGAATGGAGTATGTCCAGCAGACACCGGGAAAGACCGCCGTCTACGATGCGGAAGGCAAGCTGGAGCCATATTTCAACTTCTTCACGCTCGCCAACAACGCCTCCACCGGCAGAGAGGTGATCTATGCCGTCCTCCCGGGAGGTGGCAGCGGTGTGCGCTGCATCCAGACGGTGTACCGCAACTTTGCCAACATGATTCCCAACGGACTGCCGCAGGTACCCGGAGGACGTCCCAGCTTTCCGATGGTCGATCCCGCCACCGCGCCGGCGCTCATGGTTCCGGTCAAGGTGCATGAGATTGTCCACTGGTACCTGGCAGAGCCCTTTGCACGATGCCTACTCGACATCGCGGAGAAAAACGGCGTCGTCGCAAAGTAATTCGGGGAAACGCAGGCAATGGAAGTGAAACTCTGAATCATTGAGGCCCTTTTCGTGGACACTGGAACCGACGACCCGCTCTTTGGAAATCATGCGAGTGATTTGCTACGCGGAGCCTTGGACGGGAGCGGACGCAGGGCTCCCAAGACCCCATGGGAGCCTCCGACGGCCGGGGAGCTGGCCGCCATGCTGCCGCAGTATGAGATCGAGGCGGTGCTGGGCCAGGGCGGCATGGGCGCGGTTTACAAGGGGCGGCAGATCTCTCTGGATAGGCCTGTTGCCATCAAAATTCTCGCCGGGGAACTTGAGGAGACCGATCAGGGTTTCAATGAACGCTTCAAAAACGAGGCGCGGGCCATGGCTAAGCTCAGTCACCCCGGGATCGTCGGGGTCTATGAGTTCGGCCAGACTCCCAACGGCCTGCTCTACATTGTGATGGAGTTCATCGACGGCACGGACGTTGCCCTCATGATCGCGAATCAGGGCCGCCTGCACTCCGATCATGCGATGGCGATCACCGCCCACGTTTGCGATGCACTGGCGTATGCTCACCAGCGCGGCATCATCCATCGCGACATCAAACCTGCGAACATCATGGTCGGGTACGATGGCGTGGTAAAGGTGGCGGATTTTGGTCTCGCGAAGATCAGCCAAGCGCATCCGACGGGTCTCACCCAGAGTGGCATGGCCATGGGCACGCTTTTTTACATGGCGCCGGAGGCCCTCATGATCGGAAGCGCCTTGGACCAGCGGGCGGACATCTACGCCGTGGGGGTGATGCTTTTTCAAATGCTCACCGGCAAGCTGCCTCAGGGCCTCTTCGAGCTGCCGTCCCTGCAGGTGCCGGGTCTCGATCCACGCTATGATGCCATCATCGGCAAGGCCCTGCGGGAAGACCGCGAGCGACGCTACCCGAGCGCGCTGGACATGCGCCACGATCTAGATGCGATCCTGACGCAACCGGTCGTCAAAGTCGAACCGGGTGCAGAAAAGGCCCCGGCGGCTCTTCCCAGCAAGGCTCGCCCGCCGCGTCCGGGCGGTCCAGAGAATTCGGTGCCAGCCCGGTCGCGTCCCAAGGCCCGGCCCAAACAGTCACGTGGCGGCATCCTTGCTTGGGTTGTCCTGCTCCTGTTGGTGGGTGTTGGCACGCTCCACTTCCTCAGTCCCGATCAGGATGCGGCGGCCCCATCCGTCCCCTTGGCACCGGATCGCGGAGAGTGGATCGATCTTCTCGCACTCGTCGATCCCGCAGCCGGCACCGTGTCAGGGAAGTGGACCCGCGTCGCCGAGGGACTGCACGGTGAGCGGCTTCCGGATGGCGAGGGTGCTCAGGTGCTCCAGCTCCCTTACGAGCCGCCGGAGGAATACGATTTCCGCGTTGCCTTCACCACCTTGGAGGGCAATGCCGAGATCTCCCAAATCCTCAGCGCATTCGACCGCCAGTTCACCTGGGGCACCGCCAGCGGGCAGCCGGAGAAATGGGCGGGCTTCAAC
>CAXBNA010000071.1:0-26987 GCA_963976915.1 uncultured Verrucomicrobiales bacterium
ATCCGCATCAAGCGCATCTCCAAGTTCAACTCCTTCGAAGCGGACGAGAAGATCTCCGCTCTCGAAAAGGACATCGAACAGGTCCTCAAGCACCTCAAGCGCCTGACCGCCTACACCGTCGCCCACTTTGAGCGCCTGAAGAAGGACTACGGCACCGGGCGCGAGCGCCGCACCGAAGTCGCCCAGTTTGACCGCATCGCCGCCTCGGAAGTGATCGTGGCCAACGAAACGCTCTACCTCGACGCGAAGGAAGGCTTTGCCGGCTACGGCCTCAAGAAAGAGGGCGAGCCCATCTGCAAATGCTCGCCGCTCGACGACATCATTTTCTTCACCCGCGAGGGCACGATGAAGGTGTCCAAGATGGCCCCCAAGCTCTTCGTTGGGAAGAATCCGCTCTACGTCGGCATCTTCAAGAAGGACGAGACGGCGGTCTACAGCATGATCTATCGCGATGGCAAGAAGGGCAAGGTCATGGCCAAGCGCTTCCAAATCGGCGGCGTCACCCGCGACAAGGACTACCCGCTCACACTCGGCACTCCCGGCACGCTGGTGCACTACTTTGTCCGCCACGAGACCGAGGCCGAGAGCGATGCCCTCACCCTCGCCGTCCATCTCAAGCCCGCGCTCTACCTCCGCAACCTCACCCTGCGCTTCCCCCTCGCCTCCCAAGCCATCAAGGGCCGCAGCTCCAAGGGAAACATCATCACCAAGCACTCCGTGGATCGCGTGGTGATGGACCGGAAGACCGACGCTGCCGAGGAGTGACCGCCGCCCCAGCGGGCCCGCTTTCAAGCATTTCGCTGAAAAAGGGCTTCTACTTCTGCGCGAAACGAGGAAAGTTTTAGCGTGAGGCCATCGATCGGCTTTCACAGACATCCCAATTCACTCTCATCACGCATGAACTGGCACTACGCACTCAACGGTCAACAACTCGGCCCCATCTCGGAAGGTGAACTCTCCCAGCTCTACACGGCTGGCACCGTTCGAAACGACACACTCGTCTGGCGTGAGGGCCTCCCGGACTGGCAACCGCTCTCCATCGCCCTGCCGCAGCTCACCGCCGCATCCGGCGGACTGCCGATGGCCAATCCCGGCATGGCGGTTCAGCAAATGCGCGAGGGCGTCACCGCCACCACGGCTTCCGGCGTCGAATACGCAGGGTTTTGGATTCGGTTCGGGGCCTGGATGATCGACTACGTGATCCTCACCGTGATATCCTTCATTCTCATGGCCATCGCAGGTGTCAGTGCCGGGCTCGCCGGCACATTTGAAAACTTGGAGCAAAACAAGGAGCCCGATCCTATGGTGATCGTTGGCATTCTCCTATTCTATGGCGTCATGTTTGCCATCGTCTTTGGATACAAGATCGTCATGGTCGGCAAATACGGTGCGACGGTGGGGAAAATGGCCGTCGGCATCAAGGTCGTCACCGCAGACGGAGGCAAGGTCGGTTACATGAGGGCCACGGGTCGTGCCTTTGCGGAGATCCTCAGCGGCTTGATCATTTACATCGGTTACATCATCGCCGCCTTTGACGACGAAAAACGCTCCCTCCACGACCACATCTGCAGCACGAGGGTCGTCATGAAGCGCTGACTACGTCTCGGTCGATTCCAAGATTGACTCCTTTTTCTCCTTCCCGATCACAGAGCCCTGCGGCACCATCTCACTCGAAGCGAGATTTTCCCGAACTCTTCATCCCCCAATCCGGTCACTCAAAGCATCTCACCCCACTCACCGAACGCATGAACTGGTTTTACGCCCAAAATGGTCAGCAACAGGGCCCCGTGTCCGAGTTCGAACTCTCCCGCCTGCTTAGCAGCGGCACCATCAGTTCCGAGACGTTAATTTGGAAAGAAGGCATGCCTGAATGGGTGCCCATCTCCACAGCGGCTCCAGAATTGACGGCTCCTGCCGACACCCATTTTTCGGTTCAGCAAATGCGCGAAGGCGTCACCGCACCTGCTGTGGGCGGCGTCAAGTACGCCGGATTCTGGATTCGGTTCGCAGCCAAGTTCATCGACGGCATTCTCCTCTACGTGGTCAACACGGCCATCCAAATGGCGGTCTTCGGAGCCGCCAATCCACAGATCGTCGATCCCCAGACCGGTGAGCTGATCCCGGAACAGATCGGGCTCTTTTTGACCATCTTGTCCATCAACATGAGCATTCAGATTGCCTACAACACGATCATGATTGGTCGTTCCGGGGCCACCTTTGGCAAGATGGCCGTCGGCATCAAGGTCATCACCGCCGATGGAGGCAAGGTCAGCTACCTCCGCGCCTTCGGACGATACATGGCGGAGATCCTCAGCAGCATCACGCTTCTCATCGGCTACGTCATCGCGGCCTTCGATTCGGAGAAACGAGCCCTTCACGATCACATCGCCAGCACCCGCGTCGTGATGAACCGCTAGTTGAATTCCGATCCGCCACGTGCGCGAAAGCCTTCTACAGCGGTCACCATGGCGTTCTGTTTTTCCTGCAATCAGACCATCCCTGCTCCCGTGGATGGGAGCCTGCTGGTCCTCCAGTGCGCGAACTGTGGCCAGAGCAATGGCGTCGCGGCTTTTCCAGCCTCCGTCAAGGCACCGGTACAACCTCCGCCTCTGGTTCCTGAAACGCCGCCTGCCGAGGGGGAGGCCGTCTGCTTTTACAGTCCCAATCGCCGTGCGACCACCGCTTGCGACCACTGCGGCGTGTTGATTTCAGCACCCTGGGCTGCAGCCTGGGGATCGGACACGGTTTGCCTGAAGTGCCTGGAGCATCTGCGTGAAGAACGCAAGGACGAGCGCTTCATCAGCGGTCGAACTCTCTGGGACAACATCGCATTGGCTTTGGCCCTGACTCCCTTCACCATTGCCCTTTGGTGGGCAGTGTTTGTCACGGCACCGGCCGCCCTCATTCTGGCCATCCGCCACTGGAACACCTCCCGTGGATTGGTCCCACGCGGACGCGGACGCCTGATCCTGGCCATCGTCATCTCACTCGTTCAAATCGGGGGCATTACGGCGCTGTTCTTCGGCCTCTGGACGGCCATCTCTGAAGACTTCTAAGGCTGACTGACCATGAAGAAAGCATTCGGAGACTATCAGCGCGTCAGCGCCAACGGGAAAGGCAGCCTTTGGGTCGGTCCCGACCACCTTCTGGTCATCGAAAGCATGGGCTTTCTCCTGCCCTTTTCCGAAAAGTATCGCCGCATCGATTTTTCCAACATTCAAGATCTCAGCTGGACCACCACGAGACGCCGGGCTCGGTTTTCCGTCATGTTTGGGATTTTCCTGGCCATTGTGGTCTGGGGCTTGGTCGCCAATCGGGACAGCGTTCCCGCCCTCGTCATCTGGGGAGCCCTCACGCTGATCACGGCGACCATCCTCGTGATCAACGTGGTGCGGGGCCCGACGGTCGATTTTCGGGTCCGGACCGCTGTCCAACTGCTTCGACTTCGTTCCATCACCCGGCAGCGAAAAGCCGAAGCACTCATTCACTCCATTTCTCCACATTGCCTTGCGCACCAGGCACCCCTCCCCGGCTCCTCCACTCCCGAAGCGGTCCCGCCGACCACCGCTTTGGCATCAGCTCCCAGCATCGCAGGCATCAAGCCAACTTGGCCGGGTTCGAAACTGGTGCTTTGGGCGCTCCTGATTCAGGCCTTGTCGGGACTGCTGACGGTCACCGATGTATTTGTTCCCAGCTCAGCCTTTACCCTCGGCGAGTTTGCCGTGGGTCTGACCGCGATGGTCCTCATCGTCGCCGCACTGACCCGGTCTCTCCGATTCCAGCTTCCCGATGCCCTCAAAACGGCTCTCGTGGGCTCAACGATCATGTACGGTATCGGCTTTGTGCTCGGAATCGTGATCTTCATCTCCGCCCTCGTCATGACTGTGCAAAATGGACCGGAGGCTTTCGCGACCATGCGTCGTGATCCGAACCATGCGGTCTTTCAGTTTATCGCCGAGAGCAGCTTCGATGAGTTGGGTTGGATCGCATGGAGTCTGCTCATTTATGGGGCCTTCACCGCCATCATCGCGGCCGTGGGAATCCCCAGCGCCCTTTCAAGGTCAGCGCCTGAGGCCACGACACCACCTCCCGTGCCGGGGTCTTTGGAAGCCGCCTCTGTGTCTCCTCCGGACATTCCGAAATCTCCTGAACCGCCCCGCGCGCCATGAGTTCACCAACCGCACCGCCACCCTCCCTCGCCCGGGCGCTCTGCCACAATCACCCGGCGCGCGAAGCCGCCGCGCGTTGCGTCGAGTGCAAACGCCCCTTCTGCCGGGAATGCGTGACGCCCTTGGATCGACGGATGTTTTGCGCGGAATGCTATCGCGCGAAGACGGAGAAAAAGGTGCGGAAGAAGCGCGACTGGTTTCTCGTGAGCGCCTCCGTTCAAACCTTCTTTGGACTCCTTCTCCTCTGGGCCACCTTTTACTTCATCGGAAAGCTCCTGCTCGACATCCCCTCCTCGTTTCATGAGGGCGCTGTCTGGGAGAAAATCGCTCCCTGATCCCAGCGACATTCCATGCCCGCCAAAAAGAAAAACCGTGACACCACGACGCCCCTCCAGTCCATGGAGGAGGCGACGACGCTGCTGCGCGGACTCTCCCCGGCCACATGGCTGCTTTGGTTTGGCGGCACCGCGCCATGGGTCGCGGTATTCATCCATTTTTGGAACGACATGAGTCGGGCGGCCGACGCCCCTCAACTCCTCATTGAACGCTCGCTCTACGTCGCGACCGCCTACCTGTTCATGAAAGTGGCGCACGCCCTCTTCGCGGATCGCCTGCTGGCGGCGCTCCGAGGCGAGTCGTCCTGGGCGCCGCTCTCGATTCGCGGGTGGCTTCGTCTCGTCGGCTCCCAAGCATTGATTCACGCCACCATGCCCTGGGTCCTGACCCTGTCGTCACTGGCCATCATTCCCTTGGGCTGGACCTACGCCTTCTATCACAACGTCTCCGTGCTGGCAGTGGACACCTTCCGACACAAGGGACGTGTGCGGGACCTCGTGCGGGAGGCGCTCAAGCAATCCCATTTTGAGGCCAAGCAGAACCATTTCATGATGGTGCTCGCCCTGCCGTTCTCATTCCTGGTCTGGGCAAATATTTTCATCGGTGTCATCACCGCCATTTCCCTCACCAAGTCCTTCACCGGGATGGACAGCGAGTTCTCCCGCAATCCGTATGCCTTTGCCGACACCGGCTTCATCGCGGCCACCGTCGCCTTTGCCTTCCTCCTCTGCGGCCCCCTCATCAAGGCCATCTACGCGCTGCGCTGTTTCCATGGCCTCTCCCGAAAAAACGGGGACGACATCGCCGTGGCGTTTCGCTTGGCGGCAGGTCTCCGCAAGTGGCCTGCGCTCGCGCTGACGACGATCCTGTTCAGCCTCGGAACTTTGCACGCCACTGCTGCGGCGGAACCCGGGATGGCGCCTCTCACCACCGTTGCAGGCGATACCGCCCCCGCTGAGCTTCGCCAGTCCATCAAGGAAGTACTCGAAAAAGACGTCTACCAGTGGCGACTGCCACGCACGGGCGATGCCGAGGCAGAACAAACATGGATCGCGCAATGGATCCAAGAGTTCACCCTTTGGATCCAAGGCGTTCTCGAGAGCGCCCTGAAGTGGCTCATCGAAGATTGGCTGCGGGATCTCTTCAAAGACGATCCCATGCACGAGCCATCCGCCGACTCAACCACGCCGTGGGCAGACATCTCCCTCTTCGTGCTCAAAGCCCTGCTGGTCCTGGTGGGTGCGCTGCTCCTTGTTCTGCTCGTCAAACAGTGGCGCGGATTGAAGATCGCCCCCCGCCCCGCCAAAGCAGCGCCCGCCCCGGCCGTAAACCTCGAGAGCGATCACGTGGTCGCCAGCCAACTGCCCGAAGATGAGTGGTTGCGGTTGGCCGACGAGAAAGCTGCCTCGGGCGACTATCGCCTCGCCATGCGCGCCCTCTTCCTCGCCACGCTCGCCTTTCTGGGGGAAAAACGCCTCGTCGCGATCTCCCGCTCCAAGTCCAACGGCGACTATGTCCGGGACCTGAACTACCGCGCACGGGACCGGGACGAACTTCGATCCACCTTTCGCGATCATGTCCGAACTTTTGACCACGCATGGTACGGCTGGCACGACGTCACCCTCGAGGCTCTGAGTGAGTTCCGGGGCAACCACGAACGCATGACCCACTATGGAGCGTAAGGGCACCATCGGATGGGTCGTGTTGGCGGTGGTCATCTTCGTCGCCGCCGCCTCGTTGTATGGAATGATGCGGAAGCGCTTCTCCACCGGCACCACCTACCCCGCACTCTCCACGCTGAGAGCGGATCCACTCGGAGCCCGCGCCATCTATGAAGCGCTGGATGCACTGCCGGGAGTCGACAGTGAGCGAAATTTTCGACAGACCAAGCACCTGCAGGGAGCCCCTGGAAAAACGCTCTTCGTGCTCAACGTCTCCCATCGTGCCTTTGATCTCCAAGAACTCATCGAAGGAGATCCCATCACCCGTTTTGCCGTGGATGGCGGGCGGGTTGTCATCACCGTCGACGGCCATTCACGAAACACGCTCGACCGGTCTCTGGAACGCGCCATCGAGTCCATGGACGAGGCCCGCAAAAAGAAGGACGAGGAAGAAACCGACGATGGCACCGATGAGAAGAGCGACTCCGAGACGCTGGATGACTCTGCCGCAATAAAATCAAACAAGGTCGAGAAGCCCAAGAAAGACAAGAGCCCGAACAGCCCCAAAGCCGCCAAGGATGAAGCCGGTGAAGAGGCCGAGGAAGACACCGATGCGGAGGAGAATGACGAGGAAGAGTCAGGCTCAAGATCCCGGCATCGTCCATCGCTCGCCGAGGCACTGAAACTCGACGTGGATCCGCGCGATTTCCGCCTTTCCGGAAAGGGTGGAGCCGAACTCACGATCCCACCATCCTCTGCACTGTCGGTCATCCCGATGCCCGATTGGTTTTCCGACACAACCCTGGTGCCCACCGTCGACGAAAACGATGAGACCTCCGGAAATCTGTGGGAGCCACTGGCCTTCCGAAGTGACCGGGCGATGATCGCCCAGCGCCGAATCGGCACAGGTAGCATCGTCGTCTGCAGCGACAGTTACTTCATGACCAATGAGGCCCTGTGGAAGGGAGCCCACCCGGAGTTCCTGCTCTGGCTCACCGGCGGAGCCCCAACGATCATCTTTGAGGAGCGGCACCTCGGACTCGGCATGGGAGATGACCCCGGCATCATGAACCTTGCTCGGCGATACCACATGCACGGCCTCTTTATCGGCGGCATCGTACTTTTCGCACTCTTCGTGTGGCGAAACTCCAGCAGCCTCATTCCCCACGACGAAGCCGCAGACCTCGGCATCACCAAGGGAGGCGTGGTGGCGGGCGAAGGTGCCTCCGCCGGACTGATCAGCATGCTCCGCCGTGGAGTCCCCCGAAACACGCTGATTTCCAAGTGCCTCGAATCGTGGCTGTCAACGCCAGCCGCCGTCCAACGAACGCCCGAGAAACGGAAAGAGGCAGCCCGCGAAGCCCTTCGCCTCGCGCTGGAGGATCCCTCCCAACGCAAAGATATCGTCAGCCAGTATCAACAGCTCACTCACATTCTTCACGACACCCCGCCTCCGGCCAACACGCCTCCCTCCTCATGAACGCAGACCTCGAACAACTCAAAACCGTCCTCACCCAGGCCCGCCAGGAAATCGGCAAGGTCATCATTGGTCAGCAGGACGTCATCGACCACAGCCTCATCGCCATCATCACCGGCAATCACATCTTGATGGAAGGCGTTCCCGGTGTGGGCAAAACACTCCTGGTCCGCACCCTTGCCCAAGTCCTTGGTGGGAGCTTCGGACGTGTCCAGTTCACCCCGG
Organism: uncultured Verrucomicrobiales bacterium; assembly: GCA_963976915.1. Classification (GTDB taxonomy): domain Bacteria; phylum Verrucomicrobiota; class Verrucomicrobiia; order Verrucomicrobiales; family Verrucomicrobiaceae; genus CAXBNA01. The sequence continues at coordinate 7,869 of CAXBNA010000071.1, forward strand.
ACCTAATGCCGGCAGACATCACCGGAACACGCGTCTTCAATTTCAAGGACAACGCGTTTGTCCTCGTCAAGGGTCCCGTTTTTGCTTCCTTCCTGCTCGCGGATGAAATCAACCGGGCACCTGCAAAAACCCAGTCCGCCTTGCTCCAAGCCATGCAGGAGCACGAAGTGACGATCGACAATGAAACTCACACCTTGCCCGCCGGATTCACCGTCTTTGCCACCCAAAACCCTGTCGAATACGAAGGCACCTACCCCCTGCCCGAAGCGCAGAAGGATCGATTCATGTTCAAAGTCTCCGTCGCCCATCCGTCGCGCGACGAAGAACTCAGCCTCGCCAATCGCCTTCTGGGCAGGGACGCTCCGGAGTCCGTTCTCGACTCCGGCGCGGTGCAGCAGGTTCTCACCGCCGACAGGATTGTCGCCCTTCGCGAGGCCCTGAACCAAATCACGGTCAAAGACGAGATCGTCAGCTACGTGGTCGACCTCGTCCGGGCCACCCGATCCCACGAAGGAGCCCTGATGGGCGCGGGCCCCCGGGCCACCATGGCCCTCATCCTCGCCAGCCGGGCGCGCGCGGCGATGGAGCAACGCGACTTCGTCACCCCGGATGATGTGCGGGCGCTGGCCCAACCCGTCCTCGGACACCGCATGCTCATCCGCCCCGAGTTTGAGATCGAAGGGCTCACGCTTGAAGAACTCGTCCAACAGGTCCTCCAAAGCGTGCCCGTGCCACGCTGATTGGAAACCACGTACGGAGTCCTTCCCCGAATCCAACGATGATCGTCCCTTCCAAGCGCCTCCTGTGGCTCGTCGCACTTGTCGGCGTGCCCGCGGCGTTTCTGCTCGGCCTCGTCGGAGTGCCGCTGGAGGTCATTGGACTCGGAGCATTGGTTGCCCTCGGGGTGATCGCACTCGATGCACCGAGTGCCCTTGGACGTCTGCGCCAGATCAGTGTCACCTTTCCCACCCAGATCCGAACCTCGAAGGGCAAGACGTTCTTGATCGAAGCGATCTTGACTCAGCCCGACACTGCCTGCCGCGTGCTCCATGCAGGCCTCCCCTTCCCTCCACAATTCGAGCCCAAGGACGATGCGATCACCTCCATCGTGATGCCGGAAGACAGCCGCACCGTCGCCGTCAGATGGCAGGCGCGTGCCATCGAACGGGGCCGCTTCGTCATTCCCTCCTGCCATGTCGAAACCGCCTCGCGCCTTGGTTTCTGGGAAGGCCGCCGAACCCTGCCGTGCGAGTCGGAGATTCGCATTTTTCCCGATCTCAGCCGCGAACGACACGTCCTCGCTCCCTTGTTTTTCAGGCGTGGAGCCGTGGGCCTGCATCAGGTGCGACAAGTCGGCAAAGGTCGCGAGTTCGAGCAGTTGCGCTCCTATCTGCCCGGCGACAGCTACAGCGACGTCTACTGGAAGGGCACCGCCAAACGCCACTTCCCGGTAACCATGGTGCATCAAATCGAGCGCACTCAGGAAGTCCACGTCGTGGTCGATATTTCACGCCGCTCTGCACGCGAACTCGAAGGCCTAACCCATTTCCGAAGCCACAACAAGGAGCCCCTCGCCTCCACCCAGTGCGAGCGTTTTCTCCAAGCCGCCATGGTGATTGCTCTGGCAGCCCAGCAACAGGGGGATCGGTTCGGCCTCATCACGTTTTCGGATCAGGTCCACACCACCCTCCCCGCCGCGCGTGGCCACGCTCACTACAACGCCTGTCGGGATGCGCTTTACCAACTGCAGCCTCGTCGAGTCAGCCCGGACTATGAGGAGCTCTTCATTCATCTCGGCAATCGCCTGCGGCAGCGCGCCTTGGTCATCTTGCTCACCGATCTGGGTGAACCGTGGCTTGCCGAGACCTTCGCCGAATCCGTGGGCCTCGCGGCCAGAAAACACGTCATCCTTGTCCAGCAACTCGGATCCCCGGACGTGCAGCCACTGTTTCAAAAAGGCGATCAACTGCACGAGGCCGATGAACTCTATCCGAAGCTAGCCGGACACCTCATGTGGGCGGGCCTCCAAGACACCACGCGATCCCTCAAACAGGCAGGCGTCCACCTCACCTCGTCGTCCCAGGAGAATCTCGTGGCCGATGCCGTCACGAACTACCTCAACGTGAAGAAGCGCCAGTTGATATGATTCTTGATCTTCCACGCTTTGTCGAAAAAGAGCGTCCGTTCTGGGAGGAACTGGATCGCGAACTCGACCGCATGGCCCAAGGGCTCGCACCGCTCAAGGACATCACGTACTCACAGAAAGTGTTGTCCCTTTTTCATCGCGCTTGTTCCGACCTCGCCCGTCTGGGCAGCTCCACCGCCGAACCTGAGCTCTACGCCTACCTTGAATCGCTCGTAGCCCGCGGCTATGCCGAGATTCATGCCGCCCAACCTCGTCTGCGCGGTTTTCGCCCCATTCATTGGTTCTTTCAGACCTTGCCCCAAACCTTCAGACGGCAGCTCTGGGCCTTCAAGATCGCTTTGGCCGTCACGGTCATCGGTGCCGTCGTCGGGGCCATCCTCATTTCGGTCGATCCCGAAGCGCGGGAGGTGGTGTATCCCTTCTCCCATCTCTCGGAACAAACGCCCAGCCAACGGGTCCAGAAGGAGGAGAGCAGCTACGGCATCAAAAAGGAGATGCTAGAAAACTCGAAGACCACTTTCTCCGCCCAGCTCATGGGAAACAACATCAAGGTCTCGATCAATGCCATGGCGCTAGGCCTCACCTGGGGTCTCGGGACCATCGTTCTGCTGTTTTACAATGGCGTCATTTTGGGTGCCGTGGCTCTCGACTACATCGTCGACGGACAAACGGTCTTCATGCTGGGCTGGTTGCTTCCCCACGGCTCGATCGAGATTCCGGCAATCCTGATCGCCGGGCAAGCTGGCTTGATGCTCGGTCGCGCCGTCATCGGTTGGGGAACTCGGGAGGGCGTTCGAACCCGACTCCGCCTGATCACGCCCGACCTCGCCACCCTCATTGGGTTCGTTGCCCTCATGCTGGTTTGGGCTGGATTTGTCGAGGCTTTCCTCTCGCAGTATCACGAACCCGTACTTCCCTACTGGGTCAAAATCACCTTCGGCTCGGCGTCGCTCGTCACGCTCTTTGCCTTCCTCTTTCTCTCTGGAACCAAGACGAGGTCGGAATGAATCACAATCGCATCACCACCCTGGACATCGCCACACCCGAGGGCGTGGTGTTTTCCCTGCCTCTCGCAGGAGTGGTGACGCGTGCCATCGCGACCTTCATCGACTTTGCGGTGGCCATGGCGGCCATCTCCATCGTCCAGAACGTCCTCGTCTTCGGCTTTCTCATTGCGCCTGACATCTCACAAGGGGCTCTCTTGCTGATGCAGTTTGCCATCGTAGAGGGCTATCGCGCGGTGTCCGAGATGCTGTGGAAAGGCCAAACCATCGGCAAAAGGGTCGTTGGCATCCGGGTAATGGACGAGCGCGGACTCAATCTCCGTCCCAGTCAGGTTCTCATTCGCAACCTCGTTCGTCTCGCCGACGCCCTGCCCGCTTTCTATGCCGTGGGAGGCACGGCTTGCCTCTTCAGTCGCCGATGCCAACGCCTCGGGGATCTCGCGGCGGGAACGGTGGTCGTCATCTCAAGAAAAGCCTCACCGCCGGATGTCGATGGCGTCCTCGGTGGAAAATACAATTCCTTTCGCCAGCACCCTCAACTCGAAGCCCGCCTCCGCCAGAAAGTCTCCCGGGACCAGGCTTCCGCAGCCCTTGCCGCCATCGTTCGCGGAGACCAGCTCGACCCCGACGCACGCGTCCGACTCTTCGGTGGCATGGCCGCTCATTTCCGCACCGTGGTTCCCTTCCCCGAAGAGACGGCCTTTGGTCTCACCGACGAGCAGTACGTCCGCAACGTCGTCGACACCCTCTTCCGACGTAAGTAGGGTGAACTCACTCCCACAAGGATTTCCGGGGAATCGAGGTTAGACTCGGGTCTGACTTCCCCTCGCCATCCGACTTTTTTGTCTTTTGTCTTCTGTCTGCTAGTCTTTGATCTCGATCTCCCATGTCCGCTCCCACTTACAAACTCGGCAACGAAAAGCTCATCAAGGTGCTCCCCAACGCTTCCAAGCGCCTTCGGGGCCTGCTGGAAAAACAGGGCCGCATTGAACATGGCGCTCTCCGCGTCGCCGTGGTCGGCGGAGGCTGTTCAGGCCTTCAGTACAAGATGGACCTCGTCGACGGCCCGGCCAACCGCGACATCATGGTGGAGACCAATGCGGTCCGCGTCGTCATCGACCCCAAGAGCGCCCTCTTTGTCTCAGGCTCCGAGCTCGACTACAGCGACGACCTCCAAAGCGGCGGGTTCAAGGTCACCAACCCCAACGCGGTCGTCACCTGTTCCTGCGGAGAAAGCTTCGCGGCCTAACTCTCGCCCCCGGTTCTTGCCCCATCCATTGCCTCAATCTTGGATATTTGAGCGGAGATTAGGGCAATCAACAGGAGCCTCCCAAGGCATCCTGTCTTCCATCTTTCATCTTCGAGTCTTCTGTCATCTTGCCCGTCCATGACCAACCACTTCAAGACTTTGGACCTCCCCCAAGCCGCCGCCCTGACCGACGAGGAGATCCAGTCTGCCTATCTTCAAAAAAGCAAAACTGCCCATCCAGACCAAGCTGGGGGCGACACGCAAATCGCGGCAGCCATCAACGAGGCACGCGAAATTCTGGCTCACCCTGAGAAGCGGCTGAAGCACCTCCTCGAATTGAAGGGTCACACGGAATGGAAAGCCGTCCCGATGGATGAGACCTACATGAACGTTTTCTCCAAACTCGGCTCAACGCTCCCCAAAACCCGCACATTCACAGAAAAGGCCTCGCGATCTCAGAGCGCTCTAACGAAGGCACTGCTCGCCTCGGAGGAGATGCTGCTGCGTGAAACGCTCGAAGAAATCGGTTCTGAAATCGCTTCCCTCCGCACGGCTTTGCTCCAATCCCTTCAAGGCTTCGATGCCCGAATCTCGCAAGGTGACGAGAAGGTTTGGGCCGATCTCTACGCAACTCAGGCAAGGCTCTCCTACACCGCCAAATGGCAGGCACAGGTTCGGGAAGCGCTCCTACACCTCCAAACAATGCTCTTGCACTAGCTTGAGAGCGAGTCATTCAGTGCTGCGCAATTTTTGACTGGTGCCGCGCAAGATCGGAGAAGCAGCCTCCGTTCTTCGACTGTTCACTAACTCATCGCTCCGATCATGTTCTGGTCTCTCCGCTCCACACACACACAGCGCCTCATCGCGTTGGTGGTGGGCGTTCTGTGGCTGGCCCAGACCGGCGTTTACCCGGCCATTGTTGCGGCAGCTGAGACGTTTTCAGGTGTGCACCAAGTCGATGTGAACTGGTCGATGAATCATGCCACGGTCGCTCTTCGGCACCAGGAGGCCCAGACTGCCCCTCACCACCACGGTCTGGCGGAGAAGTTTCTTCTCCTGAATGCCTGTGACGGCCAGCATCAGGACCATCTGCTCGACGCAGAGCTTTTCCAATCCACTTCCACCGATGTCAGGACGGATATCCAGCGCGTGGATCTCGTCTCCGATTTGATTCTTCCTTCCCTTACCCTCGCCCTCTTGGAGTCCGGCTCCGATGGTGCGCATTGGGTCACGACCACCGAGCAAGCTCGATGCCCACGTCCAGTGGATGCATGGCGCTCCGTGTGTCTCCTTGTCTGATTTAGCCAAAGTCTCAGGTGCCGCCACGATGCGGCCTTTTAGCCTGAGCACCCTTGCCCGCTGAGCGCTCATCGCGGCGCACATCTGCGGATTCTGCATGTCCCCAGCCTGCCTGCATTGCATGGCATGGCATCGCTCCATCCAAAAAAACCTCCCCTACAAATCCTGCCCCTTCATGAACCGACTCCAACAACTCTGCCTCACGACGCTCGCCTGCTCCGGCGCGGCCCTCTTCCAACCCTCCGCCCACGCCGAGGGCTGGACCGTCAACTCCATCGTTCAACGCGTCCTCGCCACCCATCCCGAACTCGTCTTCTACCAAGCCGAGATCGCCGCCGCGGAAGGCGGTCTCAAAACGGCTGGCACCATCGCCAATCCCCAACTTCAAACCACCGTCGGCACTTGGCGCACACGTGATGTTTCCACAGGCGTGCTCACCGACGGACCCGCCTGGTCCGCCACGCTGAATCAAACCTTCGAGTGGCCCGGTCGCGTCGCCCTCCGCAAAGCCATTGCCGGAAAAGAGATTGAACTCGCCGAACTCGGACTCTAGCAGATGCGCCTCGCCCTCGCTGGCGAAGCCCGCGCTGCCTCCTGGCGTCTCATGGCTGCCAAGGAACGCGTGCGCGTCGCCGATGAAGTCGCCAGCCGCTTCAAGGCCCTATCCGAGGTCCTTTTGCAACGCGATCCCGCCGGTGCCGCACCTCGTCTCGAAGCCCGCATCATCGAAGGCACCTCCATGACGATGGGAGCCGAGGCCACCGCCGCACGGCGTGAGCTCGCCGACGCCCGTTTCATGCTCAACCAGCTGATCGGCGAGAAACCGGATCATCCCACCGAGGTCCGCGTCGAACTCCTCGAACTCGCTCCTCCTGCCAGTCTTGAGAAACTCCTCGGGCTCGCCCGCCAGTTCAACTTCGGCCTCCGTTCCCGCGTCGCAGAAGTTGAACAGCAGGGCTACGAAGTTCAACTCGCCTACAACGAGCGCTGGCCCAGCATCACCGTCTCGCCCTACCTGCAAAAACAGACAGCGTCTTCGCGTGAAACCCAGTTCGGCATCGGCGTCTCAATTCCCCTGCCGCTCTGGAATCACAACAAGGGCAACATTCAAGCGGCCGAGGCTCGCCAAGTTCAGGCCGAGATCCTTCTCCAATCCCAACTCCGCAAGCTCGAACGCGAAGTCGCCTCCCATTCCAGCGCCTACCGGATCTACGTCGAGGAACTGGCCAAATGGCCGCCGGACACGCTCGCCAGTTTCCGCGAGTCGGCGAAGGAGGCCGATGACCACTACCGCCTCGGCGCACTCACGGTGAACACCTACACCGAATTGCAAAAGCAGTACGTCGATTCCGTCAACGCCGTCCTCGACTCCCAAGTCGGTGCCCTCCGCGCCCGCATGGAGCTTGAGCAACTCACCGGCCAGACCCTCGACGGCAAAAGCATCACCGTGAGACCGATCGCCCAAGACTGATTCCACCACCCGCCACCACCATGAAAACGAACCTCCTCCTCATCGCATCGCTTCTCGCCTCCACGGCAACGCTTCGAGCAGGCGGAGGCCAGTGGACGGTCACGGCGTGGAACAACCTCGGCATGCACTGCATGGACGACGACTACAGCGTTTTCTCGATCCTTCCGCCGTTCAACACGATCAACGCGCAGGTGATGAACGCGTCGGGCCAGTTGGTGAAAAACCCCACCACGGCCAACATCATCGTCACCTACGAGGCGGTCGCTGATCCCGACGGATCGATCAACACCACCGCCATGGGCAAAACGAACTTCTACGACTACGTCGCGGAATACTTCGGTGCCAACGTCCCTGTGGATTCAGGCTTGGCGGGCCATGCGATGCCGGGTCCCGCAAACACGCCGCAGACGATGACTTGGGACGGCACCATGAACTGGTTCGAGGCGACCGGCGTTCCGATCACGCCCTACGACGACCAGCATCGCAAGAACCCGTATCCGCTGTTCCGCATCAGCGCGCGCAATGCCGCCACCAATGCCGTCCTGGCCAGTGCGGATGTCGTCGTCCCAGTCTCCGACGAGATGGACTGCCGCGCCTGCCATGCCTCCGGCTCGGGTGCCGCCGCTCAACCCGCCGCCGGTTGGGTGAACGATCCCAACGACAAACGCGATTTCCGCCTGAACATCCTCCGCCTTCACGACGAGCGGAACGCGGCCAACCCCGACTATGCCTCCGCTCTCTCAGCGATGGGTTTTTCCGCAGGCGGACTCTACGATTCCGTGGTCAATCAAGCGCACCCGGTCCTCTGCGCCCTCTGCCATGAGTCTGAAGCACTGGGAACGGGTGGCGCGACCAACGTGAAACCACTCACGGCCGCGATGCATGCCAAGCACGCCACCGTCATCAATCCGAAGGACGGCCTGCCCCTCAACTCCCAACTCAGCCGAAACGCCTGCTACGTCTGCCATCCCGGCTCTGAGACTCGCTGCCTGCGGGGCGCGATGGGCAGCAGCGTCAATCCCGCCGACGGCAGCATGACCATGCAATGCCAAAGCTGTCACGGTGACATGAACGATGTCGGTTCCCTTGCCCGCACCGGCTGGCTCGATGAGCCGAATTGCCAAGCCTGCCACAGCGGCGACGCGCTTTCGAACGAGGGCATGATCCGCTTCGTCTCGGTCTTCTCCTCGCCGGGAACGATGCGCGTTCCCGCCAATCAACGCTTTGCCACGAATCCTGACACCCCCGCACCCGGCGTGTCGTTGTTCCGTTTCTCCCAAGGCCACGGCGGTCTCTCCTGCAGCGCCTGCCACGGCAGCACGCACGCTGAGTATCCGGCCTCGCATCGCAATGACAATCTCTACTCGTGGAACAAGCAGGGCCATCGTGGAAAACTGGCTGACTGCACCGTTTGCCACGCCACCATGCCGTCCAACAGTGTCGGCGGTCCGCACGGCATCCACCCCATCGGCAGCACCAACTGGGTCAAGGACCACGCCGACATCGCTCGCAACGTCGGCATCTCGGAATGCCGCGAATGCCACGGCAGCGACTTTCGTGGAACGGAGCTTTCCCGTGCTCAGGCGGATCGCCATCTCAGCACCAAGTTTGGCCCCCTCGTTCTGAAGCGAGGCATGGAAGTCAGTTGCTACTACTGCCACAACGGTCCTTCCAGCAGCAACCCCTCGAGTCACGTCGGTCCCACCGTCGCCAGCGGCCAGCTCAGCGTCTCTCTCGACACGCCAACCTCGACCACGCTCACGGCGAGCGGCACAAGTCCTCAAGTCCGTGTCATCGAGCAACCGATGCACGGCTCGGTGGGAATCAGCGGCACCACGGCCACCTACTTCCCCTTCCCCGGCTATCAAGGCCCCGATGTCTTCACCTACATCGCCAGCGATCCCGGCAGCTTCATCGACTCCCAGCCAGCCACCATCTCGATCACCGTCGGCACGCCTGATGCAACACGCGACACCGATGGAGATGGTGTCTTCGATTTCGTCGAGTACGCCCTCGGACTCGACCCATTTTTCCCCTCGCTGGAAACACAACCGCAGGTTCAGATCGAGAACGTTGGCGGAATTTCCTACCTCACGCTGCACCAACTCCGCAGCCCCATGGTGCCGCCGGACACCAGCTTCACCTTCCAAGCCACAGGTGATCTCACCGATCCCGGCAGCTGGGTGCCCGCCACACTGTTTGTGAACACCGGCAACGAAGTCCACGCCCGTGACGTCGCTCCCGCGAGTGGAAACGACGCGCGCTTCATGCGCATCGATGTCACCCGCCAAACACCCGCGCCATGACCGCCACACCCATGCCTACATCTTCCGCGGGTTCCACCAACTGTTCCGGTCTGTTTGTCCGTGCCCTTCACGGTGACGGTGACGCTGCCACGCAGCTCTATCACGCCTGCGTCCCCGAGCTCAAGCGTCGCCTCGGCCGTCGCATGACGTGGAGCGATGCCGAAGACATCGCTCACGACGCCCTCCTCACTGCGTTTCGCCACGGAGCACGGTTCCAACCGGACCAATCCTTCCACGCTTGGTTGCACACCATCGCATCGCGATTGGCGATGAACCTTCATCGAAACGAAACCCGACGCCGCACCCGCGAGCTGGCCTTTGTGGATCTTGCGGAAGCCAATCGAGAGGAAGGCAGTGATCTCGGTGCGCATCAATCACGAATCCTTGCGCAGTGTCTCGCCCGACTCCCTGAAACCGAGCAGCGCCTTCTCAAACTTCGCTATTCGGACAATCGCAGCCCGACAGAAATCGCAGCCAGCATGGGGCGTCGTCGCGGGGCCGTCTCTGTGCATCTGCATCGGGTCTGTCAAAAACTTCGGACCGAAGTGCAGCAGGCACGCCACGCGCCGATCACGCCATCTGGATCGGCCGCCTTTTTTCGTCTTCAACACCCCTGATCACCAAATACCACAACCCACACCCACACCATGAAACACATCCTACTAACCCTCTGCCTGCTGCTCCTCGCCGCAGTCACGGGGCACGCCCAAGGCATCGCCTACGGCAGCATCACCAACTTCGACACGGTCAACGACACCGGCAGCGTCTGCCACGGGTTCGAGATCGAGATCGAGGACTGTCACAGCACCGACATCAGCCACACCTACAACTACAATCACTATGGTGTGCCCAAGATCACCGAGGACAACTCTGTCCCTGCCCACCCAAAGTGCATCATCCGCTGGGAGAGCAAAAAGAACCCCGACGGAAGCTGGGCGGCCTACACGGCCATTCCTTCCGGCCCCATCGATCCGACCAATGGACACCAATTCACCAACCCCAACGTCAACTTTGGAGGAGAGCACTTCGGCGTCGGGTATCGAGTCGCCGTCGGCGCAGTCAGCTACAACTGGCTGATCGACAACGGAGGTGGGACCCTCGTTCGGGGCGGAGCCGTTCAGGTCGCCGCCCCCTCATTCACCTACTATCCACCGGTCGGCGTCAATCCCGCCCGGGTCCAGGCCGCCATCAAACCACCCGAGCCTCCTGAGATCCCCGTCAAAGAGTTTGGACCAGCCGTTTGGGTGAAGGAGATCCGCACGGAAACCCACAACAACGAGAAGATCAATCTGCGCGAACTTGTCTCTGACGATCCAGACGACGACCATGACGTCAACTGGCGCAATGGCGAACCCGATGAGATTGAGGTCGAGTGGCAGATTCTCCAAGAGGACTTCAACAGTGGCGGAGGCAACGGTGAATTGGTGGCCGCCCCGGAAGACCTCAACAACGGCGATGAGGTCGTCACCCGTCGCTACGAGTTTTATGAGTACACCGGCCCATTCGACACCGAAAGTGGTGAGGCGATGGCGGACAAAGTCGGAGCGGATGATCTGCATGGCGAAGGCGTCAAGACGATCAACGGCGTCGAGGTCGATCTCTCCACCGTGGTCGTCGTGGGAGAATACAAAGGTGCGCAAATGGCCGCCGTGGACGCTGAAGCCGGAGTCACGTTGATCGATCACGTCAGCGAGGGTCAGATCAATCAAGCCTACGCCGGTCGCACCGTGGTCGTGCAGGGAGTCAATCCATTCACCGCCACAATGGAGGGGGTTCTTCCTGCCGGGATGACCTTCAATACCATCACGGGTGTTCTTTCCGGCACACCCACCGAGAGTGGTGAGTTTCAATTCCAGGTCACGGCCACGGACGCCCTCACGGAAGCCGTTTCCAAGAACTACGTGCTCCTGATCGCGGCCTTCGCCGCCGCGCCACCGCCCATGAGCGTGGTGGACACGCAACCTACCCCGGTCATCGGCGGCACGACCACGGGCGACGGAGCATTCGAACCGAATGGCGATGTCATGGTCACAGCCGAACCCGAGCCCGGCTTCACCTTCCTGCATTGGAGGGACAACAATAAAGTCGTCAGCACCAGTTCCGTGCACCACGTCACCGCCGATGTAAACCACACACTCGTGGCGCAATTCGCACCGGAACCCAAACTGCAACCCGGACCCACGGCAGGATCCTTCAAGCTCGTCTGGACCACCGCAGATCCGACCTGGGTCCTGGAACAGAGCGGCACCATGGCAGCCGACTCCTGGATTCCGTCCCCGCTGGTTCCGGTGATCAACGGCGACAACAACGAAGTGGCTCTTCCCACAGGTGGCCAGCCGCTCTTCTACCGGCTGAGAAAGCCCTGATCATTGAGTTCCTTCCCCAACCTTGCCCGAGGTCTCTCACCAAAGTCACTCCGGCGGTCGTCACCGACCGCCTGGCACCACTGAAACGGTCAAAGCCCGCAGCCTTCCCTCCCTCGCAACAGCCCCCCACCAGTTCATGCGAGTGCGCCTCACTCAAACTCCATGACAAGAAAAAGCGGAACCGGTTCCCCGATTCCGCTCTTCCAAATTCAATCGTGATGAAACAATCAATCCGGCTTGTGGTCCTTGTGGCACGCCTTGCAGTTCACCGCCTCCTTGTACTTCTCCAAGGCACCGGCTTCCTTGGCCTGCACCCCCTTGATCGCCGCGATCAGGGCCTTGCACTTGTCCTGCCACGGACCCACCTCCCCCTTGGGCGGCTTGGCTTTGCACATGGCCACGTAGCACTCCAAAATCCCGGCCAACTCCTCATCGCTCCCCTGGCCATTCGTGATCTTCTTGCAGATCGGATCGGTGCCCTTGGGCGCCTTGTGAAATTTCTTCATGGCTTCCTCAATCACCTCGTGATCGTCGGCGAGCACGTTGGACGCCGAAAAAGCGATGAATACCGCCGCAGCGGCACTGCACAGAGTCAGGATGTTTCGATACATATGGGTTTGTCGTGGGTCGGGTTAAAGCGCGCGTTTCTAAAGGCTCCGCGACGGCATTTGCCGGGCGGATTGGCGCAGACTCTACCGAAAATCTAAAGACCCCGTCAAGCACTCCGACTCCAAATTTCCGACACCCGTCCAATCCCCCAACAAACCCTCCCCCATGATCGACCGCATCCTCGAATTCTCCCTCCGCCAGCGACTCTTCGTCCTCCTCGCCACCGGCCTGCTCTTGGGCATCGGCCTCTACTCCGCGCGCGAACTGCCCATCGACGCGGTGCCGGACATCACCAGTCCACAGGTCCAGGTCAACACCGAGGTCGCCGTGCTCGCGCCCGAAGAAGCGGAAAACTTGGTGACCCGCATCATCGAACTCGAGCTCGCAGGCTTGCCGGGCGTGACGGAGATGCGATCCCTCACCAAATACGGCCTCTCCCAAGTCACGCTCCAGTTCAAGGATGGCACCGACATCTACCGTGCGCGCCAACTCGTCACCGAGCGCGTGCAAAACATCCGCGACCGACTCCCTCCCGGCACCGAACCCCGGCTCGCACCGATCACTACCGGCCTCGGCGAGATCTTCTACTACACGCTGTCTTGGGAAGCCGATGCCAGCAACAAACCTGAGGATGAACAGGAGGCATTGATGCAGCTTTATGAAACGCAGGAATACGTCGCCAAGCCCTTTCTCCGAAGCACGTCTGGCGTCGCTGAAGTCAATGCCGTCGGCGGACTCGAACGCCAGTTCGTCGTCGAGCCCGACCCGCAAAAACTGCGTGACGTCAATTTGACCTTCGAAGAACTGGCCCACCTGATCGCCCACAACACCAACAACGGCGGCGGCGGCGTCATCAACCAAGAAGGCCGCAAGATGATCGTCCGCGTCGTCAGTCGTGCGCAGACGGTGGAAGACTTGGAGAACCTGCCCATCAAATTTGCCAGCGGCGTCACCCCATTGCTGGTCAAGGACCTCGCCAAAGTCCGCATTGGTTCGAAGCCACGCTCGGGCGCCGCGACCAAGGACGGCATCGAAACCTGCGTGGGCTCCGTGATGATGCTCGCCGGAGAAAACAGCCGCGTCATCGCGCATCGCGTCGATCAACGCCTCGAAGCCCTTCGCGAACGGCTGCCCTCGGGCATCGAGCTCACCGTCCAGTACGACCGCTCCGAACTCGTTGATCGCACCATCGAGACGGTGAAGCACAACCTCTTTGAGGGCGCGATCTTCGTGATCGTCATCCTGCTCCTTCTCCTCGGCAACTGGCGCGCCGCACTCATCGTCGCCTTTGCCATCCCCCTGTCCTTCCTCTGTGCCGTCATCGGCATGACGAACTTCGGCATCTCCGGCAATCTCATGAGCCTCGGCGCGGTGGACTTCGGCCTCATCATCGACGGCGCGGTCGTGATCGTGGAAAACATCGTCCGCCAGCTCGCGCACAAACAGCAGCACCTCGGACGCCCCCTCAATGCCAGCGAGCGGACACACACCGTTCTCACCGCATCCAAACAAGTCGCCAGCCCCATGTTCTTTGGCGTGGTCATCATCACCCTCGTCTATGCTCCCATCCTCGCCCTCACAGGGATCGAAGGAAAAATGTTCCGCCCCATGGCGCTCACGGTCATGCTTGCCCTCGGCGGCGCCCTGGTGCTTTCCATCACCCTCATGCCCGCGCTTTGCTCCCTCCTGCTGCGCGGGAAAGTCAGTGAGTCGGAGAACTTCCTCATCCGCTGGATCAAGGCGCTCTATGAGCCGACACTCCGCATGGCCTTGAAAATGCGCCACGCGGTCTTCGCCGGAGCCCTCGCCCTGTTCGCGTTCTCGCTTTTCGTCTTCACCCAGCTTGGTACGGAGTTCGCCCCACAGCTCGACGAAGGCTCCACCACCATGATGGTTTATCGCCCCGTCGGTCAGGCCCTCGAGGTCTCGCTCGAAGTGCAGAAGAAGGTCGACCGCTTTGTTCTGGAAAACTTCCCCGAGGTCGATCGCGTCTTCTCCCGCATCGGCACCGCCGAGGTCGCCACCGACCCCATGCCGCCCAACGAGGCCGACTTCTATGTCTTCTACAAACCTCAGGATCAATGGCAGCCACGGGATGGGGTCATGTACACCAAGCCGGAACTCGCCGCGATGATTGGCCGTGCCATCCAGGACCAGAAGGAGTTCGACTGCGAGGTCATGGTCGCCCAGCCGATCGAGATGCGCTTCAACGAGATGCTCGAAGGCGTCCGTGCCGACCTTGCCGTCAAGGTCTTCGGACCCGACTTCAATGTCATGGAGCCACTGGCCGAGAAGATCAAAGCCAAGCTCGAACAGATCCCCGGTGCCGAAGAGGTTGGCTTTGAAACCGAGGGCCGCCCACCGATTCTCACCCTCACCGTGAAGCGCGACGAACTCCTCCGCCGGGGTCTCGGCAGCGACGCCGTCAACGACGCCATTGCCTCCGCCATGGCCGGTCAAGAAGTCGGCAGCATGCAAGTCGGGCTGCGCGTCTTCAATGTCCTCGTCCGCATGGCAGGCGATCTCCGTGAGCAGATCGACCAGATCAAAGCCCTTCCCGTCCGGGTCGGGGAGACCGGCATGGTCCCCCTGGGCGAGCTCGTGGACTTCACCACCATCGAGGCCGTGGAACCCATCCGCCGGGATGACGCCAAACGCCGCGCCGCCTTGATGGTCAACCTCGACACGAACGATGTCGAAGGCTGGGTCAAAGCCGCGCACGCCGCCGTGGCGGACATCGACATTCCCGAAGGGTACACCGTCGAGTTCGGCGGTCAGTTTGAGCACCTCGAAGAAGCCCGCGCCCGTTTGGCCATCGTGGTGCCTGCCGCTCTGCTCCTGATCTTTGTCCTCATCTTCATGGCCTTCGGCAGCATTCGCCAGGCGGTCGTCGTTTACACCGGCATCCCGCTCGCCATCACCGGGGGCATCTTTGCCCTCTGGCTGCGTGACATGCCCTTCAGCATCACCGCCGCCGTCGGATTCATCGCCCTGAGCGGCGTCGCCGTGCTGAACGGCGTCGTGCTCGTCAGCTACTTCAATCAGCTCCGCGAGGAAACCCCCGATGACGTTCACGAAGCCGTGGTCGAAGGCTCCCTCACCCGCCTCCGCCCCGTCCTCATGACGGCCATGGTCGCCGCACTGGGCTTTGTCCCGATGGCCATCAGCACCGGAGCCGGAGCCGAAGTCCAGCGCCCCCTCGCCACCGTCGTCATCGGCGGCATCCTCAGCAGCACCTTCCTCACCTTGGTCGTGCTGCCCGCATTGTATTGGACCGTCGAAAGACGATCCGTTTCGGCCAACCCAGTCACCCAACCCACCGACCGCTCCAAAGCGAAGTCCGCCCTGCCCGAGCCGGTCCTGAGTTAGGGGGAACGTCAAGATGACTCACGCGCGGTAGCGCATTGAGTCCACCGCCTTGTTGGCTTCTTCTATTTCTTCGATGCAGCACTGCGTATAGCCTGCTCGATGTTGTCGTCCTTGAGCTCATATTGATCCAAGAGCCGAATATTATCGTTTGTAACCATGACTTGTCCCTCGATTCCTCCTCGGTGCTGAGAGGAATATGACGGATTCTTGGCAACCTCATCCGAACCGATAATCCATAGGACGATCTGGTCTCGATACACGGCTACCCAGATGAAGACATCGCAACAATCTGGCTTCAACTGCTGAAAATTCATCAGGAATCGCCGCTGTGTGTCCCGAGAAAGAGCCTTCATGTAAAGGGGTTCGTCGCTGTCCCGATCAACAGCTCGAGATGCTTTAACCTCAATGGAAATACCATCCAGCCACAAATCATACTGCCCTGCGTAATTGGGATCGATCTTCTTGGACGGCTTCTTTAGCTTGGAGCACTTTCCCTGAACGTAGGTCTGCGCAAAGCTCTCTCCGAAGCCTCGTGGTGCAGATATCTCAAAAATCCAAAGATTCGGATTTTCGCTGATATACTCCGTTCTGATCTCAATATACTGATTGTAACTGAGACCTCCTTTGTCAATGAGGCTGCATATGAGATGCTCGTATTGATTGAAAGGGAAGATTGCCCGATCCTGCTCAACAAGAGCAATCACGGCTTCTAAATCCTCTTTTGATCCAGCGAAAGATGCCAGGATCCTAGCTCTTAATTCTGTAAGTTCCATTGGGTGTTTTCTGAATTCCAAGATCGTCCAGATAATTGCTTTCGCAAAAGGCGCGACAGTCGGCAAGATATTGGGGAAATATGGGCAAAGCTTCCAGATCCCCTCTGAGAATCTTCGAGGTATTGAAAATGCTGGAAAAAATCCAATTCATAAAGTCGCTACTCAATAGTTCGCCCAGCAGTTTGGACGATACCGGAAAATCGCCATTGGGAATCAGTATGTTCGCGCTATTGAGGACAAACCGTTGTTCCGTGTCGTGAAAGAAGCACAGGCGGGAAGAAATGAATTTATAGATCAGCTTCGCCTTCGCCTCGTAGAGGTGGCGCGGTGCTACCTGCTGATACAAATTAAAATCTGAAGGGATGAAGCAGCTTGGTTGTCGAAGCTCTCCCTGTGATATGTCCGAGCCCTTGAATACGGGAATATGACCCTCTCTGCATGTAGCCTGGATGAACTTCTTGTTGTTGCCTGTGACAATTCCCAATCCCCATTGGGCTCTTCCTGTCAATGTGATGTGAGGGATAGAAAACAAGTGTTCTAAGGTTGCCGCAGATTCCTGATCACAACCAAGGTTCAGGATTGATCTAGGATTAGATGAGAACGACGAGGAGCGGCGCACAACACAGGCCCCACGATTCTCACACCTTACGGAGTCAGTTGAGCTGGCTGGCTGCTTTGTGAGGACAAGAGCTTGAGCTTTCGTCAGCAGTCCTTTGAAAGGCTTGCCGAAATCCACTAACCTCACGATTGAGAGACTAAGCGCTTTGATCCTGGCGCTTTCGAATGTTGAGATATTGAAAAATGCTTCGGGCAAGAGCAACCCGAGAATCCCCCGATTCTCAAGGCACTCCACGCAGGCGAAAAAAAACAAGGAAGATGTATCCAAGCTAGAACCCGCTTTCAATCTGCATCCCAAATACTCCTTTTCGTCCTTTGATAATTTCTTCCCCCACGGGGGATTGGTGTAAATGAAATCGAATCGAGGAGCGTTACTGCGGATCGAAATCTGCAAAAAATCCTCTTCACGAATTTTGTCGCTTTCGTAGCCGCAGAATTCGCGAACTCTCGCTTTGGTGATTTCGACCGCTACGGGATCAACGTCATACCCATAAATATTCTCTGGCTTGAAACCTAATTCTAGTGCGCGAATTATGAAATTGCCTGAACCACAGCAGGGATCGCAAAACGTGGCTTGCTCAAAATCACAAAATGGAGCAGTGAACAATTCCTCAACGACTGAAGACGGCGTGTAATAGATTCCTTCCCTGTTGCGGAATGAGTCGGAAAGGGATGATTCATACCTTGAACCCAAACTCGATGGCGGCTCATTCTGTAAGCCAACCCTCGCAAGGAAGGCGGAAGAGACAGAGTCGTGGTCATGTGAATCCTTGAGCGATTTATTCGCTCTTTGAGTTAGTTTCTCCTTCCCTGCAATCTCATCCTGAAAGTGCTGAATCGATTCTTCAGTGATTCCGCCAGTAGTTCCTTGCCGCAAGTAACCCGTTTTCTGCCAGTTCCTGATCGTGGCTGTTGAAACTCCCAATCGTATAGCAGCATCATCAATGGACACTGGATCAGCTTCGATTTCGCCAAAAAGATCGGTATGTCTTGGAATGGTCATTTGCTGTCTTACTCGGCTCTCGAAGTAGCGGCGGGGCGAAAGTTATTTTTTAGCCAACTAGTTGATGAGAAACACTTTTGTCGGGTACGTCAACAGCGCTATATCCGACCGTTTTGTCGAGTATCAACGGACTTTTCGGCCAGAGGGTGTCGGTTTTTGCGCCTATGGGCGTCGTAATCCACCGTTTTGTTGGTTTTGACGCACATGCGCGTCATCATTGACATGATATGATCACCGGGAGAGACACGGGTGATGCCAGAGTTTGGCTTCCCTGTCCCGCAGAAAGGCGTCCCTTTTCCGGATCATCCGGGAAGTGGGTGCGGAAGCTCCTCCGATAATCCCGGAGGGATCGCCGCGATTCGCCGGTGGCAAGTGGGTAAAGCCCTCGTCGCCACCGGTGACCGCAGTCTCATGAGTTTGGATGAAGGAAGCATCCCGGCAGGGATGCGCCCTGAATCATCAGAGGGGGCCTTGGATCCCAGGGGTCTGCGCTCGTGCCTCGCTGCGACCCCTGGCTAATGGCTCCAATCCCTTCGGGATGAGCCAGCCGAATTCCCAACCCTTCACCTCAGATCCACTCGATCATGCACCCACTTCCCGCAGAAAAGCGTCCCTTTTTCCCGCGAAGGCTCCCGTTTCCCGCAGAAAGGCTTCCGTTTCTCGCAAAAGGCCATGCCTTTTTCCGATTCGGCCATGCCTTTTCCCGATTCGGCCATGCCTTTTCCCGATTCGGCAATGCCTTTTCCCGATTCGGCCATGCCTTTTTCCGATTCGGCCATGGCTTTTTTCGATTCGGCCATGGCTTTTTCCAATTCGGCCATGGCTTTTTCCGATTCGGCCATGCCCTTTTCCGATTCGGCCATGGCTTTTTCCAATTCGGCCATGGCTTTTTCCGATTCGGCCATG
>CAXBNA010000072.1:0-26940 GCA_963976915.1 uncultured Verrucomicrobiales bacterium
TCGACGAAGGCAAGTTCATGCCTTGTGACGCGGCTTACACGCCCAGCGGTACTCTGCTGATCGCGGACGGCTACGGGTCGAACTTCATCTATGAGTTCACGCTGGAAGGAAAGCTTCTCAAAAAATGGGGTGGGCCGACCAAGGACGACGCGAACCTCAGCAACGCCCACGGCATCTCCATTGACGCGACGGATCCGCGCGGCCCGCTCGTCTGGGTCCCCTCACGCAGCCAGAGCCAGATCAAGGCCTTCACGCTCGACGGCACCTATGTGGACACCATTGACCTGCCGGGCACTTTCGCCGGTCAGCTCGTCTTTCGCGATGACAAGATCTACACCGCCGTCTGCTGGAGCAAAGAGAACGGCACCGGCAAGAAGCTCAGCCGGTCCGGCTTCGTCCTGGTGCTTGATCGCAAGACCAAGCGCGTCCTCAGCGCGCCCGGCGGCAGCGAACCCATCTACACCGACGGCAAGCTCCAGCCGATGCATCAAACCGAAGCCGTCTTCAAACACTGCCACGATCTCTACGTGGACAGCACCGGCGACATCTACGTCGGCGAGTGGAACGCCGACCGTCGTTACCCTTGGAAGTTGACGCTGGTGAAGTGAAGGCTCATTTCAACGGCGCGCGGAGTTGCTGAAGCAGATCTCCCGCGATCTTCGGCTGCGCTTTGGCTATGTTGACCGTCTCATTCGGGTCCGTCTCATGATCGTAAAGCTCTTCCGCGAGCGGTTTGATGGTGGGGGAACGGCGGTCGAGCCAGGCGGTGTAGCGGTAGCGATCCGTGCGGATGCTGTAGCCCATGACGTGGTTGTCGAAGAGATCGGCGCTGTAGCGCTCGCCATGCTCCTGCTTGAGCCTGGCTTCCACCTCGGCAATCACGGGGCCGAAGAAGGTGCCGCGCATGGCAGGCGAGAGTGGACGGGCGGCCCACTCGCGCAGAGCGGGTGAGGGAAACTGGCTGAAGGCGGTGGATTTCCAATCTTGATCGGGATCGCTGAGCAAAGGCGCGAAGCTTTGGCCTTCGAGGTGCGACGGCAGCGGTAGCCCGGCGAGCTCGCAGAGCGTGGGATAGACATCGACGAACTCGACGAGGCCCTTCGAGCCCTGGCCCGCCGCCTTCATTCCCGGAGCCGAGACGATCAGCGGCACACGTGTGGCGACCTCGTAGTTGGTGGCTTTTCCCCAGATGCCGTATTCGCCGAGATGCCAGCCGTGATCGCCCCAGACGACGATGATGGTGTTCTCGCGCAGGCCGAGCGCGTCGAGTTCGGCGAGCAAGCGACCGATTTGCGCATCGACGAAGCTCGCGCAGGCATAGTAGGCGCGGAGAAGCTCGCGGCTCGTTGGTTCATCGATGGGCCCGCTCGTCGGCACCAGTGTGCGCGTGCGCAATTCGAAGGAACTGTGTCGGGCGATGGTCGGCGCGTCCTTCGGCGGATTCGGGGTGTCGGTCAGTGTGAGATTGGCCGGATCGTAGAGGTCGAAGTATTTCTTCGGCGCGACGAAGGGCAGGTGCGGCTTGATGAAGCCGACGCCGAAGAAGAACGGCTTACCCTTTAGCTCGCGCAGCGTGGCGATCGCGGCGTCCGCCGTGCGTCCGTCGGGATAGGCGCTGTCGTCTGCGTCCGCGCCCTCCCAGGCAGGACCATTGCTCATGCCCTGAAGCTGCGCGTCCTTGCCATACTTCGCTGCGGCCTCCTCGCGGCGTTTTTGGATCGTGGCGAGACTGTCTGGCAGTTGATATTCCGATCCTTTTCTGCCCGGCACCTTGATGGGGCGACTCCAGGAAAGCGCGTCATCCGTTTGTTTGCCGTGAAACACCTTGCCCACGTAGACGGACTCGTAGCCGTTGGCCTTGAAGTGCTGCGGCAGGGTCACCACGTCCGGCACGGTGTCACGGAAGAAGGTGTCGATCTCCTGGATCTTCAGCGTGTCCGGACGCAGTCCCGTCATGATGCAGGCCCGCGACGGACCGCAGATCGCATACTGCGTGTAGGCGCGGTCCAAACGCAGTCCTGTGGCAGCAAGTTGGTCGAGGTTTGGCGTGATGACCTCTTGGTTGCCGTAGCAGCCGAGTTCCGGACGCAGGTCGTCGATGGCGATGAAGAGGACATTGGGTTTCTCTGCGGCCGAAAGACCGCGCAAAGGCGCGACGAGGCACAGAAAAAGGGCGAGCAAAGAGAGAATTTGATGACTCATGGCAATGGGTTCCCCACATCACTACCCTTAACCGGAAATGCTAACGCAGATTTTCGGGTCTCGGTGCGAGCCTCCGCGAATGCCTCGCTCGATGTTCGTCCACAAATGAACTCGCCCTGCACGCGGCGGAGCTTCAAAAATTTGTACCCTTTTCGCCATTCACTCGTCTTTTAGCACGACACCCTTTCCATGACCCACCAATCCCTGGCTGAGATCCTTGATGCCCATCAGACGGAATTGTTCCGCTATCTGAAGTATCTGGGTGCCGATCATGCGGTGGCGGAGGACCTGGTCCAAGATGCGTTTTTGCGCGCTTTCAAGGCGGAGACGACTCCTGACCTAGACAATCTAAAGGTCCGGCGAGCGTGGCTGCGGCGCATCGCCCACAATCTTTTCATGGACTTTTGCCGCCGGAAGGCGCGTTCGCCCGTTGCCTTTGACAGTGCGGCGGCCGATACAGCGGAAGCCCTTTGGCTGAACGAGTTCCTGCCCCATGATGAGGGCCTCGGGTGCATGGAGGCGCTCGAAGAATGCGTCCATGAGCTGCCTGATCGCAGCCGGGAGATGATCGACGCCTTTTACGCCCGCCGCTCGTCTCGCGATGAACTTTCCCGGCAGTTCGGCATCTCCCCGGACGGGGTGAAGATCGCGCTGCGCCGAATCCGCCAAGTGCTGGGTGACTGCATTCATCAACGGCTTTCCCAAGCATGAACACCGACGACCACCGCGATCAGCTTGTCGACATGCTCCTGCGGGAGTTGGTTGGCGGGGAGACCCCGCCCGACGTTCGTGAGCGTGTGATGACGGCCGCGATGGCGCGTTCCCGAAAGTCTGCCCCCCAACTCCAAACGTTGCCGGTCCGGCCAACGGCGGTGCCCAAGCTCGCACCACGACCTCGGTCTCCAATCTTCGCTATTGCGGCGATGGCGGCAGCTTTGGCGGGTGCGATGCTTCTGATTCACCTGCGAGAAGTCGAGGCGTCCCGCACGCCGGCCCTCACCCGCACGGAGGAATGGGTGAAACACCCGTCACGGCTCCTCAGCGCGGGCGAAAGCGTGAGCACGGATGCCCGAACAGGCGCTGTGTTGACCTACTCGGATGGCACCGTGGTCGAACTCGCAGCCAACACCACCGTCCGGGTGCCGCCAGCCTCGTGGCGAGACCGGTCGAAGAAACTGGAACTGGTGCAAGGTGCCCTGACTGCCAGGGTGAAACCGCAGCACCCGGGGTCCCCGATGATCCTTGCGGCAGGATATGCCCGTGCCGAAGTCGTTGGCACGCAGTTGGCGTTCCGGCACGACGACGGGGGAACGCGTCTTGAGGTCACGGAGGGTGAGGTGAGGTTCCTTCCCAAAGCGGGAGGAAAGGCGTTGTCGATCACGACGGGTGCGTTCGCCGAGGCTGGCGCATCGGGGGTCCAGTCGGGCACGATCGCTCCACCCCTGCCGAAGCGGGGGATTGTGCGATTCACCCTGATGAATGCCGACACCGACCTGCCGATGCGCGAGCAGGAGTTGCACGATGGGGAGACGCTGTCCCTCGCCTCCCTGCCGACACAAAACCTCAACGTTCGGGCCGACTACGAGGGCGATGCGCCGTCCTCCGTGAACATCACCGTCACGCGGGACGACGGGCAACCGCCCGGGGTGCCCTCCGCCGCCTCCAACGATCAAACCGAGCCACCCTTCTTTGCGGCAGGCGATCACTGGGCGGATGGCCGGCCCAATGACTGCCGTGCATGGACACCCCAACCCGGGGTCTATCGCATCTCCGCCACGGCGACCTACACCGCTGGCGCCGACGCACGACGCAGTCCGCCTCTCGATATCACCTTCCGCATCACCGAGTAGGGCCCGCCCTGACCCATGAAACTTGCTCTTGCCCTTTGGTCTCTCTTGATGGCCAGCCCTGCATTTTCCCAGGATCGGGGTGACAGCGTTGTCGAGATTCGACCGCCGACAGGGCGGCTTGCGATCGTCGCTGACGGAAACTCGCCCGATCCCGATGACATCGGTGCCCTCGCGGTGATGCTGGGCCTGCTCAAGGGAACCGCATTGCAGGGTCGCCTGGTCCATCTGTCGCACTCCTGCGATCTCGATCCGTTTTCGAATCCCGGCGTGCAGATCATTTCAGCTGCGGACGAACGCCGGCGGCAGAACAAGCTGGGGGAGGTATGCCGCCAGGGAATTGAGTTCTTCGGACCCTTCACAAACCTCAGTGCCTTTTACAACTGTCGTGCCCAGCAGGCGGCGGCGGTTCAAGATCTTCGCATAGCCATCGACTCATCGACCGCAGAGGATCCGCTGTGGATCCTTGAAGCGGGCGAGCCAGACGTCATCGGCTACGCCCTGCGTGAAGCGCAGGCATCGAAGCGCTCCTTCGTTCACGTGGTTTCCCATCACCCGGCCAATGACAACAGCGGAGACATTTTCACCTGGCAGGAGATCCTCGATTTTGGGGTCCGCGAGCACCAGATCGGAGATCAGAACAAGGGACTGCATACGCCAATGCCCGTCTGGGACTGGGCGATGAACCAGGTGCGGCCGGAAATCTCATGGATTTGGGATCAGCTCAAGTATGCCGAGCAGGACGGCGTGGTGACCTTCCAAAAGGATAGCTTCGACTGCTCGGACGCCGGCATCCTCTACTGGTGGATCACCGGGGCCAACGAAGGCGGCCACCATCTGGCGACGCCCGCCGACTTCAAGCCCATCCTTCTCAAAGCGACCCAACCCAACCCCAGCCAGCAATGAGACATCCCATCACCAACGAGGACCTCTACTTCTGCTATGCCGACGGCTCCAAGGCCTACCACTACGCCGCCGGCATCAGTCCGCGTGGCGACTGCATGCCCGTGGTGAACGGATACATTTTCTTCGGTTGGTACAAAGGTGGCATGACCAACCGGGCCCTCATGATTTCGCGGAAGACAATCGGCTCCGGGGCTGAGTGACGGCGCAGCTGCCGCACAAAAACACGCTCAAAGTGGAAAACCGCATCGCCACACTCCCTGCCGGGACCAACGGCAAACGCTTCGTGTGGCTAAAAGTCAGTCGGCCATGACGGATTGGGCAGGACCTTCAGTGTTCTGTCACAGCGTGGAGAAAGTTTGTACCCTTTTGATGATCTGGACGTCCTAATCGGGATGCCGCTCTTTTATGACTCACCATCACCTGCCCAGCTGCCCCAACGATCATCAGACCACGGTCATTGAACCCCGCGCTATGGGGTCAATGAAACAAAAGTCACTTTTCGCATTCATCCTGACTCTCGCTCTCTGGGCGAACAATGCCTATGCTTACGAGGTCTGGCTCGGCACCCACAAGTGGGAAGGTGCGGCAGCCGACAACCTGGATGAGTGGGATCAGGCCATCGACAAGATCGATGGCATCAACTACGTGCTCCTCGATGCCCGGCCGGCCCGGCCCGCCGGAGACGGGGCCAATACCAGTGACTGGAACACCATGATCGGCCGGATCGACCAGTCGGTGCCCGGAATGGCCGAAATCGCCCGTTCCCAGTACTTGCCGGCCAAGAATGTGAGCCTTGCATCAAGGATGCAGAATGAGTTCGCGACCGTCGAGAACCGGGGCGGCGTGATCGACATCATCATGCTCTATGACGAAGAGCGTGACGGAACGGTCTACGAGTTCACGCTCGAGGATGTGCAGGCAGTGCGTGACTGGCTCGACAACAACGGAGAATCGCACGTCACCCTGTGCTTCAATCTTCGGAACAACGACCAAGAGCGTCTGGGCCTGGCGCAGCAACCCATCATCGACAGCGTGCTGATCGAGGCAAGCGCGACGCGATGGGTGGAGAATCGGTTCAATCTCCATACCCTCCTGCAGAGTCTGAGGACACACCCGAGCACCCGCGACAAAGACATCCATTTCCAGATTCCGCGGTCTGAAAGTCCGGGATCGGCGGGCCAGCGAAATGGATTCCCCACCTCGCCAATCAACCAATACATCGAGACCCGCCGCGCACTGCAGGTCATCCGGAACCTGGCGGGCGACGAGTTCATGCGGAGCGATCAGGCGATCTTTGTCGTCTGCAACTATGGTGACACTTATCCCACCTATCCGGAAACGAATGCTTCCGGCACGAACTACGTGGACTCCAAATCGGGACTGGCACTCTCTCTGATCGAGCAGCGCTCGCTCTTCGAAGGCCGGACCCGTGCGCCCACCAGTGCCGACGCCGAGAGCACGACGCGCCTCTTCGCCCCAACAGTCAGCGGCATCGAAGACCAGATCCTGTCCGCCGGTGCCTCGACTGGTGGGCTTGCCTTCACGGTGGCTGATGATGCCACCGCCGCCTCCGCGCTCACGGTCACCGGCACATCCTCGAACATCACTCTGGTGCCGAACGCCAACATCGTTCTCGGTGGCAGCGGTGCAAACCGCACGGTCACCGTCACGCCTGCCGCCGGACAAAGCGGCAGCGCCGACATCGAGCTGTGGGTCAGTGACGGAACGCTGGCCACTCCGATCCGCTTCACCGTCACCGTGCTGCCGCCCGGCGTCGTTGCAGGCACTCTGTTCAGCAATGCGGCGGACTGCTCGATCACCGAAGCACCGGCCATTGAAAGACTCACCAGCCCCACAGTGGATCTCGGTGCCCGCGGTTCCTCGCCGTGGGTCGAGCGCTGCACGGTGTATGTATTTCAGCTTCCCAACCTCGGAATGGTGGCCAACCCTTTCACCGAGGCATCTTTCACCTTCAACTATGTGGAAAAAACCGGCACCCTGCGGGGCAACGATCTCTACGGCCTGGGGCGCCGCACCGCCCCAACCGTTCTGACGACCGACTTCTACTCGCAGTCCCCGACGGCGGATCCCACCGATGC
This sequence comes from uncultured Verrucomicrobiales bacterium, assembly GCA_963976915.1. Classification (GTDB taxonomy): domain Bacteria; phylum Verrucomicrobiota; class Verrucomicrobiia; order Verrucomicrobiales; family Verrucomicrobiaceae; genus CAXBNA01. Next base: position 7,055 of record CAXBNA010000072.1, read on the forward strand.
CACCCGCCTGCAGCAGACCATTCTGAGCAACAGCACGCCGACCGGTCCGGTTTCGACGAGTGCGGGTGGAAACGCCAACCTCGTCAACTACCTGAACGCCCAGTATGCCGGCGGCGCGGGAGCCGGACAGTATGTATTCCTCCGCATCAACACCCGCGACACCAAATCCGGAGTCAGCTCCGCCACACTGACCATGTCAGAGGGAGGCGCGGCTGGTCCGCCGGACACCCGTCCGCGCCTCACCTATCAAGCGATGGGAGACTCGCCTCCCGTCCTCAGTGGGATCGATGACCAGACGATTGATGCCGACTCCAGCACAGGTCCGCTCGCGTTCACGGTCAGCGATGATTCGACACCCGTAGACTCGATCACTTTGACAAAGGATTCGTCCAACACCGGACTCGTCCCTGTCAGCCACATCGTGTTCGGCGGCGGTGGCGCCAACCGCACGGTCACGGTCACGCCTGTCGCCGGACAGGGCGGCAGCGCCGTGATCAGCATCATCGCCGACGACGGCTCGCTGACCACGACCCGCACCTTCACACTCACTGTGCGACCACCCGGCACCGTCACGGGTTCCATCTTCAGCGACGTCGCCGACAGCGCGCCGCGACAAGTGGATGGCCAGGCTCCCAGTATTCTCACCAGCACTGCGATGGACGCCAACCTTTATGCTGGACGCGGCGGCTCGGGAAGCACCGTCGATCGCTGTGTTGTTTTTCCGTTCCTCCTTCCTTCGCTGGGGACGATCCAAAATCCCTTCACGGAGGCATTGCTGACCTTCAATCTGGAGTCGAACACCTTCTCTCCCGCCGACTGCAACCTCGACCTCTACGGACTGGGAAGTCGACCTTCGGCAACCGTTCTTGCATCCGACTACTACAGCGAGACGAACACCCCCGACCCAACACCCGGCGTGACCAAGCTGCAGGAAGAGATTTGCATGCCCGGCACCTCTCCAAGTCTGGTCACCAGCGGCTCCACAGGAAATACGGCGTTGCTCGCCTACCTGAACACCCAATACGCAGGAGGAGCGAATGCCGGGAAGTTTGTGTTCCTCCGCCTCAGCAAGGACGCCATCACCGACACCGCTGCCCGTCGCTACACGGTCACTTCCGCTGACGGTGCTGCCGTCGCCAATGGAGGATCGCCAGACCTTGCGATCTGGCCCCAGATCACTTTCACCGCCACCGCTGGAAACGATGCGCCCACCATCAGCAACATCACCGACCGCAGCATTGCTGTAAACACCGGCACCGGTGCGCTCCCCTTCACCATCGGTGACGCACAGACCGCGCCCGGCTCGCTCGTGCTCAGCAAGGCATCCAGCAATCCAGTGCTGGTGCCGACAGCCAACATCGTGCTCGGTGGCACCGGTGAGAACCGCACCGTCACCGTCACTCCGGTCGCCAACAGGATCGGCAGTGTTGTCATCACCCTCACGATCAGTGACGGCGAACTCACTGCCGACGAAACCTTCCTGGTGACCGTCACGGGTGACGCTCAGGAAAGCTGGCGTTTCACCCATTTCAACAGCACCGCCAACAGCGGTGTGGGCGCAGACGAGTTCGACGTCAACTTCGACGGCGAGAGCAACCTCCTCGAGTTCGCCACCGGGCAAAACCCACACGCGGCCACTCGTGCAGTGAAACCTCTTGAGATGGGCGGTGCCAACCTCGTCTTCCGCTACACCCGCAGCACCGCCGCGCTGGCGGACGGCGTCACCTTCACCGCCCAGTGGAGCGACACCCTCGCCCCCAACTCCTGGAGCAGCCTCGGCGTCACGGATGTCCTCGACACCGCAAACCCCGGCACCCCCGAGGTGGAAAACCGCATCGCCACCCTCCCAACCGGGACCGACGGGAAGCGGTTTGTCCGCCTAGGAGTCAGTCGTCCTTAGCCACTCGTGCCGTAAGGTTTATCGGCAGATGCCAGTGCTTGTTCGGTTTCCGCCCGACTTCCTGGCCGTCGATGAGCCAGACGATGGTTTCTGGAGTGTCGTCGCAGCCGTCGACGTGAACGTCATCGCTCGGATCTAACGGCACCACTCAGGCGCTCTTGATTGCTTTCTCCACCGGCTCTTGTCAAACTATCGAACGAAGTGATGAAAGTGCACACCACACCAACCACCCCGAACGTGTTCTCACGCCGACGCGACTTTTTGTATGCGATCGCTGCAACGGCTGGAGGACTCTTGCCCGCCAGCACCGCTCGGCTCCAAGCGGCTCCGACAGGAGGTGCCGGCGAAACGGAACACTTCTGGTACAAACTCGCGCCGGAGGATGGTCCGTGGATCGATGATCAACGCGGCAGCCGGGCCTTCGGATTTCGGGATGGGAAAGTTCTCCTTTCCGAAGACAACGCGCAGACCTGGCCTCACGAGGCGGACTTTGCCGACGCGGAGAACATCCAGTTCAGCAGCCTGCTCAAGAACGGCAACGTCGTGTTCGCCACCCAGCGGCGGATATTTCTCGCTTCGGACGATCTGTCGTCGATTCGCGAGATCACCGTACGCGGTCTCGATGGCAACGAGTACAAGCCCCATCCCCTCCGCGACGCCGAGGTGCCCGGCTGGTATTTCTACTCGCTCGACGGCATCCACACCTTCGACGTCAAAGACGTGGGCGAAATGCTGATCTGGGGTAACTACTGCAATGTCCGCACCGGCCCAACGCCGCCAAACATTTACTATTCGGTTGATGGCGGCGAGACCATCAAGATCGCTTATTCGTTCGGTCAAAATCCCGAGTTTCAGCACAAGGACGCCGATCCCGCCGACTGGATCGGCAATCCCGACAACCCCGTCGTCTGCCGCCACATCCACTCCGTCTCCTACAACCCGGTGGAGAACGCCTTCTACGCCTGCACGGGCGACATCGACCGCAAAATCGGCGTCGGCCTCGAGTGTCACTGGCTGCGCGGCACTTACGACGCGAAGGCGGACCAGTGGGCGTGGAAGGTCATCGTGTCATCGGACGCCAACTCCCGCTTCAAGTCCGGCGGCATCAACTTCGTGGACGGCCAGGTTTATTGGGTGGCCGATGCCAACGGTCCCAAGTCGCTTCTTGAAAGCTACGATCGAGGCATCTTCCGCTGCGCCCCCGGGGACATCCCCGACAAATCCAAGCACGAGCGGATCTACCCGGCGGAATTCGAGATCGCCGCGATGACCATCGACGGCCAAGTGATCGTCGTCCCCGAATACGGCAACGCCAATCCCTGCGACTGCGGTTTCCTTTTCTCACCTGACCTCGGCAAGACTTGGGGCAAATACGACCTCAAGGAGTTCGGCGACCTCTCCGGCGTCCGCGTCAGCCCGCGCAACACCGACGGCTGGTTCCGCGTCGATCTTCGCGCCCGCTGGCTCGACCGCTGGAAGGTGCTGTTCCTGAAGCCGAAGGCGTGAGCGCGAAACGGCAGGGCATATCTGATCAGCTCCCATCCAGGTAGAAGCGTGCTGGCGAAAATTGGATCGTGAAGGCTGAGCCAAGTTCCCTTTGACTGCCTGGATCGATTTATCGATCCCAACACTCATCGATCACCTTCCGAATGTGTGGGCGTGACTCGTCGGTTTCGTGGAGTTCTTCACGCTGGCGTTTCAGCTCGGCCTTCAGCTCGCGGATGGTGTCGGTGTATTTGGGATTGGCGTATTCGTTGAGGTTTTCGCTTGGATCGTTGCGCAGGTCGTAGAACTCCCAGGCGGGTGGGGTGGGCTCGATCTTGAAAGACGCGCCTTTCTTCCAGGGCATGCTGAGTTTTCCATTGGATGATGGGTCCTCTGGCTGGCCGTAGTAAAAGATGAGTTTGTAGTCGGCGGTGCGGATGCCGAAGTGCGCCGGGTTGTCGTGATGCATGAGGTGCATCCAGTAGCGGTAGTAGGTGGCGGTGCGCCAGTTGGTGAGGGCCTTGCCTTCCAGTGCCGGGGCGAAGCTGCGTCCCTGCATCTGGGCGGGTGGCTGCGCTCCGGCGAGGGTGAGCATGGTGGGGGCGAAGTCGGTGTTGTTGATGAGATCCGTGTTCACCGAGCCGGCCTTGATGAGCGGCGGATACCGCATGATGAAGGGCATGCGCATGGACTCCTCGTACATCCAGCGCTTGTCGATGTAGTCGTGCTCGCCCAGCATCATGCCCTGGTCGGAGGTGTAGATGATGATGGTGTTGTCGAAGAGGCCGTTTTTCTTCAGGTAGTCGAAGAGGCGGGCGAGATTGTCGTCCACGCTCTTCGCGCAGCGCAGGTAGCGCTTCAAATACTCCTGGTAGGATTGATGCGTGTATTCGTGATCTTCGAGGCCCGGAGAGATGTTGAAGTCCATGCCGTAGTTGCGCACCGGGTGGCGCTTGGATACGGAAGTGCCGATGCGATGCACGAGGCAGTCGCCTTCGCCCCGCGTGGCCACGGAGCCGAAGCCTGCAGCGGGTTGGTCGTAAAGATTGTCCGGCTCGGGAATCTCGGTGTCCTTCAAATAATCGGCGTAGCGGGGCGCGAACTCAAACATGTCATGCGGCGCCTTGTGATGCAGCATGAGGAAGAAGGGCTTCGTCTTGTCGCGCTTCTCCAGCCAGTCGAGACCGATGTCAGTGATGACGTCGCTGACGTAGCCTTCGTGTTTGACGACGTTCTTGGGCCACGCCTCCTCACCTTGCGCGATGAGGTCGGGGTCGAAGTATTTTCCCTGACCTGGCAGCACCTGGTAGTAATCAAAGCTGGCGGGCTCGGCCTCCAGATGCCACTTGCCGATCATCGCGGTGAGGTAGCCCGCTTTTTTCATCTCCTGTGGCAAATACTGCCTCTCCGGTGGCAGCACGCCATTGAGGTCGGTGACGCCATTCGTCTGCGAGTACTGTCCGGTGAGGAGGGTGGCGCGGCTGGGCGTGCAAATGGAGTTGGTGCAGAACACGCGATCAAACCTCATGCCTTCAGCGGCGAGCTTGTCGATGGTCGGCGTGGGATTCAGTTTCGCGAGCCTCCCGCCGTAAGCCCCAATCGCCTGCGACGTGTGGTCGTCCGACATGATGTAGAGGATGTTCGGCTTGTCTGCGGCGGCGGTCAGCGGGACCACCATGCTGAGGGCGGAGAAGAGAAGGAGGGAGAGTTGTTTCATGAGACCAGGGAACAAGTGGAGGGAGCTACGCGATCAATTCCTTGATCACTTGTCCGCCGAACTGGCTGAGCTGCTTGTAGCGACCGGCGTGGTAGTAGGTGAGCTTGTTGTCGTCGAGACCGAGCAGGTGCAGCAGGGTGACGTGGAAATCGCGAATCGGGTGGGCGCACTCGACGGCCTTGGCGCCGATTTCATCCGTAGCTCCGACGATGCCGGGCTTCACGCCGCCACCGGCCAGGAGCATGGTCATGGCGTCGGCGTTGTGCCCGCGTCCGAGGGAGTAAACACCGCCGCGTTTGTTGTTGTCAGGCGTGCGACCGAATTCGCCGCACCAGATGACGAGGGTGTCGTTGAGCATGCCGCGCGCCTTGAGGTCCTTGATGAGGGCGGCCATCGGTTTGTCCACGCTCTTGATGCGGGCGGTGTGGCCGTTTTCGAGGTAGTCGTGGCTGTCCCAGCCGCCGGAGAAGATCTGGACGAATCGGGTTCCCTTTTCGACCAGACGGCGCGCCATGAGGCACTGGCGGCCGAAGGGCGCCGTCTCCTTCTGATCGAGACCGTACATTTCCTTGATGTATTCGGGCTCGGAATCGATGCCCATGACCTCCGGCACTTCCATCTGCATGCGGTAGGCGAGCTCGTAACTCTCCATGCGGGCGGCGAGATCCGCGTGCTCGGGATGGCGTGCGCTGTGCTGCCCGTTGAGGAAAGCGAGCTGATCGATGAATTGACGCTGGTGATTGCGATCCTTGAAGGACTGCGAGGGCAGGTCGAGAATCGGCGAGCCTTCGGGGCGCAGGCGTGTGCCCTGGTAGTAGGCGGGCAGGAAGCCATTGGTCCAGTTGCCGGGGCCGCCCTGAGGCAGCGCGAGTTCCGTCATGACGACGTAGCCGGGCAGGTTTTGGTTCAAGGTGCCGAGTCCATAGGTGGCCCAGGCGCCGAGGCCGGGATCGCCGCCGAGACGGCTGCCGGTATTCATGTGGAAAAGCGCCTCCGGATGGTTCAGCGATTCCGCCATGCAGCCGCGGTAGTTGCAGAGTTCGTCAGCTACCACCGGGTCGGCCATGTGCTGCCACTGGTCGCACATGTCGATGCCGTTTTGCCCGACCTTGCGGAACGTGAAGGGACTGCCGACATAGAACTTGAAGCCGGTCTCCAAGCCACGCGTGCTCTTCGATTCCTTCTTGTGCAGCTTTGTCAGCATCGGCTTCGGATCAAAGGTGTCCATGTGGCCGGGGCCGCCTTCCATGAACAGCATGATGACGTTCTTCGCCTTGGCGGGAAGCATTGGCTGCTTGGGCGCAAGCGGTGCGGCGGTTTCTTTGGCGACGAGATCGCTGAACGCGACGGAGCCGAGCGAGGCGCCGAGGCCGTAGAGGAAGTCGCGGCGGGTGGGAGAGGAAAAATGGTGGTTCATATCGGTTCAGTTCAGTGAAGGCGGTTTCAATAGACGTGCATGAACTCATGTGAGTTGAAGAGCGCGAGGCACAGATCAGCCAGGGCGCGGGTTCCGGGGCCGACATCGGTGGCCTTGGTGTCCGGGACGTAGTTTTCGTAGGCGGGGAGAATCTCCTCGTAGTCGAAGGGTTTGCCGGAGAATTCTTCGACGAGTGAGCGCGTGATCTCGGTTGGGTAGGTGACCGGCTTCGGCGTCACTCCTTCGTGATAGTTGCGCATCTGGTTCACGTAGGCGGCCATCTTCTGCCGTTCCTGCCCTGTGGGAGCGCGACCGAAGGTGAGCTCGAAGGCGCGTTCGATTTGCTGGTCCAGCGCCTTGGTTTCCTTTTCAAGTCGCAAGGCGAAGGTGATGGAGCGGTCGGTCATGAGGTCGCTGTTCATCAGGGTGAAGGCCTGTGGCGAGACGGCGGCGGCATCGCGCATTTCACAGGAGTCGGTGGTCCCGGGCTGGTTCAGCACCTCCAGGAAAGGATCGGCCTGGCCGCGGACGCGATAGACGTAGATGCTGCGGCGGTTGCGCTGCGCAGGGTTTGGCGACGCCTGGTAGGCGGGCGCGAGCGAGAACTGAATCATGCGTGGCTGCAGCGCGACCTCCATGTTCATCTCCGGCATCGCCGGCAGTCCGCCGAGCTCTGGATTAAGTTCACCGGTGATGGCGAGCATCGCATCGCGGATCTCCTCGGCGGTGAGTCGGCGGACGGGGTAGTAGGCGAAGAGGTCGTTGTTGGGATCGTCATTGAGCAGCTTCTCGACATCGGGATGGCGGGTGCTCTGCTGATAGGTCTGCGAGGAAATGATCATCTGGTGCAGGCGCTTGATCTTCCAGCCGTGCTCCACGAAATCGGCGGCCAGCCAGTCGAGCAGCTTCGGATGCGTGGGCTTGGCGCCCTTGACGCCAAAGTTGTTCGGATTGCCGGCAAGAGGTTTGCCGAAATGCTGCTGCCAGATGCGGTTGACGATGGCACGGGCGGTGAGCGGATTCTGCGGATGCGCGATCCATTTCGCGAGCGTGAGCCGACGACCGCTGAGATCATCTGGAATGAGGTAGGGATCGGCCTCGATGGACCCCACCGGGACGCCCAGCGCGCTGAGCACACCGGGGCCGACTTTTTCGCCGGGAGCTTCGAGCGAGCCGCCGGTGAGGATGTGGCTCGCGGGTTTCCAGGTGACCTGGACCTTGTCCGGCATGCGCAGCTTGCGGGCATTCAGGAACTTCGGATCAGGACCATTGTAGACGCTCTGCACCATCGGCTCGTAGCGTTCCAGGCGGCGCGTCCAGATCCAGACGTCCTGCTCCCGCACTTTGAGTTGTCCTTGCTCCTCAATACTGAGCCCACAGTGGCGAGGAGGTTTCACCTCATCGTCGTCGTCCTTGCGCGCTTCCTCGTCCTTGTAGGGCAGGTTGTGTTCCGCATACCAGCGGCGGGCATCGGCCTCGCGCTTGTCGACGAGCTTCTTCACTTCCGCCTTGGCGAAGTCGAGCAGGCGCTTCACGTGAGCGCGGCCCTCTTCGAATCCGTCGCGGTTTTCCTCCGGCACGAAGTCCGCCGGGCGCTCGGCGATCTGGGTGCCGGCAAAGGTGGCGTAGATGCGGTAGTAATCCTTGGTCGGCAGCGGGTCGAATTTGTGATCGTGGCACTTGAAGCAGCGCATGGTCGTGGCCAGGAAGGTCTGACCGACGGAATTGACCACGTCATCGAGGTAGAGCTGGCGCGCCTCCTCGTTCTTCACCATCGCCGGGTCCCAGGGGCCCATGCGCAGGAAGCCGGTCGCGATCATCAGTTCGGACTTTTGGCTCGCATCCTTCGCCATCTCGGCCAGTTCATCTCCGGCGATCTGCTCCATCACAAACTGATCGTAAGGCTTGTCGTCGTTGAAGGAGCGGATCACATAATCGCGGTAGCGCCACGCGTTCGAGCGCTCGTAATCGTTCGACATGCCGCCTGTGTCAGCGTAGCGGGCGACATCGAGCCAGTGCTGCGCCCAGCGCTCGCCATAGTGCGGGGAGTCGAGCATGCTGGCGGTGAGTTGTTGAACCGCGGCAGTGGCGTTTTTTGCGTGGGCCGCTTCAAAGGCCTCCACTTCTTCCGGTGTCGGTGGCAGGCCGGTGAGATCAAAACGGATGCGCCGAATCAGCGTGCGCGCATCGGCGGGAGGAGCGGGTTTGACTTGGGCCGCTGCAAGCTTCTCGCTGACAAGGTGATCGACCGGGTTCTCGTTCGCCTTGAGGTCGAGTTGCGGCTTCACCACCGGCTGAAAGGCCCACACATCCTCCGGCTTGTAACGGCGATAGGTCCAGTCGTCACCCAGGCCACCGGATGTTGAAAGGATGACGCCGTCATCCGTGACGGTCTTTTTGGCTTCGGCGACGCGGATCGCGTCCTGCTTCGCTTCATCCGGCCACGGAGCACCCGCCTGGATCCAGTCCTCGAGGTATTGAATCTGCTCCTTCGTCAGCCGGTCGTTCTCCTTCGGTGGCATCTCGTAGTCTTCGTCTTCCCAGCGAACACTCGTCAGGATGAAGCTCTTCTTCGCATCTCCGGGAACGAGAACGTCGGTGATGGATTCACCGCCTTTGAGCAACTTTTCGAGGGAGGTCGTTTCGAACTCGCCTTTGATTTTGTCCGGGTCACCGCCGTGGCAGCCGTCGCACTTTTCCTTGAGCAGCGGGCCGACTTTCAGCGTGAAAAGACGTTCGGCATCGGTGGCAGGCTCGGCGTGGAGGACGCTGGCGGCCAGAAGCGACAGAAGGACCGGAGGCAGGAAGCGGTGTGGATGGGCAGGCATGGTTCGATCTGGCTGCAAATGCCCGGTTCCAGAAAAGGTTAACCGGAATGTTCGCACCATCGGCAGCGCCGCTCCGGGCGGTCTCAGGGTTTTCCCTTCTGATGGATCGCGGCGATTTCGTCGCTGGAAAGGGCGGCCCTGAAGATGAGGAACTCGTCCATGCTGCCGTTGAGATTGCGCACGGCGAACTCGGCGTCTTTGCGATAAGCGGGCTCGCTCCAGTTGCCGATGGAGGCATTGCCGATGCGGATCGTTTCGACACGGTCCTTTTCCGGGATGGTCTCGGTGCTGACGGGTTCTCCGTTGATGAAGTGCGTGACGGCGCCGGCGTCGAGATCATAGACGGTGGCGATCATCATCCATTGGCCGCTCATGGCGGGAGTCCAGATGGCGGGCGAATAGAAGATGTGTTTGTCGGGGCCTTTGCCACCGTCGCGCTTCTTGGCGGAGAAGAACAGGCGGCCGTCGCTGAGGATCTGCCAGTGCGGCTCGCCGAGGTCGTGGCCGTCGGTGAGGAAGAGCGAGTTGTAGAGGCGATCAATGCTGTTGATCTTCACCCAGGCGAGAAAGGTGAGGGAACCGAGCTCTTCCGGCACCTGCAGACGCACGCGGCTGCCGGTGGGGCTGAAATCGAGGGCGCTGGCGGGCTGGCCAAAACGGTCGGCGCCCGGTGCGGCGGCGACGATGGCGCCATTCATGGTGGCGGCGGCCTGGTTGGTGACGCGGCGCTGGTCGAGCGCTGAGTCCGCCATGCGGTAATGGACGAGCACTCGCGGATCGGCACTGAGCCTGCGGCTGAAGTCGAGCCACTGCTGACGGCGCTGGAGGCGACTGGCATCGGTGCGCTGATGCAGTTCATCAATGCCGATGAAGCGGGTGGGGTCGGCGCTGATTTTTTCATCCGCACCGGTGGCGAGCTTGCGCACGGCCTGACCTTCGGTCATGCGCTGCATCGCCGAGTTGCCGGGATGCCATTCGATCTCGCCATCGAGCACGTGGACTTCCGATTTCGCGGCGCTGACATCGAGCGCGAACTCGGTGCCGAGATCCACAACATCGCCCTCCGGTGTGTGGATGCGAAATCCGGTGGCGGCCTCCGGCACACGGGCGCGGACCTTGCCGCGGGTGACTTTCATCTCCATGTCCGAGAGAATTTCGAACTCGGCATCGCCCTCCAGCACCACGGAGACGCCGCTGAAGAGTTCCAGACGGGCGACACCGGACTGCAACTGCAGCGGACCGGCAGGAATGAGATCGCCCTCGGTGAAGGCGTGGGTGGAGGACCACACAGGATCGGATTGCCCGGCAAGCACCGCATAGCCATTGGCGCGGGTTTCCGCAGCCTGGGCGACGACGGGACTGCGGGCCGACTGCCAAAAAAGGGCGGTCAGGGAAAGCAAGGCCACAATGGCGGCCGCGAGGGCGAGGAGCCGGGAGGGGACGAGGTAAGGATGCTTTGCTGCCGCCGGGGTGGTCACAGGGGCAGGAATGCCGCCGCTTCGGGCGGCCTCCGTGGCGAGCAGGAGATGCAGTTTCTGGCGGTCGTAGTAGGCGCGCCGCGCGGTCGGATCGACGTGAAGTTCAGCTTCGAGGCGCAGGAAATCTGCCTCGGAGAGGTCTCCGTCGAGCAGGGCGTCGATGAGGGTGTTGCGTTCTTCAGGGCTCATGATGCGGTCTCCCCGGTGTGGAGGTTTTTCTCGATGCAGGTCTGCAAACTGTTGCGCAGGCGGTGCAGCGTGACCTTGAGGCCACCCACGCTGCGGCCGACTTGCTGGGCGAAGTCTTGCAGCGTTTCACTTTTGAAGTAGCGGGAGAGAATCAGGTCCTTGTCAGTGGGACGCAATTTGTCGAGGCACTGCCTGAGCACCTGCTGGCGCTGATCGAGATCATCGGTCGCTTGAGAAAGTTCATCGGTCATCACGTCCAGAAGTTCGTCGGAAAACACCAAACCGAGACGTGCGTCCCGCGCCTGCTGCTTGCGGTAGTTCAGCACCTCGTAGCGTGCCACGCTGAAGGCCCAGGCTTTGAAATTCGTGCCGGGCGTGAAGTCGGCGCGCTTCTTCCACAGCGTGGCATTGGCCTGCTGCGTGACGTCATGCGCCGATGAATCCCCCGGCAGCAACGACTGCACGTAGAGCCGCAGCGGCATCTGCATGTCGGTCAACTGCGCGACAAAGTCGCTCTCGTGTTCGGCGTCGTTCATGAAGGGTATTCACGGGCAAATGCTGGGTTTCAGCAAAGGTTAACAGCGATTTCGCATTTGGATCGCCATGGCTTCCGAAGCGGTTGACGAGACCGACGAAGAGGATCCAGTCCGGGTGATCAAGCCCAGCGTCAATGCGGCAGGCGTTTATCGGCTACGATGTCGCGTTCGTCGCTCGCCAATGTCATGGATACACCAGCCGATAAAAGGCGCGTTCAGGCTGGGTGCCAAGGTCGGCGAAGTCATCGGAGATACCGAGAGTGCCATCAGCCGAGGCCTGAACGGTCCAGCTTTGGAGAGAGGGGCCCGAGAAGGTGAGGTCCGCGCAGCGCTCCACGGTGTAGGTGTACCAGGGCACGCCGGTGAACCCGACCGTGGCGGCACCGGGAGTTGAGCCGAGGTCGAGGCCTGTCGACTGCCCGAGTGCACTGGTGATGATGGAGATCGTCGCGGTTCCGTTGGCGGTGGTCCCGGCATCGTCCTCAATGGTGTAGGTGAACTGATCCGCCACGGCATTGGCGGGAAGGCTGATCTCCATGGCATTCAGATCCACGGTGATGGTGAGGCCGTTGCTGGTGGTGGCATCGACGCTGACAAACCAAACATTCCCAGCGATTTGAGGGGCGTCAAACGCCATGAGATCGTTGATGCTGAGGGTGAGCGGTTGGCCGCTGAGTTGGTAGAAAGTGCCGCCTGAAGCAATCGGTGGCAATGCCGGTGTGAAGTTGGCGGTTAGGACGCGGCTTCCTGCGACGGTGAAGGCATAGCTGGTGGAGGTACTGACTTCCGCCCCGTTTTCCGTCCAGTTGGCAAAGGCCCATCCGGCATTGGCGGTGGCCGTCAACGTACAGATAGAACCATCAACGTAGGTGCCAGCACCACCAAGCGTGCCTGCACCGACGGGTGCGACGCCGGAGCTGATGGTGGAAGTCACGGGTGCGCTGGCATCGATGAGGCGCAGCGCCGTGAGGGCAAAGTCGCCCCACATGTGGATCTTGTAGGAATCGTAGCTGGCCAGCGCGGGGGTATATGAGAAGCTCTGGTTGCCGTATCCCGTGCAGTCGTATTGCAAGGGGTCGTTGAAGGCATCCTCTCCGTCTATCAGGGGCATGATTTCAAAGGCGGCTCCAGCTCCGGCCGTATTGAGGAGAATTTTGCCGGTAAAAGAGTTGAGACTGAACGGCTGTCCATCGACGCGCTTGATGGAGATATTGGCTCCTTTGCCGATCAGCGGCCCAGACGTGATCGCCTGGGCCTGAACGCCATTGGGCCAAAGTACGGAAAAGAAGCGTCCGGTCGGGGCGCCTCCCGGCGAGGGGGACCAATAGCCATCCACTGAGTAGGTGAAGCGATAAGCGCCGCTCTGGATGGTGATGGAGTTGATGCTGGAACTCACCACCGTCATGGTCTGGGTGGTATTGAAAAAGTCGGTCGTCACCGCTTTCGCTGGTGTGGCCAGAACCGCAAGGAGTCCAACAATGGCGAAGCGGAAGCATTGTCTCATCGTATGTGGTTGGGTTGGACTCGACCCACTTAACAGGTCGACGAGGGTCTCTCTCTCCTCATCAAGTGCGCTGCTCTGGCTGGATCTTGTGCTTTCGTCAGGGAGCGGCAGAGATGGGTGATCGCCCGAACGTCCCGCCAGTCCCCGCACTCTCCGTTTCCTAAGCCAGTGGTATTTGGGACCCTTGTGATCACTCAAGAGTCACGCATCAAGCCGAAGCAGCCTCAGAGCCGGCAAGCAATGGGGACCGTCATCAAACGACCTCGTCCATAACGCCTTGCCGCTCCCTATAAGTTTACGCCAACACGTCTTTCACCACATGCCCGTGCACGTTCGTGAGGCGGCGTTCGAGGCCGTTGTGGTAAAACGTGAGGCGTTCGTGATCGAGACCCATGAGGTGGAGGATGGTGGCGTTGAAGTCGTAGACCGAGGTCTCGTTGTGAGCGGCCTTGAAGCCGAACTCATCGCTCTCGCCATAGCTGAAGCCCTTCTTCACCCCTGCCCCGGCAAGGAAACAGGTGAAGGCGCCGGGATTGTGGTCTCGTCCCGTGCCGTTGCCTTGCAGGAAGGGCATGCGGCCGAACTCGGTCGCCCAGACGATGAGCGTGTCTTCCAGCAAGCCACGGCGTTTCATGTCGCGAATCAGCGCAGCGGTGGGTTGGTCCATGATCTCCGCCTGCATGGCGTGGGTGTCCTTGATGTTGCTGTGGGAGTCCCAGTTGGTGATGCCGTTGCCACCGCTCGGATCGCTGCCGTTGAAAAGCTGCACCACGCGCACGCCTTTCTCGATCAGGCGGCGGGCGAGGATGCAGTTCTTCGCGTATTCGCGTTTCAAATCGCTGCCGGTGTCGGTTCCGTATTCCTTGTGGATCGATTCCGGCTCGCCTGCGAGATCCATGATCTCCGGTACGGACATCTGCATTTGTCCGGCGAGTTCGTAACTGGCGACGCGCGCGGCGAGATTCGCGTCGCCGGGGAATTGCTCGAGGTGTTTGCTGTTGAGCCGCTTCAGCAGATCGATGGTCGATCGGTCATCACTCGCAGAGTAGCTGGCCGGGCGCATGAGGTTGGGCGGCGGACTCTTGGCGGTGAAATCCGTGCCTTGAAAAGCGGCGGGCAAAAACCCGCTGCCAAAGTTGTTCTTCCCTGATCGGGCAAGTCCACGTGGATCATTGATGGCGACGAAGGCAGGAAGCTCCGAGCACTCCGAACCCAACGCATAAGTGGTCCAAGCGCCGAAGGAAGGAAAGCCCTCCATCGTGAACCCTGTGTTCATGAAGTTCTCCCCCTGTGGATGCGCGCTGGTCTGCGTGCTGAGCGCGTGGAAGAACGAAAAATCGTCCACCAGTTCCGCCATGTTCGGCAGCAGGTCGGACACCATCTTGCCAGTCTGGCCACGCGGTTTGAAATCCCAGAATGGTTTCGCGATGTTCCCGCTCGGGCCTTCAAACGTCACCGCGGGCAGGCCCGGCGGCTTCTGACCGTGAAACTTCGTCAGCGCCGGTTTGTAGTCGAAGGTATCGACATGACTGACCGCTCCCGGGCAGTAGATCACCAGCACCCTCTTGGCGGGCATCGGGAAGTGCGGCTTGCGCGGTGCATACGGGTGGTCGTGATCAATCTGCGGCCGGATCGAGACCTTGCCGGTAAAGTTGGCCTTCTCCTCGGTCGCAAGCAACTGGGCCAGACCCAGCCCGCCGAAGGTCATGCCCGTGGAGCGCATGAAGTTGCGGCGGTCGAGGAGATGACGACCCTTGATGGAGATGGTTTCGGCTTGGTTCATGGTGAAGATGATCTTTGGTAAAAGATGGTGGGTAAAAGATTTCAGATTCCTATTTTTTACCCCTCATCTTTTACCATCAGTTCAGGAAGGCGAATTCGTTGGAGTTGATCAGGCTGCGGCAGACGAGGTCCAGTGGGATGCCCTGGCATGCGGAGAGCTCGTCGGCATCGGGATCGCGCGTGAGGAGCAGTTGGAAGCAGCGGCGCACTGCGGTCTCGGTCGCCCCACCTTCTGTTTCCTTTTCGGCGCGCTCGGCGATGAAGGCGCTCTGCTCGACGACAAAATCGCTGTTCATCAGATTGAGTGCCTGCAGGGGCGTCGTAGACACCGGACGTTTGGCGCTGACCTGCCCACAATCCGGAAAGTCGAAGGCGGTGAAGATGCGATCATCCACGCGGCGCATGCGTTCCTGATAAATCATTCGGCGCCAAGTTTCGGGGCCGTGGTTGTCCACGACCTGCCACTGTGCGTAGGTCTTCTTGACATTGTGGATGCGGAAGCTGCGGCCTCCAAGTGTTGGATCAAGTTTGCCGGACGCTTGAAGGATGCTGTCGCGAATCACTTCGGCCTCCACCCGCTGGGGTGAGTAGCGCCACAACAGTGCGTTTCCAGCATCCGCATGCAGACCGTCATCGCGTGGCGCACTGGACTGGCGGAAAGCCTGGGTGAGCACCATGCTGCGAATGAGATCCTTGACGCCCCATGGCTTGGCCTCACTGCTCCCGGGTTTCACAAACTCGGCGGCCAAGTAATCGAGCAACTCGGGATGGCTTGGCGGAGCACCCGCTTCGCCAAAGTCGGCCGTGGTGGGGACGATGCCCATGCCGAAGAGGTGATGCCAAACGCGGTTCACAAACACCCGGGCCGTCAGTGGGTGCTCGGGCCGGACAAGCCAGTCGGCGAACGCCTTCCGGCGAACAGGATCCGGTGACGTCGAGTCGAGCCCGAGATTGCCATCGAGAACGGCAAACCCGGCAGGCATGACTTCGTCGACGGGATTCTCCGGGCTTCCGCGACTCAAGACATGAGTCACTCCCGGCTTCTGGTGAAAACTGCCCACAAAGCTATGTTGGGGTCCTTCCTCAGCGAGCGTGGCGAGAAGTTGGTGAAGCTTGCCAGAAGCCATTTTCATCGCTGGTTTCTGCTTCAAGGCCGCCTGCGCCTTTTGGGTGCTGCAGATTTCCTTCCAATCCCCATCCGCCTGCTTCGCCAAAATGCGATAGCCGGGGAAATTGCCCTTGTTGATCTTTTCGAGGTAGTCGGTCTCGAAGAAGTACTCACGGTTCGAACTGAAGCGGAACCGATTCACCTCGTAGGCCTTGGCGAATTGAATCTCCACCCAAGGCTTTTTCTTGCTGCCATCCGGCGCCTTCGATTTCCAGGCCATGGTGCTGTACTCGCCATCGTTGGCCTTGCTGACAGGTGCGCCAGCATCTGCCATCTCAGGATCATCAACGAGTTGGGTGCCATTTGAGGCCAGCGCCAGATTCTCTTTGAAGTCGGCAGTGCCAAACACCTCCAGTTCATCGATAAACGTTTGAGGCCGATCGAACTCGATACGCAACGCCTGCGTCGTCGTGTTCGGAAACACCATGTCGGTGTAGCCGCCATTGTCTTCCTGCCAGAATCCGATGCCCTCTCGCAGGATCGCCCGCTCCTTGTGGATCTTCGGATACAACTCGTTCGCTGGACCCGAGGGTGATTCTTGGATAGTTCGGGTCGGCGACCGCCAAACTCGACGCCTTGGAAGACGGCCGTCAGCGAGTAGTAGTCCTGAATCGAGATCGGATCGAATTTGTGATTGTGGCAGCGCGCGCAACCCACGGTCATACCGAGCATTGAGGCACCGACCGTCTGCATGATCTCATCCATACGGTCTGCACGAGCCTGGCGGATGGCGGTCGGCTCGCGGCCCACCGTCGCGGCAGGCACGTGCGGTCCGGCCACCAGGAATCCGGTCGCCTCGCCGTTGCCAGTCTGATCACCGGCGATCTGGTCGCGGACGAATTCGTCATACGGCTTGTCTTCATTGAAGGCACGAATCACGTAGTCGCGGTAGATCCACGCGTTTTTGCGGTAGAGGTTGGCCTCCGAACCGTTCGACTCCGCCCAGCGAATCACGTCGAGCCAATGCTGTGCCCAGCGCTCGCCGAAGTGCGGTGAAGAGAGCAACTCATCCACCAGTGCCGCGTAGGCACCGCCACCGTCGGCTTTGGAATCCGCCACAAACTGATCCACTCGCTCAGGTGTCGGTTGCAAGCCGGTAAGGACAACCGAGACACGGCGGATCAACGACCGAGGATCCGCCGGAGCATTGTAGTTGAGCTCCTGAGAGCGCAGTTTCTCCAGTAAAAACGCATCGATGGGGGTCGATGCCCCGGCTTGCTTTGGAACATCGGGTCGTTCCACCGGCTTCAGCGACCACAGATCCGAGGTGACCTCCGCCACCGCGTCCATCTGTCCCGGAACCACCGCTCCTTCGGTGATCCATTGCTCCAGCAGCGCGATCTGCTCGGAGGTGAGTGGATCTCCCTTTGGCGGCATGCGTTCGTCTTCATCGTCGGTTTTCACCAACTCGATGAGGTGACTTTCAGCCGGACTCCCCGGCACCACGGACTTTAGCCCCGAGTCGCCGCCAAGAAGCAGGACCGCGCGCTGATCGACACGGAAGCTGGACTTGTCCTTGTCGGGGCCGTGGCAGTCGATGCAGCGGTCTTCCAAAATGGGAAGAATGTCTTTCTCGAAATCAACCGCGGCGGCGGCGTCCTGCAAAGACGCTAAGACACCGAGAAGCGCAAAGATCGAGGTAGTGAATGAGCGAACGTCCATCATCCCATTACTGCCGCACTTTCAAAAACTAACGCAATCTTTTTGGGCTATCGAACGCTCGAACGACTGCGTTCGTAGAGGGCGGCGATTTCTTCGGCCGACAAGGCGGCCTTAAAGATGGCGAGTTCGTCCATGCGGCCGTTCAGATTACGAATGCCGAAGGTGGGGTCCTGCCGAAAGGGCAGCCCCCAGTTTCCGATCTCGCCGTTGCCGATGCGCAGGGTCTTGATGAGGTAGTCGTCAACGATTTCCTGTTCGCTGATGCGCTCCCCGTTGACGTAGTGCGCCACGAGTCGCTGGTCTGGATCGAAGACCGAGCAGAGGTGCATCCATTGGCCACTCATGGAGCGATCCCACATCGGCGGCGAGAAATAGACGCGGTGGAAGCCGGCGTCGTCCTTCTTGTAGGGGTTGGGGCGGGTGTCGTCGACCATGACCGAAAGCATCATCTTTCCGTCGTCGCGGATTTGCCAGTGAGGCTCGCCGGTCTCATAACCGTCGCCCATGAAGAGTGCATTGTACCAGCGGTCGAGGCTGTCGATGCGCACCCAGGTCATGAAGGTGAAGGCTGGGAACTCGCCCGGAATGTTCACTCGCACCCGCGCTCCGGGACGGCGAAACTCAAGGGCCGATTTCAAGCCCGACCAACGACCATCCACTGGCTCCGCCAAGACCACGGCACCATCGTACTCGGCATTCCGCGGCTCAGTGACGTTTGGGATCAGTCCGTGAAGGTCATCCCGGTCAAAGGTGTAGTAGGCGATCAACCGCGGGTCCTGCGCCAAGGCATTCCGGTGCTTTTCCCAACGTTCAAAGTCCGATTGCTGCTGCTCCGCCGCACGCGTTCCGAAGGTCCGAACATCCGGGAAGGTGACTCGTCCTGTCTCGGCAGGTCTGGCAGTTCCGTCCGCCGGAAGGCCCCAGGCGGCTCCTTTTTGGATCAACCGCTCGGATTCATGCTCATGCTGCACAGCAATCTCGCCATCGAAAACCTCGACATGCGACTGATCACCCCGTACCTCCAACCCAAACTCCGTGCCCAGATCGACAATTTGTGATGACGGCGTCAGCAACTTGAATCCTCTTGCGGCAGGGGGGACACGCATCCGAACGGTGCCTTCCTGGCAGGCAGCTTCCCAGGCCGAGGTGAGTGCAATTTCGGCCGGCCCTTCGACGGTCATCATGGCGCCGGAGAAAAACTGAATTTCAGCCGTTCCCGACGCGAGTTGGAACGTCTCTGCTCCCAACGTGTCGCCCTCTCGGTGCGCAGCTGCCTTCTCTGGCCAAACCGTGTCAAACAGCCGACCCACGACTGCAAATCCCTGAGCCGAGGGTTCAATTCCCTCCGGGGGCTTTCCGCCCCAATGCATCGAAGCGAGGCCGAGAACGAAGGCCAGTGCCGCCGCAGCCGCCATGGGTGTCCAGCCAATCAGCCACCGAGAACGCTTGGCCGGAGACAGCAGCGTCGGGGCCGATTCCGTCGCTAGCCAAGGCTCACCTGCGGCGCTTCCTGCTAGGAGATTCTGCTGCAAATGGTGGTCAAGGGCCAGATAGCGTCGCATCGCGGCACGCAGAGCGGGACTCGATGTCAGTCTCTCTTGCAGGGCCTCGAACGCCCCGGCGTCGATGGTGCCGTTCAGATAGGCATCGATCCAATCCTGCTCGTCAGAGGACAGATCCTTGAATTGGGAGGGTTCCATCTTCATGTGTGCCCCCTTTGCTCCTGCAGTTTTGACTCCATGCAGGCCATCAACTGGCGCCGAAGCCGATTCAATCGCATGTAGAACGCTTCGGCCGACGACCCGGCTTCTTCCGCGAGTTCCTTCACCTTGATGCCCTTCGTGTAGGCCAGCGTCAAAAGTTGACGGTGCTTCTCGGGGAGGTCGAGCAAGCAGGACTCCAGCGCGGCGTGTTCAGCGTCCCGTTGATTCATCTCCTCGACGCCTTCGTCGGCCATCAATTCCAAAATGTCTTCGCGAAACACCAGCCGGTCCCGCGCCATCTTGCGCCGGTAGGCAAGGGCCTCAAAGCGGGCCACCACACAGGCCCACTTCATGAAGTTTGTGTCTGAATCGTACTGGTCAAATTTTCGCCACATCACGATGGCGCTCTGCTGCACGACCTCATCCGCATCCGTCCAGTTCGGCAGCAGGGACCGCACAAACCGCCGCAGATCGCCCTCGTGGTGCGCAAACTTCTTCACGAAGACCTCGTAACGGG
>CAXBNA010000073.1:0-26504 GCA_963976915.1 uncultured Verrucomicrobiales bacterium
GTCGGTGAGGGAAATGAGGTTCGTCGGAATGTAGGCGGAGATGTTTTGCGCTTCGGTCTCGATGATCGGCAGCGCGGTGAGCGAGCCGCCGCCGCGTTCCTCACTGAGATGCGTGGCGCGCTCGAGCAGCCGCGAGTGGATGTAAAAGATGTCGCCCGGAAAGGCCTCGCGTCCAGGTGGGCGGCGCAGCAGCAGCGACAGCTCGCGATAGGCGCGTGCGTGCTGCGTGAGGTCATCATAGACGATTAACACATCACGTCCGGCTTCCATGAAGTGCTCGGCAATGCTCGTCGCGGCATACGGCGCGATGTATTCGAGCCCGGGCGGATCATTGCCCTCCGTCACGACGACCACCGTGTATTCCATCGCGCCTTTCTCGCTCAAAACGGCCACGGCTTTCGCCACTGCCGATGCGCGCTGGCCGATCACGCAATACACGCAGAGCATGTCCTTGCCGCGCTGATTCAAAATGGTGTCGATGGCGATGGCAGTCTTGCCGGTCTGCCGATCGCCAAGGATCAGTTCGCGCTGCCCGCGCCCGATGGGAATGAGCGCATCGATCACTTTCAGCCCGGTCTGCAGCGGCACGGTGACCGGCGCGCGATCCATGATCTGAGCAGCGGGACGCTCGATGGGGAGACTTTCGGAGGAAGTCACAGGCCCCTTGCCATCGAGCGGACGCCCCAGTGGATCAATGACGCGACCAAGCAGACCTTCGCCCACGGCCACGTCCATCACGCGGCCCGTGCGCTTGACCTCATCGCCTGCGTGGAGATGTGCGTAATCACCGAGCAGCACGACGCCGATCTCGTGTTCATCCACGTTGAAGGCGATGCCGAAGACGCCACCGGGAAACTCAAGCAACTCCTCATACCCCGCCCCTGGAAGCCCGGCCACGGTGGCGATGCCGGTCGAGACGGTTGTGATCGTTCCGACCTCGCGCAGGACGAGCCGCGGCGCGAATGACTCGCGTGCCTGACCCATGCGGTCAAAGGCGCCGTCGAGCACGCTTTCCAAGGTTTCGGGCGTGGTGCTCATGCCTTGATCAGTTCCTCCACGCTTTCCTCCAGAGATGCCAGATAGTCTGAAATGCTCCACGCCACCTTCTGCCCGCCTGCGGAAAGTTCGATGCCACTGACCAGATCTGGCGTGGTTTCAAAGCTCAGTTTGATGTCGGCGGAGAACGTCTCGTTGATCGCCTTTTGGATCAGTTCCCGCTGCCCGGCGGGAAGGTCGAACGCGCTGCGCACCACCGCTGGTGCTGAGGAGAGAACTTCGCCCAGACTGCTTTTCGGCTCATCATCCAGCTCACGCATCCGCTGGGCGAAGACGCTGCTCATGCGCTCTTCGAGGCTGGCACCCGCGAGATCGCTCAGTGTCTTCCGTGCGATGGCGAAGACCTCCTGCTTTGTGCGACGCGTGATTTCATCATGCAGCGTCTTTTGTTCGCGCTGCAAGGCGGTGGCGCGTTTCTCGCTGAGTTCATCCGCATCTTTGCGGGCTTCCTTGATGAGCCGCTGACGTTCATCGGCGGCTTCTTCGGTGGCCTTGCTCAGGAGGGAGGCGCGTTGCTTGTCGAGTTCGGCGTTCTTTTGCTCAAAGTCATCGCGCTCCTGCTTCGCCTCGGCCTTCTTCTTGTCGGCGTCGGCGAGTTCGTCAGCGATCCGCTTTTCACGCGCGTCGATGGCGTGGAGGATCGGCTGATAAAGATAGCGCTTCATCAACCAGACCAGGATGAGGAAGTTGAGCGCCTGAGCCGCGACGGTGAACCAGTCGATGAGCATGATCTACTTGGATGCCGCCTCGACGGATTGCGTGATGACGTGATTCCAGAACGGATTGGCAAAGACGAGAATCATCGAGACCACGAAGCAATAGATCGCCGTGGACTCAATCATCGCCAGACCGACAAACAGCGTGCGTGTGATGGTGGCGGAGGCGTCCGGTTGCTGGGCCAATGAGGTCAGGGCGCTAGCGACAGATCGGCCTTCGCCAAGTGCTGGCATCATGCAGCCGATGCTGGTGGTGAATCCGGCGGTGAGGATCGAGGTCACCGCGATCGTGGTGGTGGGGTCCATGGGTTGTATTTGGGGCTATGGGGTGGATGGAGTGAGCTTGGGCTCGCGAGTGCGCACGGCCGCGGCGATGTAAACCGCCGCGAGGATGCTGAAGATGTAGGCCTGCACCATGCCGGTCAGCAGGCCGAGCAAGGTCATGACGATGGGGAAGATGAAGGGCGTGATCGTGAGCAGGATGCCGATGATCATCGCGCCGCTCATCATGTTGCCGAAGAGACGCACGGCGAGCGCCAGCGTCCGCGAGACTTCGCTGATGAGATTGAATGGCAGCATGATGATCGTCGGTTCGATGTAGGTTTTCAGATAACCCTTCATGCCCTGATCCATGATGCCAAACATCGGCACCGCTACGAGCACGCAGATGGCGAGCGCCGCCGTCGTCGAGAGCGATCCCGTCGGCGGATCATAACC
Organism: uncultured Verrucomicrobiales bacterium; assembly: GCA_963976915.1. Lineage (GTDB taxonomy): Bacteria > Verrucomicrobiota > Verrucomicrobiia > Verrucomicrobiales > Verrucomicrobiaceae > CAXBNA01. Next base: position 2,490 of record CAXBNA010000073.1, read on the forward strand.
CGGGATGATGGTGCAGAGCGCCGACATGGCGACGAACAGGAACAGCGTGCCGAGAAAGCTCAGGTAGGTCTTCGGGTTGCGCAGACCCACGTCTTTGATTTGAGAGACGATGGCCATGACCACGATCTCCAGCAGGTTCTGCCAGCGTGAGCGTTTGTGTTCGGTGGTGAGGTTGCGGGTGATGAGTTTCGCCCCCACGATCAGGATGAGCATTACCATCCAGGTGAACACGATGGTTGCATTGAGTTTGAAGAACCCATGCTGCCAGTAAGTGAGCTGATCCGGGCTAAGACGCATGGCGGTCCTCCTTGAGGTTTTCAACAGGCGCACGTGTCCAGCGCATCAAAGCGATGCGGGCGAGGATGAATCCGGCAAGACACGCCACCAGTCGCCGCCATTCGCCCTGACCGACGAAGTAAAAACCCAGCATTACCACGCTCATCCGCACGATCATGCTGCCGAGGAACAGAACGGCCGGACGCGGCGAGGACATGCCTTTGCGAACCGTCCACCACAGTCCGCCGAAGAAGATCACGCCGAGCACGATGCCAGCGGCGATTGCCAAAAGGATGGTCAGTGTCTCATTCATCGTCTTTTTCCTCCTGCTCGTCTCGCATGGTTTTTTCTTCCTTGGCCACCCAGTGCCAGGCATTGATGCAGCCCAGCATCAGTCCGGCCACCAGAAGCGCCAGCGTCCATGAACGTGAACCGGGGTATTCCTTGTCCAGCCAAAGCCCCAGGGCCGCCCCCAGCAAGGTCGGCACCGCGACCGACCATCCCACGATCCCCATCATCCCCAGGCCAAGCCAAACGGCGGGCTCGCCATGCTTGCGCGCTTGCAGCTTCCGCGCCGCCTTCTGCCCGATTTGATCGGCCAGCTTCGGTTCCGCCTTGGCGGGTGGGATGTCGGGTTCGTCCTTCATTTCTTCAAGGCTGCGAAGCCGTGCAAAAAGCTCGTCTCCAGTTTGGCCATCACCGAGCGCACGCTTTGCTCCTCGGCATCCAGCGTGAGAAATTCCTTCTCCACCATCGCACGCAACTGCCCGAGGTCCGCACCCGCGAGCGCCCGCCGAACGGAAACCAGCACCTCTGCGCCCGTCTTCACCAGCACGCCCTCGTCCACCGCCACGAAGACTTCGCCCTCGGTTTCGGTTTCGTAAATCAGGATGCCGGGAGCGAGCGCCGCCACACAGTCGAGCCGATGCGGCAGCAGCCCAAACGAGCCTTCCCGCGTCTCCGCGACGATGCGTATGACCTGGGTTTTGTCCGCAAAGACTTGGAAAGGCAGCAAAACTTTAAGATGCATGATTTGCCTCCTTGGCCTTGTCCTTTACTTCATCAATGGCGCCGATCATGTAGAGGGCGCTTTCGGGGTAGTCTTTGAACTCGTCGTTCAGGATGCGCTCACAGCCGTCGAGCGCGTCCGCGAGGCTAACGAGCTTGCCTTTCATGCCGGTGAACTGCTCGGTGGTGAAGAAGGGCTGCGTGAGGAAGCGCTCCAGGCGGCGGGCACGCATCACCACATTTCGATCCTCCGGGGAAAGCTGCTCAAGCCCAAGCATGGCGATGATGTCCTTCAACTGCGCATACTGCGCGAGCGTGCGGCGAATCTCCTGAGCGAGCGCATAGTGCCGGTCACCGACGATGCCGGGCGTGGCCATCTTGGAACTCGATTGCAGCGGGTCGATGGCGGGGAAGAGCCCTTCGCTGGCCCGCTTGCGTGAAAGCACGATCGATGCGGAGAGATGCGAGAAGGTATGCACCGCGGCTGGATCGGTGAAGTCATCCGCCGGCACATAGACGGCCTGGATGGAGGTGATCGCGCCGGTGTCAGTATTGGCAATGCGTTCCTCCAAACTCGACAGCTCCGTACCCATGGTGGGCTGATAGCCGAGACGCGATGGCATCTGCCCCATCAGGCCAGAGACTTCCATGCCGGCCTGAATGAAGCGGAAAATGTTGTCCATCAGCAGCAGCACGTCGCGATGTTCGTCGTCGCGAAAATACTCGGCCATCGTGAGCGCCGCATGCCCCACGCGGAAGCGGCTTCCGGGCGGTTCGTTCATTTGCCCGAAGACCATGACCATGTTCGGCAGCACGCCTGCCTGCTTCATTTCGCGGTGGAGTTCCTCGCCCTCGCGGCAACGTTCGCCGATGCCGCAGAAGATGCTCACGCCATCGTGATGCCCGACCATGTTGTGAATCATCTCCGTGAGCAGCACCGTCTTGCCCACGCCAGCGCCGCCGAAAAGGCCCGCCTTGCCGCCACGCTCCAGCGGCACGAGCACGTCGATCACCTTGATGCCGGTCTCGAACACTTCCGACTTGGTGGAACGTCTTGCCAGCGGCGGCGGCGAGCGATGCACCGAACGCCAATCGACATCCGTCAGCGCGGGGTCGCGGTCGATGGTGTTGCCAAACACATCAAACATGCGCGAGCGGATGGCCTTGCCGACCGGTGCCTTCAGCGGCCCGCCGGTGTCCTTCACCTCCATGCCGCGCGCGAGCCCTTGTGTCGGCGTCAGAGCGATGCCGCGCACATGATGCGCATCCCGCTGCGCGAGCACTTCGATGGCGATGCTGCCGTCCTCTCCCGCTTCCAGCATGTTGTGGATCGGCGGGAGATCGCCGTCGAAGCGGACATCGACCACGCTCCCGCGAATGGCGACAACGACGCCGCTGTTCGCAGACAATGAATCACCTCGCTTTTCTGGTAGGACTTCCAGGCGCGGTGAGCTCATCGTGTTCACACCGTAGTTAACGATTCATGGAGCCACGTTCTGGCCTCTGCTGCATCGCTGTGATCGAAGTATTTGACTGTGGCCTTCGTGAAGGGCTTGCAGAACGTCGCCATGCCTTCCTGCCACTTCCTTTCGCCAATGATCGCGAGGCGGTCGATGTCGCTGAAGTGATGCATCGCAAACTTCGAGTCTTCCCACAAGGCGCCGGCTGTCCAGCCATGAAAGCCCGTCATATCGAAAAGCACGCGCAGCTTTCCGTGGATTCCGACGAGGCGCTCGAACTCCGGCACGAAGTGCTCGTAATCGGCTGCTGCCAGTTTTCCGCTGACATGGACGGCGAGTGTTTTTCCACCGTTTTCTTCTTTGAGTTGAATGGGCATATCGAATTCCTTTCGGTTTGAGGTTCGGTTGTCTATCCTTCGACCGTGAAGCGCGCCCTTGCCATGGGGTCTTCACCCCATAACCCCATTCCCTCAGAGATCTTCGCGCATCTTGCGAGATCAACGCCCTCTATTGGCGCGACGCGGGGAATCATCCCTCCTGTCAGACAAATCTTCCGGTAAGTCGCGCTGGAAGCTTCGCTTGGTCGATGCCTTCTCTCCGAGACTCAATCGACCATCCATGCACAAAGGGCACGTCCCCCCTGACCTCGCTCATTTGATATCCGCCGGAGAGCCCAAAGATCTGGCGCATGCTGATGGACACGATGCCTCACTCCTCGATCCGCGCCTTCCACTCAGCCGAGTTTCCGCGGATCGTCGGTGCATACATCGCCTCAACCTTGGTCGGCAGAGCGCTGAAGCGACCTGGGATCTCGGCTTTCACACGGTAGCTGAGGTTGTGCGTTCCCTGAGGCAGATTCTCGACAAAGAAGGCCACGCGCTCGTCGCGAAATTCCTTGTAGGCGGGGAGTTTGTCCCAGGTCCAACCGCTTTGAACCTCCACCGCCTCGAAGCCTGCGGGCTTGGGATCGTCGATCACCAAGTACTCGTAGTCGTTCTTGCTCTCGACGGAGAGTTCCACCTCGATCAAGTCGCCGCTTTGGATCTCTTCGTCGCTGGCAATGGCTTCTCTCCGATAGCGCACGCCCGTCTGGCCCACCGCCTGACCTTTGGAACCCGCGACCTTCGTGTCATGCTTCTCCTCAATGAGCCTGTAGAACGTTCGCCGCACTTTCACCTCCAGGCCCGCAGCCGGAATCGGATCTTCCTTGGAGAACACGGTCAGGTAAGCCCCGGCGTACAGCGGCGCAGCCCCCTGCTTCGCGATCTCAATCCTGTGCTCACCCGAGGGCACCCGATCCGCCTCCAGCACGAACGCGTGCCGTTCCGTCAGCAAATTCTCAGCCGTGATCGTGGCGCGATGCACCTCCTCACCGTCCATGCGAATCGCGATCTCGACATTCGGCTCGCCCTCGCCCGTCGCCTTCATGTAATCCGCCAAGGCCTCAATCACCGCCGCCGTGTCGCGAGTCGATTTCCAGTAAGTGCCGTTGCGCCGGTTGTTGACCAGATACTTCACGAGGCGCGGAGCCAGATCGCCTTGGGGCTCAGCCGCCACGAGGAGCTTCAAGAAGGCCGCCTGCGTCTCGATTTCGTCGTCATACCAGAACCACCAATAGCCGCCTCCGCCCGGCAGTTCCAGCCACGTGGTTTGGTTCTCGTCGTCCTCTTTCAAGAACTGCCGCAAATTCCGCAGCAGCATGTCGCGCCGCTCGATCTCACCCTTCGCGTGACAGGCCAGTCCCAGTTGGGCGAGGTTGTAGCGGGAAAGCCGCGTCCGCGCTTCATACAGGCGACGCCGCATATCGTCGGAACCCACGCCGTTCTCCACCAGCACCGCGTGCACCATGGCGTCGAGGTTGTCCGGATGCTGCAGCCAGTCCGGGCTGTCCTCGGCGGCCTGCAGCCGGGCCAGTCGCGCGTTTTCATGACCCGAAAGCCAGGCCACACCGCCTTCCACCAATCCGTCGGTCACCTCCAATCCCGCCTCCTTGGCCAGGCGCAATCCGTGAACCACCTGCGCCGTGATGTGCGCGGACGATACGCGCGTTCCCGGGAACCAACCCCAGCCACCATCCGCACCGCGCATGGCTTCGAGACGCTTCACGCCCGCCCGCGCCATCTTCTTCATCTTCGCCTCGCTGAACACGGCCTGCTTGGTTCCCAGCAAACGACGCGCATGGGCTTCCAGCAGAGGATTCTCCCGTTCCGCCTGCTCCAAGCGCTCGGCCACGACGTCGAGATCCACCTTCATCTCCCGCAGCACACGACGCGCAATCACCGTCGGCACGAACCGGTTCAGCGTCTGCTCTGTGCAGCCATACGGATAGTCCACGAGGAACGGTAAAGCATCGACCATCGTCACCGCCAAACTTGGCGTGTAGGGAATCTCCAGCCGCGATTGCTCCGGCTTGCGATCCTCCGGCACGCGAATCGTGAACGCGGCCTTCGTTTCCTCCGGTCGCATCGTGATGCTCCAACTGTCGGTCTTCAGTGTGCCGTGAACGAAGACCGGGAAGGTCATCTCCATCGCATCCGCGTCCTTCTCCGCAAGCGCCTTCATCCGCACGATGGCCTCGCCCTCCTTCACCACGCGCACCCGCCAGTCGAAACGCTTCTCGTCATGCGCCGCGATCACCGCACTCTGCGTCGCATCACCTTTCATCACCTCCAAAGTCCTTCCCTCCAACTCCAAGACCGCACGCACCGTCTGCTCCGCGTCCAACTCGTTGTGCACGTTCGCCGACAGCACCACCTCATCCTTTTCGACAAAAAATCGCGGTGCCTGCAAGCGCAGCATCAGATCCTTCCGCGTGATGACTTCCACCGACGCCTCACCGACCTGCGTGTCCATGCCCATCACCCAGCCGCGCAGTTTCCAAGTGGTGAGGTTGTCCGGAAGATCAAAATCCAGCGTCGCCAGTCCCGCCGCATCCGTCTCGACCGCCGCGATCCACACCGCGCTGTCAGCCAGATCCTTTCGGATCATGGGCTGGGGTCCCTGCGGCATGCCGCCTTCTTCATTACCAACAGCTAATATCGGACTCTCCCAGGCAAAGGAGTCCGTCGGCATTAGTGCCCGGCTTGCCTTCGCCATCGGCGCACCCGGAGCGGGAGCCGCCGCTGGCATCGCCAGGGCGTAGCGGTTAGCGCCATTGCCTCCCGCTCCTCCCGTCATGGCACCAAACGAAGCCCCGTCCGCCGAGGAAAGATTGTCAAAATAGACGTCCGCCGTCCCAAACACGCTCGCACCACTCTCCCCATCTCGAAGAAGCCCGAGCTCCATCGCACGGAACGTGTTCGAGGAACTCGGTTCGTGGGAACGCTTCCAACCCCAAAAGAACTCCCGGATGTCTCCAATCTGGCTCCCTCCGCTGATGTACTCGAGCGCCTTGTCGTAACCCGTGAGCACAAGCTGCCCTCGAAAAGGTTCCCCATTCTGATCCAGCACCTTCACCTTCACTGTCGGCTTCTCCTGCGGCAGGTAACTTTCCTTGTTCGGCATCAACTCGACCTTCGCGACCCTCTTCACGGGTGGCACGACGATCTGTTTGGCCACCTGATGCAGCCGACCGTTCCGCACGGTCACCACTTCCGCAAAAAGGTTCGGTTGATCAGCTTCGGTCAATTTGAACCGGTAAACCGCGCTCTGACCATCCAGCTTGATCCAAATCGGATCGCCATAGGTCCCATTCACCGGCCGCAAAAACAAGGCCACCGTCGATCCCTCAGCATTCGTCTGGATCAGAAGCTCCGCCTCATCCCCCGGCGCATACTCATCACGGCGCACGGTCAGTTCGAGATCGTCAAACCTCAGCCCCTCCGTCGGTTCCTTCTCCTCGCCGCGCACCGTCACAAACGACACACCCTCGATCTCGTGACCCGCCGCATCCTTCAACGTCGCTGACACCCGATACTGCCCGGGCCTCGCCCACTTGAGGCTTTGCTTCACCTGTCCCTCCTCATCCGAAGCCACCTCAAACTCAGCCACGCCTTCCTCTTTCGGATCGCCGTTCTTGGCATACGTGACCCGGAACACCTTCAACGCTCCCGTGCTCTTCACCGGCTTGCCATCCAGGGTGCGAGCGGACGCCGAGATGACCGCCTCTTCACCCGTGAGGAAATATCCGCCGTTGAGCCAGACATACACCTCGAAAGGACGACGCGCCGCGATCACGTGGCCGCTGCCAAAGATGGTTCGCCGCGAGAGGTCCGTCACTTCGGCTGTGATGCTGTATTGGTGATCCTGATCGCCGTGGAGTTCCTTGGCGACCGCGGTGTCGATCTTGATGGACACGGTTCCGTCAGCTCCGATCTCCGTTTCACCTTCGGCAACCAACTCGGGCGGCGGATCGCCCCACGAAAACCACGGGGGCGGCATGAAGCATTTGCACCAGCCTCGCGAGCCCGGATACCAGTCATACGTTGAGTTTCGCCATCCGTAACCCGCTCCAAACAGCCAGTCCCAGCGACCCACCGGCCACCAGCGGTCGTGATGCCGCGTCCGCTCGACCTTGTACTTCACCGTCCCCTCTTTCACCGGGCCCCCGAAGTAGTAGTCCGCCTTTACCTTCACCTCGAAGCTCTCGCCCAGCAGCACGGGCTCGGTTGGGGCTTCGACCTTCACCTCGAACTCCGGCTTCTTGTATTCCTCGACCCGAAAACTCTGCCCGCCCAGATTCTCATCACGCCCCAGCACCCGGTTCCATCGGAGTGAGATGTGGTAGTTCCCCAGCGTCGCTTCTTCCGGGAGATGCAACTCCCCGCTCACCCCACCCCAATCGTCCACCGCGAGATTGGACTCACTCAACTTTTCTCCCCGGGGATCGGTCACGGTTGCCGTGATCGTCTTTCCCGCCATGGGATTCAGTCGCTCATTCGGATCGTAACTCGCCACCCGCAACCACGCCTTCCACTTCACCGTCTGGTCCGGGCGATACACCGGGCGATCCGTCACCACGTAGGTTCGTGTGCCCAGCAATCCACCGAAGCGCGATCCTCCACCGCCATGGCTCCAAAAGCGGTTGAATCCGAAGAACGCCAGGCGGCCCGAGGCATCCGTCGCCTGAAGGAGCCACTCGTATTCGCTGTCCAACCGCCGGTCCGACACCAGCAGCACCCCATCGTCCCGGGTCTTGTCAGAAAACTCCTTGAACGTGTACTCAAGCAGTTGCTTGTCCGTGACGAGCGACTGCCGCTTCCAACGCCGTTCGTATCCAAAGCCGCTCAGTCTGGCCCCCGACACCGGGGCTCCCGTCACGGCATCCGCCACATAAATCCAATGCCCCTTCTCGTGCGGCTTCTTCACGATCACGAGATCGTCCAACCACAGGACCGCGCGCGTCGTGTTCCCACCCTTCACCGCGCCTTCGATCCACCAAGCGCCCGCCGCCTCAATGGGCGTCACGATCTGGGTCCGCCGGTCCCAATGGTTCCCGGCAGGTTCCAATTCCACCGACCACTCGTGCTCCACCTCGCCGAGATACTTGGATCCGCCTTCTTCCAGCAAACGCCGGCCCACGGTGTCGAGCTGCGTCTGCCAATAGTTGGACTCCTGTGGCTTCGTCTTGATGTAGGCAATCGTGTCCTCGATCAATTTCACCACGTTCACCTTTCGAGCCGTGAATGAAATCCCCGTCGCGTTGCGGAAACCGAGCGAAAGTTTGGCCGGCTTGCCCGGCACCTGAGTGTCCATCGCTTCGAACCACGCCCAGTTCCCCACAATCTGATTCCGCTGCTCCGTCAGCTGCTTCTTCCGGCGATCGTTGTCCGTGAGTTCCATCGCCTGATTGAGAGCCTCGGCCGCCGCCACCATCTGCCAGCGATTCGTGAATTCACCGGCCATGCGCGACCATTGCACGGACCGGTCCGAGTCCGGCACTTCGCTGTCCTCGGCGATGGCGCGCCGCAGTTTCAGAAAGGCGTAATCCGCCGGAAGCGTCACCCGCTTCAATCCCGTCGCGAGTTGCACCACGGTCTCGTCTTCCGCGAGCGTGTGAAGCGCCGTGACACTGGACGCATCCTTGCCCTGGCTTTCCCAGGGACCTCCCCAGCCGTGGCGCCGCACTCCAAACCAACCCGACACCATGTCGGCCCACATGACTCTGGCTTGGACCGCCCAGCGCCCGCCCAGCGCCTCCATCTGCGCGATCACAAACCTCACCCGCTCGCCATCGTTCGCCGCCGACTCGAACGTCTCCGCCACGCCGAAGTAGCGCGGATCGCCGTCGGCATCGACCGGGTAACCGCTTCCTCCCTCATCATAACCTTCCTCATCGTCGTAACCGGGTTCCGCTTCCAGATCGGTCTTTTCAAACAAGGCCCAGGCTGAACCGCGGTTCATCATGAGCGCCTGTTTCAGCACTTCCCAAAAGTGGCCCTGATCGTTCACATCCGCCTCCCGGTCGAGATGCTTCCGCGCCTCGTCCAGCCAGCGCAGAGCCTGGACATGATCTTTCTCCTGCACCGTTTTCCACATGCCCCGCCCCCGGTTGTCCGCTCGTTGAAACTCCCCGTCGATCACCTGTCCGTGCTTGGGGAGCGACATCCACAGCGATGCGGCCTCCATCAAAACCCACCACTCCTCCGGATACGTCTCCGCTGCTTTCCGAATCTCCCGCTCCGCCTCCTGCCACGCGTTCAATTGCCTCAGCGAGTTCACTAGCTCCTGCAAAACCTCCGACCTCAGGCCCGGCTTCATCTCCACCTCGGGCATCAACGCCTTCAAACCCGCATCCGCCGCCTCGCGGTAGTTGCCGGCGTCCCGCAGCTTCACCATTCGCGCCAACCACTCCCTCGGTTCCTTCGGATTCTCCTGCCCTTGTGTTGTCATGATTCCCGCTGCCAAAATCCACCCAATGATCCATTTCATAGTCGTTCTTCCCGATTGATCGTTCGTCAGATTCATCACCTTTACCAGACCGCCCCCCTCGCCACAATAGCGATGGGAACTCAATTCATGACGGAATCGCCACAGAAAACCTTGGGGTCGGAGGAGGAATACCTTCCACCGGCCACCTTTTTCGTGGTCGGACCCACCGCCTCAGGCAAATCCGGTCTCGCGCTCGACTTGGCCGAACGGCTCGATGGCGAGATCGTCAATGCCGACGCCTTCCAGCTCTATCAAGGCCTCGATGTCCTCACCGCCAAACCTGAACCCGCTGAACTCGACCGCTGTCCCCACCATCTCTACAGCGTCCTCTCTCCCGAAGCCGATTGCGATGCTCAGACCTATCGCGACATGGCCCTGCCCGTCATCCAAGAGATTGCTGCCCGTGGCAAAGCCCCCATCGTTGTCGGAGGCTCAGGCCTCTACATCAAGGCCCTCACCCACGGACTCGCCAAACTGCCGACGGCCGATCCTGCCCTTCGAGCCCGATTCCAAACCCAGCCCCTTGCTGACAAAGTCGCCGAACTCCTCCGGCTCGACCCCGCTGCTGGCGACAACGTTCCCCTCGCCAATCCTCGCTATGTCGAGCGAGCCCTCGAAATCTGTCTCCTCACTGGCCAGCCTCAATCCGCGCTCCGTCGATCCTTTGCCCGGCCCACCCCCAATGTTCGAGGTGTGATCCTGATGCTTGAGCGAGAGGCCTTGAACGACCGCATCCACCGGCGCGTTGAGTCGATGATCGCCTCCGGCATCGCCGACGAAGTTGCCGCGCTCGGTCATCTCCAATCCGGCTCCGCCAAAGCCATCGGCGTCCGGGAGATGCGCGACTTCCTCTCTGGAGCCTCCAGTCTCGCTGACGCCACCGCCGCTCTCCAACAGTCCACACGGCGTTACGCCAAGCGCCAACGAACCTGGTTTCGACGCGAGACCTGCTTTCAAACGATTTGCCTACCACCCGAACCGGCGGCAGATTTCGCTTTGGACGAGATCGTCCGCCTCTTTCCATGCCTCAAGCCAACGCCCAACTCGTCCGCCCCGTCTTCGTCAATCTAGGACCGCGCAGCTACATTGTACAGGTCGGTCGGGGACTCCTTGGAACTCTGGGTGAAGAGGTGGCCAAAAAGATCCCCGAACGCAAAACCTGTGCGGTCATCACGGATTCGAACGTGGGCCCATTGTACGCCGAGACCGTCTTGGCCAGTCTTGGCGAGGCTGGCTACAACACCCACCTGATCACCGTTCCAGCGGGGGAATCCACGAAGTCCCTGACGTGGGTCGAGTCGATCTGCGGTGAGATGGTCCGTGCCGGCCTTGACCGGAAAAGTTTCGTCGTCGCTCTCGGTGGGGGCGTCATCGGCGACCTTGCCGGCTACTGCGCCTCGATCTACCAGCGGGGCATTCCATACGTTCAGGTGCCGACGACAGTCCTTTCCCAAGTCGACAGTTCGGTGGGTGGAAAAACCGGCGTCAATCTCCCCGACGCCAAAAACATGGTCGGAACCTTCCATCAGCCGACTCATGTCGTCGCCGACGTCGACACCTTGAATTCCCTCCCCAAGCGCGAGTGGAACGAGGGGTTCGCTGAAATCATCAAACACGCCGCCATCCGCGACGAGTCCATGTTTGCCGAGATCGAGAAGATCGCGGACGGCAAAGGCGATCTCCCCGCACTCATTCGCCGCAACATTTCGATCAAAGCCGCCATCGTCGAGGCCGACGAGCACGAGACGATTGGCACCCGCGCTCTCTTGAATTTTGGACACACCCTTGGGCATGCCATCGAGGCCGCCGCCGGGTATGGTCGCTTGCTTCACGGCGAAGCCATCAGTCTCGGACTGCGGGCTGCCGCTTGGCTCTCCTACAGCATCGCCGATCTCCAAAGCTCCGAACAAGAGCGCATCGTTGCTGCTCTGAAGCGCTTTGATCTCCCGACCGTTCTTCCCGACGACATCGACATTGATGCCGTCATGCGCATCTCCAAGATGGACAAGAAATTCGTCCACGGAGCCATCCACTTCGTCCTCCTTCGCTCCCTCGGTGAAGCCTATGTCAGCAAGGAAGTCATGGAAGGCCACCTCAAGCAGGCCCTCGACCACCTCAAAAAGTAGTCCTGAGGTTCAGCCCGTTCGACACGCGCAAACCTGCGGCAAACGCGCCCCTCAGGTGATGGAAACGCAGCCCTCCTTCTAGGTTTCCACCTCAGCTTCTCCTTTTCAACCGCGCCCAAACGCTTCAACATGGTTCTCCTGTCATGACGCGAACCGAAGCCTACGTTGCCCTCAACTTGCTCCCGCAGGTCGGTCCTGTGCGCGTGAGCAAGCTGCTTGCTGCCTTTGGAACCCCGGAAAAAATCCTCGCCGCCAAGCCCACCGAACTCGCCCGCGTGGATGGCATCAGTCGCACGCAGGCCGATACCATCGCCGAATGGGAAACCCAGGTCGATCTTGCCGGAGAGCTGACAAAGATTCAGGACCGGGAGCTCACACTCCTGACTCGCGAGGACGAGCTTTACCCCCCCCTCCTTCGCGAAGTGCACAGCGCCCCCTTTCTCCTCTACGTCTGGGGAAAACTCGCTCCCAAAGACCACCACGCCATCGGTGTCGTCGGCAGCCGGAATTTTACGCCCTACGGACGCGAGGCCGCCAAAAAACTCAGTTTCCAGATCGCCTACGCCGGTTACACGGTCGTCAGCGGTCTCGCTCGGGGGATCGATACGGTCGCCCATGAGTCTTCCCTTGCGGCGAAGGGACGCACCGTCGCCGTCATCGGCTCCGGGATCGGTCAACTTTACCCGCCTGAAAACCTCGCGCTTGCCGAACGCATCGCCTCCAACGGAGCCGTCGTCAGCGAGTATCCCGTGGACCGACTCGCGGACAAACAAACCTTTCCCTATCGCAATCGCATCGTCGCCGGGTGGAGTTGCGGACTCCTCGTCGTCGAGGCTCCCGCACGAAGCGGCTCCCTCATCACCGCCCAGCAGGCCATCGAGCAGGGGCGAACCGTTTTTGCCGTTCCGGGCCCGATCAACAAACCCACATCGACGGGCTGCAATCGCCTCATTCAGCAGGGGGCCAAACTCGTCATGGATGGCAATGACATCCTCGATGACCTCATGACCCTCTTCCCCACCGCCCCGCAGGCACCCAAGGTCGAGGAGTCCGCCCCCCAGGCCAGCCTCACGCTCGACGAGCGGATCCTCTACGACGCCATCGGCACCGACGAAGCCCACATCGACGAGATCACCACCCGCTCCGGCTTGAACCCGGCCACCGTGTCCCCAAACCTCATGCGCCTCGAAATGAAGCGCCTCATCCGGGCGCTCCCGGGCCGCCGTTACACACGGCTGGTCTGATCCGACTTAGGAGTTCACACATTCCAAGCTTGCCTTTTCTGCCGCCATCGAAGAACTAAGAGGCATCATGGACTCGCACGAAGTCGTACGCCAGGCGCTCGACAATACCAGCCCGAAGGAAATCGCCGCCGAACTCGGCGTTTCTCTCTCTCTCGTCTACAAATGGTCGCAGCCTGACGAAGGCACGGGCAGTGGTGCGAGAAATCCCCTCGACCGCGTCCTCCAACTGTATGAGCTGACCAAGGAAGATCACATCCTGCAGTGGCTCTGTCAGAAAGCCGGGGGTGTCTTTGTCAAGAATCCGCCCAGTTCCTGCCGGAAGGGCTTCGAAGTCATGCCCGCCACCCAGGAGATTGTACAACAATTCGCAGGGCTCCTTGCTGCCATCAGTCAGGCGGCTCTCGACAATTCCATCACGGACAAAGAGGCCGCCGCCATTCGCCACGTCTGGGACGAACTCAAGCGCTACACCGAAGGCTTCGTCCGCTGCTGTGAGGAGGGGGATTTCATCGATCTTGCCAAGGAACTGAAGCAACACCTTCAGAATACGGAACAAATCGTCAAAGGCCGATAAAACCGAATCCGCATTGGGTGGACAAGGCGTTCATTGGGGAACTTTTCCTTTCATGAAACCTTCCCCCATCGCTCTCGCCTCGATTCTTGTCCTCGCCTCGATCTCGCCTGCCGCCGCTCAAGTGGGGCAGGACGGCACTGACAACAGCTTCATGGCCGCCATCGGCCGTCAAGCCTCTGTCGATTTTTCGTATGAGCCTGACACTGATCTCGATGCCGGAGGCTCCTTCTCCTATTGGGACGCGCGAATCAGTGCTCCAGTCTATGGCACCAAGCTCTCCGACGACTGGACGCTCGGCGTCCGCATGAGGTATCGTGCCTCCGTCTTCGACTGGAACCAACAGGTGCTCTTCGACAACGACACCCTTCACCGGGTGGATCTGAATCTCGCGTTCATCTACAAGCCTGAGAATTCGCCTTGGATGGGCTTTCTCTCTGCAGGCCCTGCCCTCGCGACGGATGGATCGAACATCGACGGAGACGACATCTTCTTCGTCGCGCTCGCAGGGGTCGGCTACAAGATCTCGGAAACCTTCACCCTCCTCGGCGGGGCCTACTTCTCTCAAGACTTCGGTGAGCCACGACTGCTCCCTGCTCCCGGCTTTCTCTGGACGCCCAACGATCACTGGACCTTCAGCCTCATCCCACCGCGCCTCCGGATTGCCTACTCCCCCAACCGGAACTGGCGCTTCGCCGCCGAGGCCTTTCCAGACGGCGGACGCTGGAGCATCACCACGCAAAATGGTCAGGATGCCTTTCTGGATCGCAGCGGCGCAAGGGCCGGACTGCGCGTGGAGCGTCGCGTTTTCGGCAACGGCTGGCTCTACCTGGGCGGCGGTCTGATGTTCGGTCGCGAACTCGAGGTCGAGACCACTGGCGGAGCCAACCTCTTCCGTTCCGACGCCGACACCGGGGCCTGGTTCGGCACTGGATTCGCCTGGCAGTTCTGAGCCACGCTAATTGGCGGGTTGCATCAGGTAAGCGAAAAAGTCCCTCAGGTCGGCATCGCTTAGGCCGGTGAGCAGGCCTTCGGGCATGAGGGAAATGGGGCTGGCTTCGAGAGTTTCGATGTCGGCTTCTCTGACGGGCGTGCGGTTTCCGGCCATGTCCTTGAGCACGATGCCCTTCGCATCCTGGGCATCCATGATGCCGGTGAGAATTTGGCCGCCCTTGGTCTTCACGATGTAGGCGCCGAAGCCTTCGCGAATTTCGAGGCTGGGATTGAAAAGGTTGTCGAGCCAGAAGTCCACGCTCGTCCGCTCGTAGCCGGTGAGGTCGGGACCGATGTTTCCACCTTCGCCAAAGAGCTGATGGCAGATGGCGCAGCGTGCCACGAACTGGAGTTTCCCCTTGTCAGAATCGCCGAGGCCACTTTGGAGCACAGTCTTGATGCGTTCACCTTCCTTGGCTTTCTCCTCCGTTGGGGCGGCAATCAAGAGTCGCTTCCAATGTTTTTGAATCCCCGCATCGACCTCAGCGTCGCCGTGAAGCGAGAGCTGGCGAACCACATCCGCAGGCACATGGTCGGCGGGTACCTTCCATTCGTTGACGAAATGAACCAGCTCCCGAGCCCAATCCAAACGTCCCGCAAGCACACGGAAGGCATCTTCCCGAAGAGGAATGTCCCCCGCAATGTTCCTCTCGTAACTCTTCAAGATCGCCTCGGCGATTCGACGGTCTTCAAAAAGGGAGGCCGACTGGAGCATGGCGCGCTTCAAGCCTGACGATGCAGAACCATTGGCCAGAACCGTCAAGATTGGGGCCACAGCCTCGGCATTGCCAAGCTCGGCAAGCGTCCGTGCGACAGCGATACGCTGGGCGTTCGGCACCTTGGAATCAGCGATGACCTTCAGCGCCTGCTTCGTCGCATCCACGTCACCACTGCGAAGAGCGAGCGTTAGATCGCCGCCCGACTGCTTGGACAGGTAGTCTTTGAGTGCCACCGAAAGGGCATCTGGCAGCGTCAGCATTTCCCCTCCTTCGAAGGCCGAGGCGATTCCGGCGATCATCTTGCCCCGCACCTCATCATTGGGAGCGAGGGCCAGAAGGTCGGCGCATGACTGGAAGTTCGCCTCACCACCCGCAAGCGCATACCGTTTGGCGAGATTCCCCGCGAGATGGTTTGCGAAAAGGCCGGTGTGGAGGAAGTCGGTGTCTTCGCGGAGGAAAACAAACACTTCCTCACGTTCCTTCTCTGCCTTGGCCTCCAGCGCCCACCAAGCTAACAAGGCAAGGCGCTCGTCCGTAGGCGCAGTCGCCAGAGTGCGGCCGTCCGATGTGCCGTTGGTCGTCAGATCCGCGTTCCGGCGGACGCGCCTGCGGGTGTCGTCAGCCGCCCAGAGGAGCGGAAGTCCGACGGCGGCGGGCAGGCGTTTGGCCGAGGCAAGCAGTTGGGCGCGGACTTCGGGGTGTTGTTCCGTCACGGCGAGATTTGCAAGAGGTTCTCGCGCACGGCTGGTTGCGAAGCCTCGAAGCGAACCCATTCCTCCCGCGCGTTCACCGGCGATTTTGACGGCCCAGCGCCGGACATGGGGATCGGGGTGTGTCAACATCTCGGCGAGGAGCGCGGCGTCCACCTCCCCAAGCATGTCCAGCGTCCAGAGCGCATCGAGGGCATAAGGCCCATTTTCCCGAGCCCAAGGCAGGAGGACATGTTTCAGCTTGGCGAGTCCGCGCCATGCAATCTCCAAGGCAGCCTGTTTTCTGAACCATTCATTGGGAGAGCGCAGATGCTCCACCAGTCCTTCTGCCTCCTGGGTGAGATCGAACGGCGCCAGCCTCGGTGCCCCCGCTGCAGGCCGGACTCGATAGATGCGTCCGCTGGTTTTGTGCCAATCGTCCACTGGTCGCACATGACTCAGCCGCGTGTCATACCAGTCCGCGATGTAGATCCCTCCATCGGGGCCGACGCCGGTCCAGACCGGGCGAAACCAGCGGTCCGGCGAAGTGAGCAACTCGGTTTCGTCCTTGGTCCGAAACGTCGATCCATCCGGGATGACCTCACTCACATACACCAGGTTGGCCAGCGAGTTCGGAGCGATGATTTTCCCCTCGTAAGCCGAGCCGAGGAGACCTCCCTCGTAGATCGTGAAGGCTTGTGGAAAGCGACGGGCATCGCCCTCGTGCTCCATGTGCTCAAACCATCCGAAGGCATAGGGATTGGTGAGCGGTCCGTGTTTGCCCCAGTTTTTCATGCCATAGCTGCCCTGCTCGTAGTGCATGCCGCGGGTCTTGCCGTTGTTGGTGCCGGAGAAGACGCGGCCCTTGCTGTCGATGTCCAAGCTGAAGGTGTTGCCACCGCCCTCGGCATAGACTTCAAAGGTCTTCTCACGCGGATGGTAGCGCCAAATGCACTGGCCTTCCCACTTCACGTTCTTGCTGTTCGCACTACTGACATTGCCAGTCGTTGTACTGCCATTCGCGCCATACAGCCAGCCATCCATGCCCCACTGAAGGCTCGTGGCCACGCTGTGGGTGTCCTGAATTCCAAAGCCGCTCAGTTCCACCTCGGGATCTCCGTCCGGCAGCGCATCGTTGTCCGCGTCGGGATAACTCAGCAGGTAGGGCGGATTCAGCACCCAGATCCGGCCCATGCCGTGCAGCGCGGCGGAGGCGATGTTGAGGCCGGTGATGACGTCGGTGTGCTTGTCGAAAAATCCATCGCCATCGGTGTCTTCGAACACCGTGATCTTGTCCGCCCCTTTTTCACCCCGAGGCGGCGGCAGAGGCACCTTGTCGAACTTGGCCCTCAGATGCGAGTCGTAGCTCACGATCTTCAGCCCGGCAGGAAATTGATACTGGCGGTATTGCGTCAGCCAGAAGCGCCCCTTGGAGTCCCAGCTTCCATACAGGGGCTGCTCCACCACCGGCTCGGAGCCCATCAGATCGATGGCCAAATCCGGTCGCAATTGAAACTGCTTCACCGCTTCTTCGGCGGGTGTCGGCGGTGTGTCATCGGCCAGAGTTCCACGCCCTCCGTAGGTCTCCATGATCTTCTTCACCGCATCGTTGCCGGCCACGACCCCGGCTTCTTCGGATTGGACCGAAGTTCCAAGGGAACCCAGAAGCACCACCCAGGAGGCAAGCCAAAAGAAAGACCGTTCAGACATGAGACAGATACTGATGAGCCGCCCCCATTCTTGTCGAGAATCCATCGCCATCCCGAAACGTATTTCGAGGAAAACTCTCTGTAACAGATCACCTCGAATGTTTATGATTGATGCAAGACCATGCCTTCGCCATCCCCTCAGTTCCGCACCACTCGATGGACGATGGTCGTCAGCGCTCAGGAAAACCAGCACGAGGCACTCGAACGGCTGTGTGAAACCTATTGGTATCCACTCTACGCTTTTGTACGCCGAGGAGGCCACACCGCCCATGACGCGCAGGATCTGACTCAGGCCTTCTTTGAACGTCTGCTCGAAAAGGAGTGGCTGGATGGCGTTCAACCCGAGCTCGGGAAGTTCCGCACCTTCCTTATGATGGCGATGAAGCGGTTTCTCGTCAATGAATGGAAGAGCGCCCAGTGTCTGAAGCGAGGTGGACGTGCACACGCCGTCCCGCTCGAATGGACGGAAGCCGAGGAGCGCTACACTTTGGAACCGGCCTCCATCGACGATCAGTCCGCCGTTTTTGATCGCCGCTGGGCGTTGACCCTGCTGGATCAGGCGCTTGTGAGACTGGAGAAAGAGCAGCCCACATCAGAGGCCTTTGCCGTGCTCAAGCCTGCTTTGACCGCAGGACATGGTGGCTTCGACTGTGCCAGCGCCGCCATCAAGCTCGGCCAGAACGAGGGAACCGTCCGCGTCGCTGTGCACCGTCTTCGGAAACGCTATCGCGAGATTTTCCGGGAAGAAATCGCCCACACAGTAGCCGAGCCAACCGAGGTGGATGACGAGATCCGCTATCTGGTCGAAGTGCTGGCGCGGGGTTAGGAGAAACGAAATTCACTTTCTTTGTAACACTCCGTCTGAGACGTTGATGAACACAGGCGATGAACCCATCCAATCCAACGCATTCAACGCCCAAGTGTCCCCGCTGTGGAGCCTCCCTCCCAACAGACGCCCCCGGCGGACTTTGCCCCCGCTGCCTGATGGAAGCGCCGCTGGAAACGGAAACACTGACTCCCGGAGACCGGTCCGCCCAATCGACGGCTGTTCCGACGCCCGACGAGCTTGCCCCACTCTTCCCCCAACTGGAGATCATGGAGTGCCTGGGGCGCGGCGGCATGGGTGTGGTCTACAAAGCGCGGCAGAAGGCGCTCGACCGGTTCGTGGCACTGAAGCTCCTGGCCCCGGAAAAGGTCAGCGACGCAGCTTTCTCCGCCCGGTTTGAGAAAGAGGCGCTTGCCCTCGCCAAGCTGAGTCATCCCAATATTGTCACGGTTCATGATTTTGGATCGGTCGGAGATGGGGAGGATCACCGCTTCTACCTCATCATGGAATTTGTGGATGGCGTGAATCTCCGCCAAGCCATGAACGCAGGCCGATTCACGCCTGAGCAGGGTTTGGCCATCGTCCCACCCGTCTGCGAGGCGCTTCAATCCGCCCACGATCAAGGCATCGTGCATCGCGACATCAAACCCGAGAACCTCCTCCTTGATCGTGAAGGCCGTGTCAAGATCGCCGACTTCGGCATCGCCAAGATGGTAGGCGACGTGGCAGGCCTTCCGCCGGGGAGCGCTTCGCTAGGAACACATTCCTTCGTTGGGGGGACGCCGCGCTACATGGCACCCGAGCAGGCCAGCGATCCGATGCATGTCGATCATCGGGCCGACATCTACTCCTTGGGTGCCGTCCTTTACGAACTGCTGACGGGCGAAGCCCCCAATGGAGCGCTGGAACCTCCATCACACCGCGTCAAACTGGATGTTCGGTTGGACGAGGTGGTGCTGCGCGCTTTGGCACGCACCCCGGAACTGCGCTTCCAGACCGCAGGTGAGTTCCGCACCCAATTGGAGACGGTCGTCTCGACCGCCCCGCGCCGCCCCACTTCACCGGCCCCCGGGATGCCGCTTCCCCAGCAGCGGAGCCGGAGGAACGGCTGCATGCGCTTCTTCGTGGCGATGATCTCGCTGTTGGTGGCCATCGCTGCCGGACTCTACTTTACGTGGCAGGCCTCATACGGGACCCACCCATCAACTCCCTCACCGAACGAAGCCGAGAGACTTGTGTTGGCCGAGCTCGTCACCCCGTCAGCAGCTTTTCCGACCACTGCGATTTCTCTCGTCATCGTAGGCTTCGTCATACTCGTGCTGAGCCTGCCCCTGATCCTCCGCAAGGTGCCCATGAATGCACTCTACGGAGCACGCATCCCCGCCTCTTTTGCGTCAGAGGAAAACTGGTATGCCATTAATGCCTACGCTGGAAGGCAACTTGCGAAGGGCAGTGTCGCGGTGATTTTGACGGGTCTCGTCGGTGTCTTCATCCCTTGGCATCGACAGGACTCCTACACCTTTTGGGCCATTGGAATCGTGTTGGCTTCGGTCTTGATTCCCGCCTTTCAAATGATCGGACTCGGAAAAAGGGGAGCCTCAATGCCCCCGAACCGGTCTCGCGGCCACAAGCTCTTCATGTCGATCCTTCTGGCGGTTCCCATCGCACTTTTCATCAAGACCTTCGTGTTGGAGTCCTTCGTGGTAAAAGGCCCAGCTGCAGAGCCCGAGATTCCCCAGGGGAGCTATGTGCTCGCCTTGAAACTCCGCACAGACTTCAATCGGGGTGATCTTGTCATCTACCGCGACTCGGAGCACAGTCACCGCACAGGCCGGGTCAAGGGAGACAAAGACGGTCGCCTCTTGGTCGAGAGAGCGATCAACACCCCCCTCGTCGAGGTATCGCTATCGAGCATCCATGGAAAAGTCGTCTCGGTGCTCTGGAGATCTACATCGCAAGAGTCCTTCCCTGACTCATCTGGATCCGTCAGCTTGCTTCAGGATTCGTCCCTCGGTCACTTGGAGCAGGCCATGATCATGACGCTTGCTCCCGGCCATGTCATGATCGGCGAGTTGGCGTTTGTGGATGAAAAACATTCCGTCGCCACCACTTACTCGGCTGCCGAATTCTGGATCGCCTCAACCCCGTCCAAAACCGGTGGAGAAAAGGTCGCTATCGAACTGCGTGAGACCCAATTTCCCGACGAGTGGACCCTCGACATTTCGGGTGCCTTCTCTCAAACACTCCTCATCCCTCTCCATTCCGTTGCGACGTCGTACGGCACTCCCGACGACCCGTCGCGAATGCCCCCTCTTCATCTCCCCTCCGGCAGCCAGTGGAGAAGGTCTAAACCGAAACAAATCCACCATTTCGGGCCCGGTGAATGGTCTGCGAACACATGGAATGAGTTTCCAATATTCCAGATCTTCGAACCCGATGGAACCAAGCGAGGCGAACTGAGGTGGCGTCTCCTAACGGTGCCAGCCGACAACCCGGGATCACTCCCCAGCATGGAAGCCGTCGTCAAACGTGAGCCTTGGCACGATGCAAGGTCCTTGGAGACAATGGAGATCTTGACCCCAAGCACGCTGGATCGACTGCATGCCCTCCCACGCGGTTCATACTCCGAGTGAAACTGAACAGATCCCTGTCAGTCGATCCCAATGTCCTCAATGAAACGATCATTATCTGAAAAGCCACTCACGCCCACAACATCCCTCACCACTGCCCGAACCCCGAAACGAATCCAGCCCTCCGTCCACGGCTCATCCTGCCGTTTGAGCTGATGCAAGTGCGACGCGCAAACGCGTTCAACAACCTCGCGTACACGAGGAGCTCGCCAAAACAACGAAGGTGGCCGAAACCCGGACAATCCTGTCTCCCGACAGAATTTCGCCCAGAACGCAGTCCTCTCTGACCGCCGATAGAAGTGACTCACACGGTCACTGCCACGCACACGCAAGGCAGGATTTCCCCCCGCCGCCTCATGGATCCCATGCCGCACCAAACGAAAAGCACGGCGAACTGGGCACGGCAATGAGGAATCACTCACGCCCAACTTTGATCCGATGAGTTCCATGGTCTC
This sequence comes from uncultured Verrucomicrobiales bacterium, assembly GCA_963976915.1. Classification (GTDB taxonomy): domain Bacteria; phylum Verrucomicrobiota; class Verrucomicrobiia; order Verrucomicrobiales; family Verrucomicrobiaceae; genus CAXBNA01. Next base: position 24,066 of record CAXBNA010000073.1, read on the forward strand.
TCGCGGTGTCGTCAGACTCTCGGCCTCACGATCAAGAATCTGAACATCAAACGTCTGTTCCAATTGAATGACGATCTCAACGCTATCCAGACCCATGATCGGAAATTAGTAGCACATCCAAACAACAAACCAGAGAGCCATTTTGTAATCGCCCGAACCTCTACTTTCCGGCAGCCTCGTCCCATCATGAAACGTGTTCTCCTCATTCTAATGTTCGCCGCGATGGCCGGCACGATTGGCTGGCTCCTCGCTCGTCCCAATCCCCAAGCCAAGGAAATGGCGAGGCTTGAAGCAAAGCTTTCGGAGGCGACAGCGACCATTCAAACACTGAAGAGTGAGCTGGCGTCCATCCCCCCGCCCTCACCATCGGTCGCCTCTCCTCCACCGCCACCGAAGCCCGCCACGGCAGGCGCGCCAGAGCCGAGCGACGCGGGCACCCAGCCCAAGAAGCCGGGCAACGCCTTCCGCGAGATGATGAAGGCACCCGGCATGAAGGACGTCATTGCCCAGCAACAGCGCAGCCAACTTGGCATCCAATACGGAGGCTTGATGGACCAGTTCGATATGAACGATGAGGAGCGCGCGCACTTCGAAAAGTTGCTGCTCAAGAAACAGATGGACCAGATGGAACTCGGCCTGAAGATGATGGAAGAGGGCGTCACTCCCGAGGACCGAAAACGGCTCGCAGCCGAATTGCAGCATTCGCAGAAGGAGACCGACGAGGCCATTCGCCAATTCCTCAACGATGACGACGACTGGAAGACCTATCAGGACTGGGAAGAGGCGAAGCCCGAACGCACCCAACTCCAGATGTTCGGAAAGGCCCTTTTCGACAGCTCTGATCAGCCACTGTCGACTGAGCAGGAGTCGCTACTCATTCAAGCCATGACCCGCGCACGGAAAGCACCATCTCCGCCGGGAGAGGCCAGAATGCCTTCCTCCAATTCCTTCGATGGTGTGAATGCCGAGGACGTTGGGCGTTTAATGGCCAGTCAGAGAGCCAAGAACGAGTTGGTCCTGCAAGAAGCCACCCGTTTCATGTCGCCCGAACAGATTGAGACCCTGAAACAGTTTCAGGAGCAACAACTCTCCATGACCGAAGCCGGGCTAAAAATGTCCAGCATGTTCTTCGAATCGAAAGGGACCGAGTAGGAGGTAAAGCGCTTCAGCCGAGGCATTGTTTAACGTTCGCCACATAGGCGATCGCGTCCTTGCTCTGCAGCAAGGCGGACACAATCACCACCCGATTGGCACCCGCCTCCACGATCTCTGGCAAGCGATCCAGATTGACGCCGCCGATGCAAAAGACCGGGCAAGTCGCCCGCTCGTGCACCCATCGGATGTCGTCGAGACCGATGGGAGTGTAGTCCGGCTTGGTCCCAGTCGCATAGAGCGGACCAAACCCGATGTAGTCCGCCCCTTCCGCCACGGCCGCCATGGCTTGCTCGCGACTGTGGGTGGATTTCCCGACGAAACAGTCTGGACCCACAATCTGGCGTGTCTCCGCGACGGAGAGGTCGTCCTGCCCCACATGCACCCCATCGCTACCAACACTGGCCGCGACCTGCGGGTGATCATTGACCACCATCGGAATGCCGTGATCGCGGGTGACAGCCAGAAGCTCCCCAGCCAGACGCTGCACTTCGTCGACGGCTCGTCCCTTCGCCCGGAGTTGAATGACATCCACCCCCGCCAAACAAAGCTGCTCGGTCATCGCGACCACGCCGCCCACCTCGACATAGCCCGTATCCACGATTCCGTAGAGGCGGGCTTTGAGCATTCGCTTGCGCATTTCAATCGGAGACAGGCAATTCATGGGAACAGATCGGTAACACAGGGCCGTCAGCAAACATCGAGAACGCCGTTGACTCCACCAAAAGCTGACCTGACAGAAAAAGGATTCTCGAACCAACCTCTATGAAACCAACACTTCTGATCCTCGCCGCAGGAATGGGCAGCCGCTACGGTGGCCTCAAGCAACTCGATGCCATGGGCCCCTCGGGCGAGGTCGTCCTCGACTACTCCGTCTATGACGCCATCCGCGCAGGGTTCGGCAAAGTCGTCTTTGTGATTCGGCGTGAGTTTGGAGAGCAGTTTCGCCAGCAGATTGGCTCCAAGTTTCAGGATCGCATTCAGGTCGAGTATGCATTTCAGGAACTGAACGATCTTCCAGACGGCTTCACGGTTCCCGAAGGTCGCGCCAAGCCCTGGGGCACGGCCCACGCAGTCCTTGCCGCCGCCTCGGTCATTCAGGAGCCGTTTTTGATGATCAATGCCGACGACTTCTATGGGAAAGACGCCTTCGAGAAGATCGCCACCGAACTGACCTCACCCAAAGCAGACGATGGGAAGAGCCACTACTCGATGGTCGGTTTCTACCTGAAAAACACGCTCTCTGAGAATGGCAGCGTTGCCCGCGGAGTCTGCATCACAAATCCA
>CAXBNA010000074.1:0-26311 GCA_963976915.1 uncultured Verrucomicrobiales bacterium
CAGCCACCTGCGCATTGCGCAGTTCGCCATCGAGCGCGCCAAGCGATTGGTGGAGATGGGCGAGCATGTGTTCATTTTGATGGATTCCATCACGCGGATGGCGCGGGCCTTCAACAACGCTAGCAAGAAGGGCGCGACGATGAGTGGTGGCATGGGCGTGGGGGCTTTGGAGATTCCCCGCCGCCTCTTTGCCGCCGCACGAAACACGCGCACGGCGGGATCTTTGACCATCCTGGCCACGGCGCTTGTCGAAACTGGCAGCCGGATGGACGACCTCATCTTCCAGGAATTCAAGGGGACGGGGAATCTCGAACTCGTTCTGGATCGACGGATCGCGGAACAGTTTTTCTATCCTGCGGTGGATATCTTCAAATCGGGAACCCGGCGTGAAGAACTGCTGCTTCAGGGCTTCCAGTTGGAGAAAATCCGCATGCTGCGCCGCGGTCTTGCCGGGCACAAACCCATCGAGGCCCTCCAGCGGGTACTGACGCTTCTTGAGCGTTATCCCAGCAACGCTCAGATGTTGGTTGAGCTGCCGAGCAAGTAACACTGACTCAGACATCCGGTTTTGAGCTCCATGGAAAATCCTCCCCCCGACGACATTTCCGTGGATCAGGTGATGCGTCCTGGGGCAGCGGAGGATGAGATCTTGGCGCCTCCCGGGCTTCGACGTCCACCCACCTCAGAACAGTCTGAGGCGGCTCGGATCATGGCCAAGTGGCTGGATGATTTCATCAAGATCCCGGGGACCAATTTCCGGATCGGACTGGATCCCATTGTGTCGCTCTTCCCCGGCGTGGGTGACTTTTTGGCTTCCAGTGCCGGCTTGGTCATCCTCGCGGAGGCGGTGCGGAGCGGCGTCTCGTTTTTTGTGTTGATTCGAATGGCGATGAACACGCTTCTCAACACGTTGATTGGGTCGGTGCCCGTCGCTGGCTCGATCGTGTCGGCGTTTTTTAAGTCGAACTCACGCAATTTGGTGCTTCTTCGCCGCTGGCAGGAAGGCCATCAGGATGAGGTGAAGAGGGGGACGTTTCGACTCTTCCTGGCGATCGTGTTTTTCGCGGCCTGTCTGATCGCGTTGTGGGTGGGCCTTTGGATGCTCTACATCTGGGCGTTCCGAGAATTGCTTTCAGGCGCGTGGACGAAGTGAATCGAGATTGACGCCGGGGGGGATGGTCAGGGAGGATGGATGCATGAACCCCTCCATCTGTCCGCCCTCACGTCGAAATTTTGTCCTGGGTCTTGGGGGTGCTGTCTTGGCGGCCGCGACGCGTGGGTTCGGCCAATCGAGCGGCCTTTCCTCCAAGGGTGAGTTCATTGAGTTCGGACTGGTGACCTACATGTGGGGGGCGGATTGGGATCTGCCGACGCTGATCGAGAATTGTGAGGCCTCCGAGGTGCTGGGCGTGGAACTTCGCGTCGAGCACGCGCACAAGGTCGAACCGATCCTGTCGCCAGAGGAGCGTGCGGCGGTGCGCTCCAAATTCGCGGACTCACGGGTGGAGCTTTTGGGGATGGGTACCAATGGCGAGTTTCATTCGCCAGAGCCGGATGAGGTCCGGCGGCAGATCGAAAACACCAAGCACTACATCAAGCTGAGCCACGATGTGGGTGGAAGCGGGGTGAAGGTGAAACCCAACAAATTGCCCAAGGAGGTGCCGGTGGAAAAGACGCTTGAACAAATTGGCAAGTCCCTGGCGGAACTGGGCGACTACGCCATCGGGTTCGGTCAGGAAATTCGGCTGGAGGTCCATGGAGATGTGACGGATTTGGGCCACATCCGTAGCATCATGGAAGTGGCGGATCGGGACAATGTGCGGGTGTGTTGGAACTCCAATGCGCAGGATACGCAGGGCGAGGGGATTGAGGCGAATTTTGCCAAGGTGCAGGAGTACTTGGGCAAGACCGTTCACATCCGCGAAGTAAACGAGGGAGACTATCCGTATGAGACACTGGTGAAACTGCTTGTCGGGGCGGACTATGACGGGTGGGTGCTTTTGGAAGCCCGCACGAAGCCGGAGGATCGGGTTGCGGCGCTCAAGGAGCAGGCGGCCCTATTCCGTGGCATGGTGTGGGCCGCGAGGAAGGCCGCAGAGTGACCGAGACGAGCGGCACGTCCGCCTCATCGTGAGAAAAATGGTCGGGCTGGCGAGATTCGAACTCACGACCTCTTGCACCCCATGCAAGCGTTCTACCAGGCTGAACTACAGCCCGACCTTTTCGAAATCCGTTGAGGGCGAACCCCCAGCGGAGAGAGGATTTTGGCGCAGGAGTCGATCTTTGCAACCGGGATATTGCCGGGGACGCATTTCGCTCTGTGGCGCAGGCAAGTTTAGCGAACGCAACGGTACTGTGACACTCGGATCTTTGACGATGAGGCGGGTGAGGCGCAATGAGGGGCATGGCATCGCATCGCAATTCCAACCTTCCGTTTCCGGAACTTCCATCGAGACGTCATTTCGGTCACGGCTGGGGAGTCAAGGTCTCCGTGACACTTGCCGCGATTGCGTTGGTGCTGGTCGGCGTCATCATCCAACGCACCGAGATGAAGAAGCGGGAGCAACGGGAGGCGATGAGCGAGTACGGGGCCTCCATTTATGAAGTGCCGGTCAGGGAAGTGTCCGATGCGGGTGGGGACACCGTTGCGATGGGCACTCTCAGCCGAAGGTGATGCGAATCCCCAGCTTGCGAAGCGCTTTGGTGAAGTCGTCTTCCAGCTGAGGAATCTCGCGGCCACGCAGCAAGTGCTCGCGAACGAGGCTGTCCACGGCCTCCCGATTGGGGCGCTCAAGGTTTTCGACCGCTCGAAGGAAGGCCATCATGCCGGCTCCGTCTCCTTCACCGTCGAGGTGGTAGAAGTAATAGGTCAGCGCCAGGGCGGAGGGGTAGTTGACGTTGACCTCATCTGAGGACAGGGCCTCGGACCATTCAGCTCCCTGGATCTCCAGAAGTTTCTTGAGGGGAACCATCGGGAACTCGGCTCCGTAGCGGCTGAGGCGTTCCTTGAGATTGTCGTCATGGCGGATGAAGGAAAACTTGCCGCGGCTGTAGTCGGCCAGCTCCACGTATTCGGCGGAACCTTCGATGTACCACGTTGGCAGGCGGCCCAGCCAGTGATTCATCATTTGATGGGTGATTTCGTGGATGAGGGTGCGGTAGTTTTGGGAGGCGTAGTCGATGGACACGCGGCTGCCGACCATCTTCACACCGAGGCTGGAGAGTGGAAGCATGAGGGCTTTCTTGCCACTCATGTAGACCCCCGCCGAACCGGGTACGGCGCCTTCGTCCATGTAGTCGGACTTTTCGGTAAAGATGCGGGCGAGGAACTTGGTGCGCAGCCGCTCGGGGCGCGGTTTGAAATCGAGGGGGAGGATGCAGTTGAGCTGATAGGTGGCCTCAAAAATGCGGCTGAATTCCCGGACGAGGTTGGTGCCCAGTTTGGAGTCGCACCAGAATTCATAGTGTTCGGTCTCATATCGGAACTCCCGTTTTTCGTCGTCTTCGACGGTGGCGCTGGCTTCGGCCTTGTCGTCCAGGGACATCGTGCGGGGCCATTCTTTTTCAGCGCGCGGACCCTCGTAAGGAGGCAGGTCTTTGTCGAAGGCGTTGCTGGCGGAGGACGAGCTGGCCATGCGATTTTTCACCCAAGACTTGAGGTAGTCCTGATCTCCTGGGGACAGGCTGGTGACCGGGACGTCTGCTGGGGAGCCGTTTTCGAGCGTGATCCGCACGCTGTCGCCGTTGATGCTGACGAGTGTGGCTGTGATCGTGCGGCCATCGGCACTGGTCCACGTTCGAGGAGACTCCTGTGCATGCATGGATGCGGACCAAAGAAGGCTCGCGAGGAGAAGTAGGGGGTGGCGCTTCATGGGATGACGGAGGGCATGAGTTCAGTCGAAGACGATAAGTGAGCGCGCGACTTCTCCGCGCTGAAGCCCATCGTAGGCTTCGTTGATTTCCGACAAGGGGTACGTTCGCGTGAGCAGTGCATCAAGCCGCAGGTGGCCACTCGCTTGGAGGTCGATCAAATTCAGGAGATCGATGCGGGGCCGGGTTGAACCGTAGAGGGTGCCCTTGAGGGTTTTCTCGGCGTAGACGAGCTGGTTGGTATTGATGGCGGCTCGGGCGTCTCCGCGAGTGATGCCGGCCACCACACAGGTGCCACCCTTTTTCGTGGCATCGAAGGCCTGCTCGATCACCGAGGCGTTCCCGATGGCCTCGAAACTGAAATCGACGCCTGCGCCACCCGTGAGATCGCGTACGGCTTGAACGGGGTCGGATTGTGAGGCGTCGATGAAATCGGTGGCGCCTTGCTTCAGGGCGTGGGCCGCTTTTGAGCCATGGGTATCGATGGCGATGATGCGTGAAGCGGAGACGAGCCGAGCTCCTTGGATGACGTTGAGGCCAATCCCGCCGCAGCCAAAAACGGCGACGGTGGAGCCGGGAGGAACCTTCGCCGCGTGCGTGACCGCTCCAACCCCCGTGATGACACCGCAGCCGATGAGGGCGGCGTGCTCGAAGGAGACGGTGGGTGGGATTTTCACGACGCAAGCGGCGGGCATGGTGGAGAGGCTGGCAAAGGTGGAGACACCTGCGTAGTGGCGAATGGAGTCGCCACGAGTGTTTCGAAACCGCGTCTCGCCATCCGGCATGAGCCCGGTGAAGCGCATCTGAGTTCCCATGTCGCAGAGTGCAGGACGACCTGTCTGGCAGTAGGTGCACTGTCCGCAGGAGGCACGCCAAATGGGGATGACGGGATCACCGATCTTCAAATCGGTGACACCCTGGCCGACGGCCTCAATGATCCCCGATCCTTCATGGCCAAGAATGATGGGTGTTGGCATGGGGAGATCCCCCTTCATGACGTGAAGGTCGCTGTGGCAGACACCTGCGGCTTTCATTCGAACCGTGACTTCACCGGCTTGGGGCGGGAGGACTTCCACCTCCTCGATGACGAGGGGCTTTCCGCTTTCGTAGAGGACGGCGGCGGGGGCGATCATAGGTGGTTTGGAGGAAGGAGACGAAGAGACCGTCGAAGCCGAAAAGACTAGACTGGGCACGAACGTCGGCGTCGCTAGAGAGCGAGACCGAGGTAGTCCTTGGCGTTGTGGAAGCAGATGTTCCGGATCATCGGAGCGAGGAGCTCATCGTCGTTGGGGACGAGGCCTTGCTCGACGTCTTGGCCGATGAGGTTGCAGAGGGTGCGGCGGAAGTATTCGTGGCGAGGGAAGGACATGAAGCTGCGGCTGTCGGTAAGCATGCCGACGAAGCGCGAAAGCAGGCCCAGATTGCTGAGGGCATTGATCTGCCACTCCATGCCTTCTTTCTGATCGACGAACCACCATCCGGAACCGAACTGAACCTTTCCGGGCATGGAGCCGTCGGCGAAGTTGCCGGCCATGGTCCCGAAGACGTAGTTGTCGCTTGGATTGACGTTGTAGAGGATGGTTTTCGGAAGCTCGTTGGTGCTGTCGAGAGCGTCCAGAAACCGCGAGAGCGTCTCGGCTTGGGCGTAGTCGCCAATGCTGTCGCACCCGACATCCGCACCGATCTCGCGGGCGAGGCGGGAATTGTTGTTCCGAACCGGGCCGAGGTGGAGCTGCATGGTCCAACCCTTGGCCGCGTTGAGCTGGCCCACGTGGCGCATGATGTTGCTGGCGAACTGGTCGTGTTCCTCGGGATTTGCAGCCTCGCCAGCGCGGACCTTGTCGAAGATGTTCTGGGCCTTGGCGTCACTGACGAAATCAGCATGACAGCGATTCAACCCATGGTCGGAAAGGCGTCCGCCAATGCTGTGGAAGAAGTCGTGCCGTTGAGCCAGTGCTTCGAGCAGAGTGGCGTAGCTGGAGACATCCAGGCCGCTGGCGGCGCTGAGTTGATCGATCCAAGCGTTCCAGACTTCTGGTTGATGCACGGCGAGTGCTTTGTCGGGTCGGAAGGTGGGATACACTTTCGTGTCACATCCGTCGGCGGCGCACAGCCGGTGCCAGCGGAGATCGTCCACCGGGTCGTCCGTGGTGCAGAGCGCACGGACTTGAAATTGCTTGAGGATGCCGCGGGCGCTGAACTCGGGTTGCGCGAGTTGGGCGCAGGTCTGTTCCCAGATGGCGGGTGCGGTTTTCTCGTTGAGCAACTCCTCGATGCCGAAGTAGCGCTTCAACTCCAGATGCGTCCAGTGGTAGAGCGGATTGCGGAGGGTGTGCGGGACGGTGCGTGCCCAGGCGAGGAATTTGTCATAGGGATCTGCGTCGCCCGTGATGTGGCTTTCGGGCTCGCCATTGCAGCGGAGGGCCCGCCACTTGTAGTGATCTCCAGCGAGCCAGATTTCGAACAGGTTGGCGAACTGGCGGTTCTGAGCGACGTCTTGCGGCGGGAGGTGATTGTGGTAATCGAGGATTGGTTCGCCACTGGCGAAGTCGTGGTAAAGCCTTCTGGCCGCGAGTGTGGCGAGGAGGAAATCGTCGTGAATGAATGCCATGATCGTGAGCGAGGTTGGGTTTGTTTTGACAGGATGGACAGGAATCGGAGGATGAACAGATTTTTTGCTTCATGAGACAGGCGTTTTTGAAAGGGTTTCTGATGTTCAGTGTGCTCGCGGGCAGTTCGTGCACGGCGGTGAAGTTCTATTCCCAAGCGGCGATGGGGCAGGCGGAAATCCTGCGGAAGTCACGGCCATTCGACGAGGTGCGGAAGGATGGTGAGGTCGCGCCGTCGGTGAAAGGGCGGTTGGATGTGGTGGATGACATTCGAACCTACGCGAAAGCGGAGCTGGGGCTGCCGTCAGATCGGCAGTATGATCGCTACGCGGATTTGGGCCGTGATCATGTGGTGTGGGTCGTGTTCGCTGCGCCGGAGTTGTCGATGGAGGCGAAGTCGTGGACGTATCCGTTTTTGGGGAAGCTGGAGTATCGCGGCTTCTTCAAGGAGAAGGACGCGAGGAGGTTGGCCGCTGAATTGGAAGGGGATGGCTATGACGTGTATCTGGGTGGTGTGGATGCCTATTCGACGCTGGGTGTCTTTCGAGATCCGATTTTGAATACATTTGTGCATCGGCACGATGCCTTGCTGGCCGAATTGCTCTTTCACGAGTTGACGCATCAACGGCTCTACCTCTCGGGCGATACGGATTTCAATGAGGCGCTGGCAACGGCGGTGGGCGAAGAAGGGGCGAGGCGGTGGCTGCGGGCACGGGGACGCCTCGATGAGCTGGCGGCGTATGAGCGGGATGGAAGATCGGTGCAAGCCTTCGTGTCGCTGGCAATGGAGGTCCGGGAGGATCTGGAGGTGGTGTATGCGAACGAGTCGCTCGACGATGAGGGGAAGCGGCAGGAAAAGACGCGAGTTCTTCAAGGTTTTCGGGATCGGGTGGAAGCCTTGAACCGAAGGCTGGGCGGGACGCTGCGCGTGGAAAAATGGTTTGAGAAACCGGTGAACAACGCACGGCTAAACAGCCTGGAAACCTACTATGAGATGGTGCCCGCCTTCGAGCGATTGCTGGAGGAGTGCGGAGGGGATTTGGAGAGGTTTTTTGATCGCTTGGAGAAGATGAAGCGAATGAAACGCGATGACCGGCGGCGGGCTCTAGGTGTGGCGGTGGACTAGCAATGGGTGGGAAAAGTGGATGCTGCTTGATTGATCCCGTGGAAGGGTCGCAGCTCATGACTGATACCTCGACTGTTCGCCAAATCTTGACGCATCCGGGCGGTGCCCACAAAGACGACTTCCTTGCCTGTTGCGTGCTCATTCACAAGCATGGAGTGCCGGTAGTGCGGCGGGAGCCGGAGCAGTCGGACTTGGATGATCTCGGGACGATTGTGGTGGATGTGGGCGGGGAGCACGCGCCGGAACGAAATAATTTTGATCACCATCAATTTCCTCGGGAGTCGGAGCCGCTGTGTGCGCTGAGCTTGGTTTTGAAGGATCTCGGAATCTATGAGGATGCGCGGCAGTTTTGTGACTGGCTGGAAGTGGCGGAGCAGATGGATTGCCGTGGACCGATGGAGACCGCCGTTTGGCTGGGAATCGACCGCGGTGCGATGGGACGGCTGATGTCGCCCGTGGATGTGACGATGCTTCGGCGTTTTGCCTCCCATCGTGAGCTGAAGCCTGAAGATGCGCTGTGGCAGGTGATGGGGATGATCGGTGAGGATTTGGTGGAGTATGTGACGTCGCTGCGTGAGCGCCTGAATTTCGTGGCGGAGAAGGCGGAGTTTTGGTCCTTCGGAGAAGGGGCGTCGGCGTGGGAAGCGCTGTTCATGCCGCGCACAGATCCGATGCCGGAGGAGGCTTCGGCCGGGTTGGGACGATTTGTCGAGATGGAGGGCGGGAGTGAGAATGTGCTGGCCTTGGTGTATCCGGATCGTCGTGGGACTGGCTATGGACTGTCACGATACCAAGACAGCAAACGAATGGAGTTCACGCGAATTGAAGGAGAGCCCGACGTCCACTTCGCTCACGCGCGTGGGTTTGTCGCAAAAACGAGTGCCTCGGAGGTGGAGCGACTGAAAGAGCTTTTAAGTATGGCCCACAGGGGGCAATGACGACGCAGGCAGGGCATATCCGGGCTTGAGGTTTTTCTGGAAGTGAGATATTTATGATCTCATGAAAGCGTTTCAACGCCCTTGGACGAGGGGTCTTTTCGCCATATGGCTTTCGTTCGTGGCGGCAGGTTCATCCATCGCTGGCTTCTCGAATGACTTGGTGACGAATGTGGTGATTGGTCCGAGGGATGAATCGGTTCCACTGGACGAGTCCTACATCACGTCACCGATTCCCCAGGCGGATGTGGATCGGATCAAGTTGGACCCGTTTTTTTCGGCAATGAGCGATGCGCAGGTGCAAGCCTATGTGGTGGCGTTGCGAAGGGTCCTCCTGGGTGCGATCGGACTGATCAAAGGTGAGAATACCGCTCTGGGAGACGGATTGGAGCAGTGTTACCGGTCAGACGGCATTTGTTTGGGTTTGGCTCCACCCGGGCATTGCGCCATTGTTGAAACGCTTTCTGATCAAGAGGCAGGATTCAACCGCTCGGACCTGATTAACGTGTATCCACTGCGGGGGCTAACCGGGGCGGCGACCGACTATAACCTATTCAGGCTCTACGATGCCCTGACCCGAGCGGGCCGCTATGCAACTCAGGACCAAACGCTGGGAAAGGGGCCCAAGTACGTTGAAGACGCGGCCGCATCGGGCGTCCAGGTGGCAGTGAACGAAGAGAGCTTGAATCGACAGGCGGCTATGAAGGCTGTCTTGGAGTCCATTAGAGATACCAATCAGATTCCGCAGGGTGCGGTGGGGCCTACGGCCATTCTAGGCAGGGCGGTCAAGGTGGCCGGGAATCCCGTCCTTGTTCAATCTTGGTTGTTGGGGCTTCAACTCGACCGTGCCGTACAGGAAAACCGATATACAGCGTACAGCACCGACCGACGTTTGGCTGAGCTCGGCGTCGAAGGGCATCCAGATTTTAGCTCGGTGCTTGACACCTGCCGCGTGCAGCGTGGCGCCTATTGTTACAGCTACCCAACGGATTCGGCCAACGTGGTGTATCGGAGTCCGCCTGCGCAGTTGCTGGAGGTGGGAGGAGGAGGCTTCGATGTTCTTCGTCAGGCGACCGTTGAAGTGATATCGGGTTCAGCGAGCAACTACACCCAGTCTTTTTTGATTTCGGGCATGGAATCAGTCTCGGACATTTTCCGGACCCCCACAGATATTTTCATTTCAGCTGTCAATTATTCTTCAGGCACTGGAGTTGTGAGACGTCATGGGGTGGATTTGGAGAACGGCGGGATAAATGTGACGTTCTCAGCGGAGTATGAGAGTGCGCTTTTTGCGGATGGATTGGCGCTGTCTTGGGAGCCCACCACGGATCGAATATGCGGACTCAATCGCAAAACAGGGGAATTCTACGAGTTTCCATTTTTCTTTGGCCCGAGTGTGACGCCCATTGGATTTGCGGCTCCATCGGACACGCTTTATGGTTACCGAGAGTGCAGGTGGGGCGAGTCGGATACGGTCGTGGTTTCGGGACATGCGTTTGAAGAGTGGACGACGTTCGATGCGGAACCGTCCACTTGTTGCAGCAGCGGTTCGTCCCCATTTTTTTTGGAACCCTGCCAGGCTACGGGGACGGCTGTGCGACCCTGCATCCAGTTTCCTGATGACTATGTTACGGAGTGCCTCGAGGTGGCAGGAACTCCTGGATTTAGCTTCAGTCTGACGGCCCAGTTTGGAGGTGGACCGGCTTCGGTGATTGGGAGTGGGGTTTTTAGTCCAGGAACCGGACGGTGCACGCTGCCAATTGCTGCGAACATTACGACCGTCACTCCACCGACGCTGCATGTGGTTGATGGTGAAGGTCGGACTTCGGCCGGCGTCACCCCCTCTTTGGCACCCGTGGTGCCTAGGCTCGGCTTTGTTCGCGACTCCTCCGGGGGCTTCACGTTGCAGACAAAGTGGAATCCCGGAACGCTCGTGAGTTTTGTCTCGGGGAACTCGCCAGTTCCAGGAGCATTTGTGAACGTGATCCGGACGGCGCAGGCAGATCGAAGTGGGCAGTACTTCGGAGCCGTGCCGGGACTCAATGTTACCAACAGTGAGTCAGCATTCTTCCGGTGCGAGGCGTCCGGAGCAGTCCCTGTTCCAATCGCGACACCAGATACCTTTTCATGTGTGCCAGGAGTGACTACCATGTTCAATTGCGCAGAAAACGACGCCGACTGTCCCATTGGAACTTATTACGAATTGGTGTCGGCTCCCGGATTGCCCGAGGGCGCATTCGAATTCCATTCCGATGGCACCTGCAAAGTGACCATGCTTAATTTTTTCGGAGGTGCCACGTTTAGCTATCGGCCCATCTATCGAAAAGTGGCGGGGGAGGTTGTGGACGTTGGATTGTTTGAAGACTCAGGAGCTTTGACGAATCCGGAAGAATTCATTGGCATTGGTGGCATTCCCTGGGTGGTTGTTCCGTGCCTTTACCATGCTGGGGAATTTTTCCCACTGTACCAGTTTTATCTGAGGCCGCCCGACAACTGCTTCTTTATCCATTGGCACTGGCGTTTTGGGGTGCAGGTCTACTCTTTTGAGAACCCGACGGTGCCTGTAGACGATCCCTTTCCGTCCGTCTGTGGATTTGGAATTTTTGGACTTGTTCCCATTCTTCCCCAGTACTACCCGAAGGCGGTCTTTACGCAATTCCTCAACGATCACCCGTGATCCCGCCTTCGACTCCGGCGGATCGAGAGGATGGCGAACATCAACCCCATCATCAGAGATCGCGAGGGTTCGGGGACTTGGTAAATTTGCCCGCGGAGTTCCCCCGTGTTGGGAACCGGAAAGGCAAAGGAATGAACCTGGATGTAGATGTGTCCATCGAACAGTTCCTCGACAGCCGCCCCCAGCGAAACCGAGTCGCCCGGATCTCGAATGCCGTCGAGGCCGTAGTTGAAATCGTTGTTGTCCCAGATTCCCGTGATAGTGTTGGTGGCAAAGTTGGCGACCATGTCCGAGTCATCCTGACGCGGGAGGCCATACACATTCAGAACGTGGGGGCCATTGACGGAACCGTCCGAATGGCGGGTCCCGATGCCGGACTGGATCGGCGTGGGAGCAGGGGGCGGGACACCGATGTGGAAATGAATTCCCTGAACGTCGTTTTCCAGGCTCAGGCCGAAGAACACGATCTCATAGGTCATATTGACTGATGGCGCATCAAGGTCCAAAACGAAGGTGGCCACTGCAGAGGCGTGGGAGATGCCTGTAGGTGACGGTGCTCCGTTGAGAGGCACAACCTGTTCCGGTGTGAGTGTGGAGGTGAAAACGAACGCTGACTGGGAGGTTCCATGGCCCAGCCATGTCCAGAGCAAGATCACAGGAAGAATCCGCAAGCACATAGGAATTATCTTCCCACCTTTTTCTGTTTGATCAATTTGCAATCCATCTGGAAAGAATGATGGCGAACATTCATCGAATCGAACCAGCGTTTTCGCGAAGTGAGAAGCTGGGCGAGTAGTTTCCGATGAGGGTGCGCTTCCAGATGTGGCCGGTCTTTTTCCACTCATCGGGAGTCGTGAACTCGTAGCGGTATAGCTTGGCGCGAATGTGGCGAATGTCCTCGATTGGGAAGGGCGGCTCTTCGAGGAGGTCCCATACAGGCTGCTTGTGCTCCAGCAGTGCCGACAGAAACCGCCCAAACCAAAAGACCGGCGAGTTGGGCTGACTGTCGCGTCCGGGATCAAATCCGGGATAGAGAGCGGCGAACCACATTTGCCAATCGAGCCGGGGTTGATGCGGGGCGCACTGGCCGGGGTTGCGGTCTCTCGGACCGGGTTTCCATTTGAACTGAATGGGCAGCCAGAGGAGACCATCATCGCTAACTTCGATCTCGATCTCGGGTCGCTCCGTGGTCATGTCCTGAAACAGGCCGTAGGCGTTGATGGATCGGAAACCGGCGATGGGATCGTAAAGCGTGTCGATCCACGAATCAGGAATGGTGCCGAGGCTGCCGGGTACGCGAGCGGCGAGGTTTCGGTGGGCGACGAGGACTGACTCGGTGACCATGATCAAGCAGAAAGCCAACCAAGCCCAACGTTTGGGTGAGCGCCAAGTGCTCGGTGAGGGGTCTTGAGCCGGTGTGACGTGGCCCCCAATTCGACTCCACTGACGGTCATCGATCAGGGTCAGGGCAAGGGCGATGGTGAGCAGATTGAAGAAGGTGTAGTTCCCCGTGAGTAGAACCCCGATCATCAGTGCCGTGGTGCCGAGGCAGGCGGCGAGTCTGCCCCAGCGTCCGAGGAAAATGGCGAAGGGCAGGACGAGTTCGACAAAATGCATGAACGCGCAGCCGGATGCGTGGAACCAATCCGGCAGGTGGTGAACCCACCAGGAGAGAGGGTTTGGAATGGGTTGTGTTTCGTAATGAAATTGAAGGGCGGTGAGGTTCCTCCAGACTTCGTCGCCGCCTGCGATCTTCACGAAACCTGACTCAAGCATGAGGCGGAATAGAAGCCAGTGGAGCAGGAATGTGGTTCCCCACGGCGGCGTCGAGTTCGCGCGGGTCGAAACAAGTTTCCACGGTGCAAAGAAAATGGCGAGGAAGCCTGCCTCGAGCAAAAGGGCATCCCACTGGTAGCCCATGAAGATGTCTCCGGTGGTGGCAATGGACAGGTAGGAAGCCCAGAGCACGAAGAGAAGCGGGCCTTGGGCGAACCCGATCGCGACCAACACTGCGAGCATGCAGCACGTCCAGGTCAGTCCTTGAGCAAAGGCATCGCTGTAGTGCCAAAGAAAGACGCTTGGGTAGTGCGGGAACACACTTTCCGGAGTGCGTGCTTCGTGCGCATGGAGATTTTCCACCAAGTCCGCTGTCGGGAGGATGCCGTCTTCACCACAAAGTCCGGGAAACTGCACGCCCCATGAGGCAAAGGCGATGAGATAGACGATCCCGAGCAGGCGTGGAAAAAGCCACCGGGCTGCTTTGTAGCTGCCGCTCTGGTCGACCTGCGCCGCCCGATTGTCCATGGCCTCTATTTGGGGGCCTTCAGCCATTCCGGCAGGACGATTTCGGAGCTCTTGACGGACTGGGTGTCGCCGGTCCAAAGGAACCCCGTGTTTTCAAAGCTTTCTCTATGGGCGCGGAGATAGTCGAGAAGACGATAGCCGAGATAGCGATGGGTGGAGTCTTTCCGGACGGAGAAAGGCTGGATGGCGCGGGCCTTGTCCGCTGGCAAATGCACGGCGTCGAAGTGCTCGCTTTGGTGGGCAACATTCACGCCGTACACGACGGCGGCATCGAGTGCTCCAGCGCGCATTTGGTTGATCAGGAAATCGGCGGTGGGGACCTGGGAGGAGGCATTGGCACTGACCTTGTCCCAAAGGTTCATCGACTTGAGCATGGAGTAGGTCATGTAGCCGAGGGTGGACTGCTCGGCATTGCAGAGGCCGACGCGGAGCCCGTCACGGGCGAGGTCGGCAAGGGTTTCAATGCCTTTGGGGTTGCCCTTGGGCACGGCGATGACGATCTCGGTCTCGGTGAGCATGACCGCGTCCGGGAAGTGCTCGGCCACGGGCGGGACGAAACACACATCGCAGGCGTAGTAGACGTCCGGGAACTTGGGGTTGGTGCTGTCGCCCATCGTTTTCATGGCGGCACAAAGGATTCCGCAGCCATTGAAAACGGTGGTCACGCTGATTCCCTCACGATCCGCGAACTCCTGCACCAACTTCTCGATGGCTGGACGATTGACGCCGCCACTGTAGAGAATGAGTTCGGGCTTGGCCGTCCAGGCATCTCCTCCAGCAGGTTCAAAGCCCATGCCCGCAAAGGTCTCTCCGCCGCGATCTGGTGCGGACAAGTATCGGGCGAAGGAAATGGCAAGCGAGGGTTGATCACAACTGCTGAGGATCGCCGCACTGGTGTGCTCGCGATGCTCGGCGAGTTCCGACGCGTCCACGAGTTCCAACTCCTCGAATTGCGGGACGGTGGCATCCCAGACAATGGCCGCATCCACTGCCCCAAGAGTGACGTCGGCGGCAATCTCAGTGACGGTGGGTTTGGTGACCTTGGCTTTGGCGGCGAGAGCGTCCCACCTGTCTCCAAGAAGGGCTTTCGTCACGCGACCGATGCTGGCCGCTTCGGGGTTTGGCAGGGCAAAGCGAACGCCTTCCTTTTGAAGATCGGCCAGTGACTGGATTCCCTTGGGGTTTCCCTTTTTAACGGCAATCACGGGATGTTGAAGCGCGATGGGCAGTACTTCGGCGATCACTTCCTTCTTTCTGGCATCCGCGATGGATCCATCATCGGCCGCAATGAAGAGGTCGCCTTTGTTGGACACTTGGATCTGGCTGAGAAGGGTGCCTGTGCCTCCAAATTGAAGTCGGACATGCGTTCCGGTCTCCTTGAGATAGCGTTCAGCGATCGCTTCAACGGGCTTCTTGAGTCCCGCAGCGCAGTAAACCATCAACTCCCGGTCGTTGGCAGATTTCTCAGGGAGGAAGACGGCAGCGCCGGCGGCGGCAAGTGCGAGGAATGCGAGAAGTAGGGTGCGCTTGTTCATGGAGAATACGGCGATTCGGTGAGTGGGCAGCGGCGTTTGTCGACTTGTGGAACGAATGACAAAGGGCCTTTGCGAGATCCTCCTTCAGCGGAAAGGGGGCATCGGTTTTACTTGGGTCGTTGGTCTGGATCGTCGGGAGTGCTTTTTGAAAAACTGGCTAGGAGCTTAAAGAACACAACGAGGCCACAGAATCCAGCGAAGCTGAAGAGCGCGATTCGGGCGGGGCTGGCTTTGGGCAGCGGAATCTCCTCCACGAACGAACTCGGTTGAGTCACGACTTCAATGACTTCTGTCGGAGGTGGTGGTACTTCGTCTTTCGCAGCTGGTTGAGGGGAGGGAGAAGGATCCTTTTCCATTGCAGCGTTGCTGGCCTCCGATTCCGACTCTCGCTCCAGTGCGACCTTTTGAAGGGCGCGATCCCAGTCCACCTTCATGAGGAGGTCCCAGCCTGGGTTCTGCTGCTTCACCTGACAGGAGCAGCGCCCCACCATGAACATGGATGCATCCTCCAGTGCGATGTTGTCCATGTCCTTGGCCAACCACGCGCCCAGGGATCGACCCCGCCCGAAGGCAGCGGCGAGGAATGGTTCCTCGGCAGTGGCAGGATCGGGTGTCGGGCCTCGAAGCATCTCGATGAAGGCGGCTTCGGCGGGATCGTCACGACGGACACGAATCAGCTCGAAGTCGAGTTTGAGTTCCGGGCCCGGGCCGAGTTGGCTGTCGGGGTCATTGGGATCTTGGATGGGCAGGGTGGCGGCCTGTTCGAGAAAGGCCAATCGTGAACGAATGCGCTTTTCTTCTGCCGCTCCCGCCTCGTCGCCATCGTCCACCAAAATCCAGATGGTGGAGACTCCCGAGAGGATCTTCTCGCGAAGCTGCTTCCTGGCCGGGGAATCCATCAGCATGGCGAGCGCGTCTTCCGTCAGGTCGCCCAACCAAGCTGGCCTTTGTCCCGACGGGAAAAACAAGCCCGTTTGAGTGATGGATGGGTCCGGAGAGATCACGATCTCCAGATTGGCCGGACTGTTGGCCCGGATCGGACGCAGGAGATCGTTGGTGGCCTGATTTTCGGCGAGGGATTGCGGGATGACGAGTGCAAAGGGATCTGCCTGCCAGCGGTCGAGGGCGTAGCGGAAGACAGGGACGGTGCAGGCGAGGACGGTGCTCACGGAAGTGAGCAGCAGGACGGTGGCGAGTGTCCAGAGAGGTTGATTGCGAAGTCGGGTCATGGCTTGCCGAAGCACTGGACGCGGCCGTCGGAGGTGGCGACATAGAGACGCCCCCGTGCAGTAACGACCCCATCCCATACGGGTGGGCTGTCGAGTTCGATGCCACCGGCTTGCTCGCCTGTCTCGATGTTGACAGCCCAGAGTTTGGCTCCGCGCTTGCCATCGAGGGCGGCGTCTTGTTCAGCGAGTTCCTGAAGAATGGCCGGGTCCTTGGCCGCGAGGCGCTCAAAGGCGTACTCTTCATCGAGGATGTCCGGCGGGCCGGAGACGAGGAGCGTCTTGCCGCCGAGGGCCATGGAGCGGGCGATCATCGGGACGAAGCGATCCCAGGTGTGCTGAACGAAGGAACCGGATTGAGGCGCGGGTGACTTCTTGCCGCCGGGTGCCTGGCGGAACCAGAGAGCGGCGGAGACCTTTCCTTTACCCGTCTCGATGCCGCTGCCGATGCCGTGGATTCCGTTGCCGCTGTCATCACGAGAGTCGCCGTTGTCGAAGGAGGCGACGAGGGCGGCACCCTCGATTTGGGCATCGGGTTGTGCGAAGCGTTTCTGAATGTCGCTCTCGGTGAGTGCGCGATGCTCAACGTTCAGTTGATCGATGAGGCCGCTGAAAGCGCCGACCTTGGCATCGCCGACGAGGAGCCGGGCATCGCCCACTCGAAGTGGATGCTTGGGGCGTGATGCGATGAGGGCGGTTGCCTTTCCTGAAGCGGCGAGTGCACCGTCGATGTAGAGTTTCATCGAGGCGTCGTCACCAAGCACGGCGGCGAGGTGATGCCAGCCTTCAGTGAGAGGCTGCTTGGCGCGGATGGCGCTCAGTTCACCGGCCGAGCGGATCTGGAATACGGGGACACCCTTGCTGAGAATGACGGCGTAGCCCTGGGAGGGACCCCCATGGTTGATCAGGATGCCTGAGTTGTCGTCGGGCATGATCCAGAAATCGACGGTGAGCGCGGTCTTGGTCGGATCAAGTTTGTCATCGTCAGGGAAGGTGACGCCATACTCGGGACCGCTGGCAGGTGCGGCGGCCTTCTTGGCTCCTGCCTTCGCTTTCCCCTTGGCGTTGCCCTTGCCCTTCTTCGCGGACTCCTCGGTGGGAGATTTGGCGGTGGCCAGACTGGTCACGGCGTTGCCTGTGCGTGGTGTGGTGGCTTCCTCGGTGGTGAAGGCTTGCTCTGGGGCGTCTTTTGGCGTGGCGTAGAGCGTGTGCTCCATGGTGGTCGTCCACTTGTAGTACTTTGCTTCGCGGCCGTACGAATAAACGTTGTCATCGTTGTGGACGACGATGCGTCCGGCGGGGGCATATTTTCCGGCTTGATGGTAGCCGCCGTGGCCACCGGCAAAGCTCTTGCCGTAAACCCAGTAGCTGCGGTGGAAGTAGGAGTCATCAAGGAAGCCCATGGGGGCGAAGAGGTGCTGGCCAGGGCCTTTCTGCGCTCCGCCTTGCTTGGCGAAATCCCCGGAGACAGGGCCGATGTCGACGCGGGTGCCATCGGCGGCGATCTTCTGCGTGCGGAGATAAGTCCACTCGCCATCGCTGCTGAGGATGTCGTTGGAGGCGACGGGCATTTGCAGGGTCTTGTGGCGGTCTTGAAGTTCGCCACCCGTCTCAGGATCGCGGTCGTCGTAGTTGATCTTGATCTTCATCTCGCCGGTCGCGGCGTCGAGGCGGTAGAACCAGAGGCCGCCGTCGAGGAAGCAGGAGCGACCGGCCACGAAGCTGACGAGGCCTTTTTCAACCAGCACGCTGCCGTGCACGGGCCAGACGCTTTCGAGCTGCTCCCAAGCGAAGTGGCGGAGCAGGGAGGGCGCGCCTTGAAACCGCCAGATGAGTGCGCCGTCTTTGGCGCGGAGGCAATAGACGTGCCCATCCTTGCTGCCGAAGAGGACGCGGCCCTTCCAAAAAGTGGGCGGAGAGTCGATGCGGCCTCCGGCAGTGAAGTGCCAGTTCTCTGCTCCAGTCTCGGCATTGAGCGCGTAGAGCGTGTGCGCATCGACGCGGGAGACATAGGCCTGGCCGTCTGCGACGGTCATGGTGCTGAGCGGGCCTCCCAGCTTGATCTCCCAAGCCTTGTCGAGGTTCTCGGCGAGATCTTGATTGGAGTACCCGCCGCGCGCGTTGTTGCCGCGATAGGTGGGCCAGTCGTTGGCAGACGGGTCGGTCTCTTCGACCGGTTGATCAAAGGCTGGTCCTTTCAAAAGGCGCGCGCTGTCGGGCGTGGGTTCTGGCAAAGGGTGAACGTTTTTCGAGGCGAGTGCGTTCATGCCGTCGAGCTTGGCCTCGGGGTAGCAGGCGCAGTTGTGAGGGCCGGCATAGGTGAGGCCGTTGGCGGGCATGACACCGTAGAGGCAGGCTCCGCGGACCCAGTGGTTGAGATCCCAGTGCTCCTTCTCCATATCGACGTACTCGATGCCGGTGCGGGAGGGCATGATGAACTTCTCGGTTGCCTTGGCGAGGTAGCAGCGGTGGTGGAACCAGTAGGTGCCTTCGGGCACGTCGGGGATGAATTGCTTCTTCACTTCACCGGTCAAGGGATCGCGCCCGGTGAACTCTCCGGTCTGGTTTCCGCTGAGGGTGCCTGCATTCCAGACGAGGCCCTGGGCAACGATGAGATCCTCGGGAGAACGGTAGCCGGATTTTTCATGCGAGGCATCCCAGAGACTGGCTCCCGTGTCGGCATTGAGGGCGCGCATGGCTCCATCTCCACCTGCGTAGAGGATGACGTCGTTGTGAAGGAGGATGCGCGGGCCGTAGTTGAACTCGTAAAGGTCACGCTTTTTGGCTGGTTGCCCGGCAAACTTCGGCTGACCCGTGGTCGCGTCGAGGCAGACGATGTCGTCGCCGTTGTGGAAGGCGACGCGCTTTCCATCCGTGACGAGCGTGATGGGTGCGATCTTGTCTTCGTGCTTCCAAAGAACCTTCCCGGAATCGGATTGAATGGCGAAGAGGGTGCGCTTCTTGCCGTCCCAATTGTACTCCGTGGTGACGCGCTTTTGGTCGCTCTGCTCCTTGACCGCAAACTCGCGATTCAGGCGGGCGGCATCTTCATTGACGAGGACGTAGATCACGCCGTCGCGCTCCATGATCTCCTCGGCACCTTCGGTTTCGGGGAACTCGTGGACGACCTCGCCCGTGTCGCCATCAAGGCAGGTGACGGGCGCGGTGATGCCAAGGGTGACAAAAATATTCCCACCGGCGGCGACGAGGCGTCGGGTGAGTTGGGTGGGGCCGGACTTGAGCGGCCAGAGGTGGGTGCTCCACTCAGGGATCTGCTTTTTCCAAAGGACGGTGCCATTGAAGGCATCGCGAGCGATGACGGCAAACTTGGCGGGCAAGAGGATGGAGATGCGCGAGCCCTCATCCATGATGTAGTAGACTTTGTCAGCCTCAGAGACCATGGCGCTGACGGAGGACATGCGGTCGTGGTGCCGGCTCCAGCGGGGGCTGCCGACCCACTGCAGGCGCTCGGGAGGGCCGACGAGGCTGTCCTGGGAGGTCGTGTTTCCACGGGCGTCGTAGTAGTAATGCGTCCAGTCGTCCATCTCGGCGGGACGTGCCTTGGTGGTTTTCTTCCAGCCGTTACCGTCGCGGACCATGGCGACACCATGGGGAGTGAGGACGCGCTGGATCTCATCTTCGGAAACAGAAGCCGCATCTTCAACGACGAGGAGATTCACCAAATTCTCGATGTAGGGCAGGGTGGTGCCCTTCCATTCCTCGATGGCGACGTTGCCGTAGGCATCCGATTTGAGAAGGGATTCACGACCTGAAGAAATCACGCTGCTGTCCCGGCTCAAACCCTGGACTTGAAAGCGATCATTCACTCGGAGTGAGGCGGTCTCTTCAGCGGAGGGGGTGCCGATGTGGGCGATGAAGCCGCCTTGGATGCCAGAATCCGCAACGACGGACGCCAAGTCAGCAGATGCGAGGCCCGGTAGGGTCAGGGCGAGGGATGCAAGAAGGAGCAGTGGGAATGGGAGATGCTTCATGGAGGCAGGCTGGGGTGAAACGAGAGCGAACAATGGGAACGCAAGGAGGAAGGCCATATTGCAGGGCTTGCGCAACTCTGGCGATTTGAGATACGGAGCTCTGCCCCTGGTCGAGCCTACTCGCCAGTCGGCTCAGGATGGGAGAGGAAATACACGAGATCCCGGAGCTCACGGTCTGTGAGTCGGGAAGCCAGACCTTCGGGCATGATCGAGACAGGGAGGCATTCGCGTTTCCCGATCTCCTCGATCTTGAGGGTGATGGTTTTCCCTGCGAGGTCCAGGTAGGTGCCCGAGCCACCGGTTTCTCCCACTCGGAAAAGGGTGAGCGACTGCCCGTTGGTCGTTGTGATGGCAAAGCACTCGTACTGGGGAGCAACATTGGCACTCGGTTGGAGGATGGAATGAAGAATGGCCAAGGGCTTAGCCTGCCGGTGGATTTCGCTGAGATCAGGGCCAACGCCACTCCCAAGACCCTCGTATCGGTGACAGGCGGCGCAGCCACCCGACTTTGGAGAGAAAAAGACGAGCTTGCCGTGGGCGGCATCCGGTTTTCCGTCAAGCTGTCTGAGCATGGCGTCCCAGGCCGCCGGGTCGGTGACCTCCGGGCGTCCGGGACTGAAAAAAGGCTCCCCTGTCAGACGTGCTTTTTCGTTGTGCCAGGTCAGGTCGTCCAGTTGCTGGACTGCATCCAGAGCGGACCGGGGCAGGGGCATGCCGGAGAACACGGTGAGTGCGGTGGCGATCCACAGTGGGTCTTGGGAATGAATCGATGTTTGGAGCAACTCGGCATCCTCCGGCGCAGCATCGAGATGGGTGAGCGCCGCGAGTCTCACTTCCGGTGGTTCGGTCGAACTGTTGGCGAGGTTCCTCAGCGTTTCGTTTCGAGCATCATCCTTGAGCAGTCCCAGGTAGTGAACCATCCAGACACGCGTTTCGCCTTCTGCCTGCTTGATCAGCGGCCCCATCTGATCCGCAGTGAGATGCCCGCCCCACTCGGGGAGCTGGGCGAGCAATCCCCGGCGCTGTTCGGGGTCGAGGTCCGGCTGTAGGAGGTGCTTCTTGACCTGTTGGACGAGATCTTTTTCCACGAGGGCTCCATCCTCACTCGTCAGCCGCGCCAGCGTGGTCATGGCCGCAATCAGCGTGTCGGCGTCAATGCTGGGGCGGTTGATGAGATCTTCGACGCGGGATTGGAATCGGAGAATCCGGTCATCGGAAATCCATCGCAGCGCCTCAATCACGACCCACGGTTCGATGTCAGTGAGAGAGCGCTCGACCATCAGGACAAATTCAGTGGGCATGTCCTTCGAAGGAATGCCTTCACGCTTCATGCCGCGCCGCGTGGCGAGCAGCAGGCCGAGTCGTTGTCGCATCTCAGGCATCCATCCGGAAGCCATTTGTTTGCACAAGGGAGGTTCCCGGCTGAGCCGCTGAATGGCCGCATGATAGAGGTGGGGATCGGTTTCGACGAGCCATGCGAGTGCGTCCTTTTCTGAGGGTGCAGGCCCGGTGCGAATCTGACTCACTCGTTTCGCGATGTCGGTGGTCGGAGGCGGTGACTCATTCGTTGCGAGAACCTGTGAGGATTCCCGAGCGGTGATTTTCCAAATTCGCCCCAATCCATGGGTCTCGTAGTTTCGTTTGACCCAATCGGTCACGAACATGGTTCCATCGCTGGACTCGGCCAACGCGACGGGACGGAAGTCGGCGCCTCCTTCACACAGCACTTGTTTTTCTGCTCGGAAGCCTCCGTTCTCGGGGACCGGGCGGTAGGATTCGATTCGGTGATCGACCCACGAGGCGACCAGCAGCGAACCAACCCAAGGACCAGACAAGCCGCGCCAGGCTTCGTGCTCGTGCTGCCGGACAAACACCACATCGCATGGCGCTTCGCCGGTTCCTGCGAGCATGGGCATTGTCCCGGGGCGCTCGCCGTTCCATGAGATGAACGGGTGAAGCCCGCTTCGGCCATAGCGGTACTCGAATCCGTAGTCGCCACCCACAACCACGTGGTGAAGGCGGCAGGGGGGGCGCGAGCTTGGATCATTGTCGGTGGCAAACACGTTGCCCCAGGTATCCACGCAGACGCCAAAGGGATTCCAGAATCCCGTGGCGATCTCGTTGAGCCATCCTCCATCCAGCTTGCAGTGCCAGATGTGGCCGCCTTCTCCACCACCCTCAAAGGTGGTGCCATCGCTTCCCTCAAGGACGTAGGGTGCCCCGAGGTTCTCACCCATGCCAAAATAGAATCCGCCTTTTCCATCGGCCGCGAGTCCGGACAGCCCGTTGTGCGGATGATCGCCCGTCGTCTCCAGCCAGACGAGACGGCGCTCCACGTTCTCGGCCTTTCCATCACCGTCGGCATCCTTCACCCGGAGGATTTCGTTGCGTGTCGCCAGATAGATCCAGCCATCACTCATCGCGGCGATGTCCATGGTGGCGTCGGTTTGATCGAAGAAGACCGTCCGTTTGTCGGCGCGACCATCCGAGTCTGTGTCTTCCAAAATGACAATCTGGTCATGCTTCGGTCCTGTCCACTCGGGCGTGCGAAAGTGCGTGTGGCTTTCGATGACCAGCAGCCGGTCAAGGGAGTCGACCGTCGTCCCAATCGGATGGACGATCATGGGCTCGGAGGCGAACAGCGTCACCTCCATCCGGTCATCATGGATGCGGGGAACCTCGATTTCGGCGGCAAGTCCGAAAGAACCGACGGCTCCGATTCCGGCCACCATCACACTGAAAATACGCGTCATTGGCGGACAATCAGCCTGCTTGTGCGGGAAACGCAAGCATTGCGCTTTCACGTTAATGAGACATTCAGTGAAAGAGGCACCAAGGCAGCCTCGTCCACTTGGCCTATGCGACTGATCCCCAGCTTGATTCTCGTCTTGTGTTCCACGATGCCTGCGGCGGCACAATCGGCCCCCAAAAAGCCGGACCGCTGGGACAAGCAGCCGGACCTGACGGCAACTGAAACCCGGACGGAGGAGGTTGTTTACAAGACCACACCGCAGGGAGAGTTATCGCTCCATGTGTGGAGTCCTGCTGAGGACGGGGAGAATCGGCCCTGCGTCGTGTTCTTTTTTGGGGGCGGATGGAGGGGCGGCACGTATCGCCAGTTTGCGCGGCAATCGGACTACCTAGCCAGCCGGGGCATCGTGGCCATCAGTGCTGACTACCGGGTGTCGGGCACTCACGGGACGACGCCGGAGTTCTGCGTTCAGGATGCCAAGAGCGCGATGCGGTGGGTCAGGGCGCATGCAAGCGATCTCGGGATCGATCCTGACAAGGTCATTTCTGGTGGCGGATCCGCCGGGGGGCATCTCGCGGCGGCGGTGGCCTTGCTGCCGGGATTCGATGACCCGGCGGACGATCTCAGCATTTCTGCCAAGCCGAACGCGATGCTGCTCTTCAATCCTGCTCTGAATCTTGGCTTGATCGACCGGGACATTTTGGATGCCGAGGGAAAACGCATCAATGAGGCGATCTCGCCGACGCAGTATTTGGCGAAGGACACTCCGCCCTCGATTCTCTTTTTCGGCACGGCTGACGCGCTGGCCGAGCACGGAACCGAGTATGTGAAGAAGGCGAAGGAAGTGGGAGCGAAGGCGGACTTGTGGCTCGGTGAGAATCAGGCGCATGGCTTCTTCAATGACGCTCCCTGGCTGGAAGTCGCGACCGACAGAATGGATCGCTTTTTGGTCTCTTTGGGCTATCTCAAGGGCGAACCCACCGTGCGATTGCCGGAGTCGGCCCCCGAACTCCAGCGTGCGGAGGATTGAACCTGATTCTGCATGCTCCGAAGTCTTATTCCTTGGATCGAACCGCTCTCGATCGTCTGGATTGTCCTCAGCCTGGGGTGGTGCGTCTCTGCCATTCGGCGTCGCTGGCTCGCGTCTTCCGCCTTCTTCCTCGCTTGGGTGGTGCTGACGGCGGTGGCCTGCATGCCGTTGCCTTCGGTACTGCTGGTGGATTTGGAAAAGCAGTTTCCCGCGGCGGCGCCAGAATCCATTGCGGCCTGCGACGTCATTGTCTGCCTTGGGGGAGGGATCGAGCCCGCACCGAAGGAGCCTTCCGGCATCCATCTCAAACGCGGCTCTGATCGCGTCAGCACCGCACTGGTCCTCGCCACTCGCCACGAGATCCCGCATCTGGTTCTCGGAGGCGGTGCCTACGGAGGCGATCCTGAGTGGCATTCCGAGGCGGATGAGGTCGCGGCCTTGCTTCGGGAAATGGGGATCACTGGTCTGGAGATCCACTCGCTGGGCATCTGCGAGAACACCCGGGATGAAGCTGAGAAAGTGGCCCTTCTGGTGAAAGAGAAAGACTGGAAATCGATCGGCCTCATCACCTCCGCCGGTCACATGCCGCGCGCCCATGCCACGTTTGAGAAGGCAGGCGTCCCGACGCTGGCGATTCCCTGCAACTACCTCAGCAGCCACATGCGCCTCGGAGCCCTGCACTGGTTTCATCCACCCGGAGCCGAGGGGCTCATCCAATTTCGCGACTGGCTCCACGAGTTCATCGGAACGTGGTTCTATCGGAGCAAAGGATGGATCTGAGGTTCATCGGCTGTCCGATCAACGACGGGACCAGCGCTCGGCCAGAGCCCCACTGATTCTCCCGCTTTACAGGGGAAGCATCTCCGGCCATGTCTTCAAGACCTTATCATGAGCCGACAAGACAACATCGATACTTTTTTCCGCAACGGTAAGACCGTCATCCTGCCGATCGATCATGGCGTGGCGATTCCAGTGCCGGGCTTGGCCAATCCGATGGAGATGATCGAGAAGACGCATCCCTTTGTGGATGGCTACGTGATGAATCTCGGGCTGGCGCTCCGATTCACCGAAGAAACGCTGGGGAAGGGGATTTGCCTGCGGACCGACGTTTACAACACCCGTTTGACGGGCGACGGCGCTGGTAGCACGGCGTGCTTCGGGATCGAGGAAGCGGAGATGATCGGTGCGCATGCCGTGATGAACATGCTTTATCCCGGTGCGGAGAACGAGCGGATCAGCCTCCAGGAGTGCGCTGCTCTGATCAGCATGAGTCTGGATTCCGAGGTGCCCGTGATCGTGGAGGCTCTGCCGGTTGGCCTGGGCCAGCCGGAGCACTACACCGTGGAGAAGATCAAGTTCGCCGTGCGCTTGGCGTCGGAACTGGGGGCGGATGTGGTGAAAACGCCGTATCCAGTCGATGCGACGCCCGAGACGTTTCAATCCATCGTGGAGCAGAGTCTGGCTCCGGTGATCATCCTGGGTGGCGCAGCCTTGGATGACGACGCGGCCCTCCTGAAGATGGTGGAGGATGCGATGACGGGCGGCGCGTCGGGCGTGGCGATTGGTCGCAACGTGTGGCAGCACCCGAATCCGGCGGCGATTGCCCGAAGCATGCAGGCGGTGGTTCACAAGGACGCATCGGCCCTCGAGGCGCTGGCCCTGATGAAAGAACCGGTCCGCTGAGGCTGTTCCGATTGGTCCAATGGGAATGACGACGAGATTGAGTTTTTGGGGTGCGCTGGCAGCAGCGGTGACCGTTTCCACGCTTTCAGCGCAGGAAATGAAGTCAACGTCGCTGAAGTTCGATGACTGGGCGGAGGGCGAGCCACCGGACAGCGTTTTGGTGGTGGATGGCACGATTGAGATTCAGGCCAAGGACGGCAACAAGGCGCTCGTGATCGGGGCTAATCCGATCACGGATGCCAGCGCGCAGCTCGGTGATTCGGCCGCAGGCGAGGCGAGCATCCAGGCCAACATTTTTGCCAGCAAGGTCGGTCGTAGCTACCCGAGGTTCGGCGTGAGCGTCCACGGGATGAGCGGTCATCGCTTGATCCTCAATGTGCCTTACCGTCGGCTGGAGATCGTGAAGGGCGACGAAGTGATCGCCCATGCCCCGTTCAAATGGGAGAGCGACACCTGGGTGACCTTGAAACTGGAAGTCCGCCGGGCGACGCCGGGGAGTGACGAGCAATGGAACGTTTCAGGCAAGGCCTGGCCGGCAGGAACGGACGAACCAGCCGACGCATCGGTGACGG
>CAXBNA010000075.1:0-26040 GCA_963976915.1 uncultured Verrucomicrobiales bacterium
GGCGATGCGAGACGGGTCGCCGCTGCAGCGCAGTTGCATCAGGGCGTTTTTTGGCTGGGTGGCTGTGTCGCTTCACTGACACTGGGGTTGGCGATGTCGGGCCTGGCTTGGGATCGGCTGACGGGCATGTCGATGGCCATGGTTCTGGGATTGGTTGCCTTGGCGGTGGTTCACTCGCGGCGGCAGTCGATGAGCGAGGCCGCGTACCGGTTCTGGGCGGACGCGGGCACGTTGGTCCCCATTCCGGTTCTCTTGATGCTGTAGGTGTTTTCCATTTTCTCGTATGATCCGCAACGTTGTTTTTGATTGGTCCGGGACCTTGGTGGATGACATGCCGGGCGTGCTGGCGGCCATGAAGGGCATCAGTGAGGACTTGGGTGGCGAGCCTCTAACGGAGGAGATTTTTCGGACTCAGTTCAAACTGCCCTTGGAGGATTTTTTCAAGGAGCGGTGGCCTGAGGCGACGCTCGGGGATTTGCTGCTGTCGTACCTGAGGCATTTCCCCTCAGACGATCCAAGTGCGGTGAGTTTGTTTCCCGGACGCGTGGCGCTTTTGGAAAAATTGGCAGGTTCCGGGAGGCGCCTGGCGATTTGCAGCAGTGCGCCCCGCGCCCATGTGGAGGTGCAGGCAAAGGCGATGGGTGTGTTCGATCGGTTTGAGGTGATTTGGGCGGGCGTTTTGGACAAGCAGGCAGAGCTGCCGGGTCTTCTGGAGGAATGGAACGCCGATCCGTCGGAGACGCTTTTTGCGGGGGATATGTCCCACGACGTGGGTGCCGGAAAGGCCGCTAAGGTGATGATGGTGGCCACTCCGTCGCGCTATGAGCCGGTGGAGGCGCTTTTGGAGGCAGGTCCTGACCTGCTGTTGCCGGACTTGAACCGGCTGGCGGAGGTGATTGGTGACGCCCCGCGTTTCAGCGACGTGTTTCCGGTGGCGACGGTCGGGGCCTTGATCTTGAACGGCGCGGGCCGGATGCTCCTCGTGCGCACCCACAAGTGGAGCGACCGTTGGGGGATTCCGGGTGGAAAAATTCAGAGAGGTGAGTCGAGTGAGGCGGCTCTGCGGCGCGAGCTTCGGGAGGAAACCGGCCTTGAGGTGTCGGACGTGCGCTTCGTGCTGGTGCAGGACTGCATCGAGCCGCCGGAGTTCGAGCGCTCGGCCCATTTTTTGCTGATGAACTATGTGGCCCGATACGAAGGCCCCGAAGATGCAGTGCGGCTCAACGATGAGGCGGAAGAATGGACGTGGGTGACCCCAGGCGAGGCGCTGGAAATGGATCTCAATGCCCCGACGAGGCTGCTCTTGGATGCCTGCTTGGAAAAGCAGTTGGTTTGATGGAGCGGCGTGCCCACTGTATCTCTGATCGATGAACGTGAACACGAATGAGATTTGGATTCGAGGCATGGACCTGCCGGTGCGCATCGGCGTGCCCGATGAGGAACGCGCCGACTGGCAGGTGCTGTCGGTCGATGTGGGGATGGAGGTCGCAAAGTCCTTCGAAGCCATGGGCGACGAGATCGCGAAAACCATCGACTACGAAGCCGTGGCCAACCGCCTGAAGGCCCTCGCAGCCGAGCGTCCCCGTCACCTCATCGAAACCCTGGCCGCCGAGATGGCCGCTGTGGTCCTCCGGGAGTTCGGCGCCATCCGCGTCACCCTCGAGCTCCGCAAACGCATCCTCCCCGGCGTCGACCACGTCGCTGTGCGGCTCGTGCGCGGAGCGTAGGCGCGTTGGCCAGAACGCGAGCGGCATTGGAGGTGGAGCGGTCGTCGAGAGGGATCGAGGTCTGTCGACTTCGCCTACGGGAACGGCCAGCAGGCTGGCCTCGGGAGAGCGGCAACAGGTTGCCGCAGTCCAGGGATTCCCGGAGCGCGATGTCGTCGTGCAGATGGAGGAGGGGAGACTCCGGAGGTCCGCCTGCAGCGTGCAGGTGAGGTGGGGGAGACTCCGGTAGTCCGCCTGCACGACAAATATGCGTGCCTTTCTGCGTGAAAGGGACGCCAAACTCTGGCCTTGCCAGAGTCTCTCCCGGCGATCATTTCACGGTGGAATATGACGCACATAGGAGCAAAAACCGACACCCCCTGGCCGAACGCTCCGTTGGTACTCGACAAAACTGTCGGATATAGCGCTGTTGACGCACTCGACAGAATTGTTTCTCATCAACTAGTTCTCCAGAAAACTCCTCCCACGATGCCTTTAGACGAAAGCGACATACAGAAGCGAACAGAAGCAGCACGGGCTGCCATCAAATCCGCATATGGGACGGAAGATGACGAGTTTGGTGCGACGTTGTTTGTGTCTCACCACCTTGAAGAGCTAGCTCCCTCATACTGGAAGAAGCACTTCGGCACAGCCAGTCCAGAGCCCCAGAGGATTCTAGATGCACTCGTTCTGCGCTCTGAATTCGAGGAGGATGACGATTGCGACATGTTGGATTTTACACTGCCGGGAGACGCGACCGATTACGTGCTTTGCGTCTCATTCGATGAGGATGGAAGGGTCGAAGACATTTCGATGGAGAGCTAAACCGAAAGAAAAGGAACGGAGTACAAGTCGCTAGTGGCAAGCGGCGACGGCACTCTTCCTTGAATCCGGGCTTCCTTCCCGCCGTTGTCAAAGCTATTACGTTCGCGCTATGAAAACCTTGTTTCTCTTCGCGCCATTCGTTTTGACCGTATTCTCTCGAGCCTCGGAGCTCACGGTCGAATACACTGACGGATGGTCGGTGGACTACGCTCTTCGCGTTGACTTCGACACCGGAAAGGCAGCCTACTTGCCCAAGCCGGAGGCCGACAATGCCAAGCCAGTTCCCATTCATGGCACGGTCAAAAATTCGAAGAATGTTGGAGAATATGTGAAGGCCTTGATCCAGAGAATTCCAGAAGACAATCCTGGCGGTGACTTCGGTGATGATTTTCCGCTCTACAAAATCACCTTCATGGACGGCGATTTCCGAAAGAGTCTCATGATAGGATCCATCCATCCTCCCGGTGCCATTCATCTCAACGAGGGAAGGACGGCACAGCAGGAGCTCGATGAGGCCAAGGCCTTCAAGGATTCAATCGACTCGTATCTGCTCTGCAATCTGATCGGTTTTCTGGCCGAAGACCTCACAAACACCGGACCGTAGAGGCAGGATGCTCGAAGGCCGTGGGAGAGGGCGGCATGGATCAGTCCATCACCCATCCCTGATCTCGCATCTCCTTCCACCTCCCCGGACTTCGGGCTTGTCAGGGGGGCGGGGGCGGGGAACAGTTCCGGTCCACATGAGCGACACGCCAAAGGACCCTCCTCCATCGCCATCCAACCCGGAAGAAATCACCCGGAAGCTGGAGGATTTCATCAAGAACAGCCTCGGAGGGCAGGTGCTGTTCACGAAGATGGAAGGTCCGGGCATCCAGATGGGGGAGCCGTCGAAGGACCTGCCGGATGAGGCGGCTCAAGAGGAGGAGCGCGGGAAGCATTTTGAGTTTCGATACAAACCGGCGGAGATCAAAGCGCACTTGGACCGGTTCGTGATCCGTCAGGATGAGGCAAAGAAGGTGCTGTCGACGGCGGTGTGCGATCACTACCACCACGCGCGAATGCTGGAGGAACATCGCAAACAGGACAGCACCGAGCGTCTCGAGTTTTCCAAGCAGAACGTCCTGATTGTGGGGCCGACGGGTGTGGGGAAGACCTACCTCGTAAAGCACATCGCCGAGCTGATTGGCGTGCCGTTTGTGAAGGCGGACGCGACGAAGTTCAGCGAGACGGGCTACGTCGGCGGCGATGTCGATGATCTGGTGCGGGACTTGGTTTCGAAGGCCAATGGGGACGTGCCGCTGGCCGAGCACGGGATCATTTACATCGATGAGATCGACAAACTGGCCTCTCGTGGCACGGGTGGCCGCGACGTGAGCGGGCGCGGCGTGCAGACGACGCTGCTGAAGCTGATGGAAGAAACCGAGGTGCCGCTGTATGCGCCCAATGACATGCGCTCGCAGATGCAGATGATGTTCGACACGCGCAAGGGACGGACCGGGCGCGAGACGATCAACACGCGGAACATTCTGTTCGTCGTCAGCGGCGCTTTCTCGGGTTTGGACAAACTGATCGAGAAGCGTGCCAAGCAGGGCAGCATCGGATTTGGTGCGCCTGCCAAACGCGAGGAGACTGCAGGCGAGATTTTGCGGAAGTCGGAGACACGGGACTTCATCGACTACGGTTTTGAGGCCGAGTTCATCGGTCGCTTGCCGGTGCGGGTGGTCTGCGATGAGCTCTCCGCAGATGATCTGTTTGCGATCATGAAGAACTCCGAGGGGAGTCTGATTCGCCAGTATGAGCGGGAGTTTGCCGCCTACGGAATCAAAGCGGCCTTCGAGGACGACGCGATGCGGCGTGTGGCGGCAGTGGCTGAGAAGGAGAAGACCGGAGCCCGGGGGTTGGTGACGGCGTGGGAGAAGGTGCTGCGCGAATTCAAGTTTGAGTTGCCGAGTCTGGGCCTGCCCCTCCTGACGGTGAATGCGGAATTGATCGACGATGCCGAGAGGGCTCTAGAGCGGTGCCGTGTGGAGGCGGCTTCCCTGCATTCGGATGGTCGGGCGGAGGAAGTGCTCGCCTTCGCGACGCAGTTCATGGAGGAGCACGGCCTGACGCTTCACTTTGAGCCCGACGCGATTCATGAGATTTTGGCGCGGGCGACTCGTGAGGGCAGTACGGTGGGGCCTCTGTGTGAGAAGCTGTTCAAGGACTTTCCCTTTGGCCTGCAACTCGTGGCCCGTGGCTCGGGTCGGAAGAGCTTTGTCATTGGCGCTGACGCCATTGCGCAGCCTGATCGTTTTTTGAGCGACCTTGTGGTGGCTTCCTATCGCAGCGGTGACCAACCGAATGCGCCTTTTTCACAAACCCCGGAATCTGAATCTCATGGAGCGTAATCGCGCAGTGGCCTTGTTTATTGGAGTGGTGGTGTCGGTACCGCTGCTCGTTGCCTACCAAATGGGCGTGTTCCCAGGCATGGAGGAGTGGATCGCCGCGACGATGCAGCGGATGCTGGTGCTGCCGGCTGATGGCGTGTCGATGAATGTGCCTCTGCAGTATGCGTTTTACACGGTCATGGCTTTTGCCAGCGCGTGGATTGGGCTTGAGGTGCTGTCCCAGTGGAGGCGGATTGCCTTCATGATTGGGATGTCCTTCCTCACGGTCACTCTGTCCGCGGCACTGGCCTTCAATGGGGTCCTGTTTGAGCCGTTTTCAGGCATCATTGCTGTCGTGGTTGCCTGCTGCATCGGCATGGCGGCCAGCAGCGGATTGAGTGGTGTGCGGAGGCATCTGCTGCACAGCTTTTTTGTGGGCCGTCTGACCTCAAAGGGATTTGAAAAGTTGGCGCGCGAGATTCAACCCACGGATCTGACGAGTCGGCGTGAGGTGACGGTCTTGACGATTCGGTTGCTGAATTACGCCGACTTGGCAGCGGAGATGGAGGCATCCGAGTTTGAAGCCTGTGTGTCGTATTTTCAAAAGCGCGCTTCGGAGATGCTGGTGCTCAATGACGGCTATCTGGATTCCTGCAATGCCCAACGTGTCCGGGGGGTGTTTGGGTTCCCCATGGAGTCGGAAAAGCATGCCTCGGAAGCCGCCATTGCCGCTTTGGCGATGAACAAGTCATTGGTCGACTTGGCGAAAGAGATTGAAGAACGCTGGAAAGAGAAGGCGAGGTTTGGATTGGCCCTGGCGTCGGGCAGCGTGGTGAGTGGTCTTTACGGGTACGATGATTTCCAGTCGTTCAGCGTGGTGGGCGATGCGGTGGGCTTCAGCGATCGGTTGTGCTCTCTGAACACGGCCTACGGCAGCCGGATTCTGATGGACGCCAAGGCGTACTCCAAGGCCAAGGAGGCGCTGGAGGTGAGGCCCATGGAGATGGTGTTTGTCGAGCGCGAGGGTAAGGTTAGCGAGGTCTACGAGGTTCTCTCCATCCATGGAGGGCTGAAAGAAAAGGCCGCGAAAGCCCGGGATGCCTTTTGGCAGGGCGTCGTTCAGTTCCGCAAGGGGGACCTGAAGGAGTCGCTGAAAAGCTTTGAAAAAGCCAAGGTCGAAGGGGAAGAGGACGCTCCGTTGGAATACTTCATCGAGATGGTGAAGAAAGCGCAAAAGGATGCCAGTCCCGAAGGCGTGGAAGCCAAGCCCTCGAAGGGCGCGAAGCACGCACGGTCGCTGAAGGGCGGGTGAGGCGCGCCTCCGGTGGGGTTCCTGGGCTTGCCGGGCGATGATTTTTGATTGTTGACGGTTCTTTGGGAGGCAAGGTGCGGGGTTTGCGATCTGGTCGATGGTTTCATTGCCGGTCATGTCCAAGGCGGGACATGACTCAATGGACTCCCCACCAACCTTCGTCCGTTGCCCTCTCACACTCATTTCCCCTGCCTCTGGGGCCTCACATTATCTGAGTACTCTTGCAAATCTG
Source organism: uncultured Verrucomicrobiales bacterium (assembly GCA_963976915.1). GTDB lineage: Bacteria > Verrucomicrobiota > Verrucomicrobiia > Verrucomicrobiales > Verrucomicrobiaceae > CAXBNA01. Next base: position 6,445 of record CAXBNA010000075.1, read on the forward strand.
ACTTGATCAAGGCATCGGCCTTGGCTTAAAAAGCTCGCATCGGTTCGCTGGCTGAGACTCGAATCTGAAGCATTCAATCCAAATCATCTTCCCGAGAACCTCTTTCCGAATGCAGCCAACCCATTCGCCTCTACTTCGCGTGCTCGGATTGGCGTTGTTTGCAGGAGGCCTGTTGCATTGCGAGTCGAATGCGAGTGGAGAGAGTTCGAGGCTGAGCGAGCGCGTTGTCGTGAATGAAGGGCGCCCGACTGATCCGGGCGCGATGCCCTTCAGTTTTTCGGGCGCAATTCGAAAGGTTCGGGACAGTGTGGTGACGATCATTGTGAAGCGCCGCCGAGCGTTGGACTGGCCCGGGCGCGTGTTTGGGCCTGATGAGGAGGAATCTGAGTTCGATTTGATTCCCAAGCGTCGTCCAGAGGAGGGCGACGAAAGTGATGGTGAGCTCGAGGAGGGGAGCGGTACGGGCTTTGTCTTAACCCCTGATGGACTCATTTTGACGAATCACCACGTAATCGACCAAGCGAAGGAGATTCGGGTGAGATTTCGGGGAGATGAGCAAGAACTGGCGGCACAACTTGTTGGCAGTGACGCCGCGACAGATATTGCCGTATTGGACATCGAAGGTGCGGACCATTCGGTGGTAACCTTGGGGGACAGTTCTCTATGCGAGTCCGGCGACGTGGTTCTGGCCTTGGGGAGTCCGTTTGGATTGGAGCAAACCGTTACCATGGGCGTTATCAGTGCGGTGGGCCGTGGCTCTGTCGGCATCTTGGATAGCGGCTTTGAGGATTTCATCCAAACGGATGCCGCTATCAATCCGGGAAACTCCGGCGGTCCGCTGATTGACGGGCTGGGACGTGTGATAGGGATCAACACCGGCAGGCATTGGGGGGACAATATTGGGTTTGCTGTGCCTGTGAATTTGGGGCTCAAGATTGCCGATGATTTGTTGACTCACGGTTTTGTGCTGCGCGGCTATCTGGGGATTCACATGATTCCACTGGATCGGGTCGTTGCGAAGCAGATCGGAGCGGAGAGCCTGAAGAACGGCGTGGTGGTGACCCAAGTAGAGTTAGGGACCGCAGCCGAGGAAGCGGGTTTTCATGCTGAGGATGTGATTCTGAAGGTCGGACGGGTGAAGACGGATTCTGAGGCGAGACTACGGATGGCATTGGCTTCTCTTCAACCAGGATCAGAAGTTCGGTTTTCCGTCTGGCGCAAGGGGGCCGAACTTGAATTGGATGCTGTTTTGGGACTCCCGCCGGAAGCAAGCGTGGAAATGAAGACTTCTCAGGGAGTGGAGATTGCTCCGGGTCTTTTTGTCGCTGATGCCACCGCAGCGCTGAGGAAACAGTTGGGGCTTGCGCAAGACACCAAGGGCATCGTTGTCACCAAGGAACTAAAGGAGGGCGAAGCGTCGCGGGTTATGGTTGGGGATCAACTTCAGGCCATCAATGGGAAGAAACCGCGAGGTGTAGAAGAGGCCCAAGAATTCATTTCGTCGAATCGTGGGGCGATCATTCTCTGCACCTTTTTGAGAAATGGCGTCGCCAAGATGGTGGCCGTTCGTCTTCAGCCGTGAAGTCGCAAAACCTAGAGCTTTTGAAATGAGCCATCCCTAAATCGAAAAATATGAATCGTTTCCAATGCATCATGGTGGGCTCATGGATTGCCCTCTTATCTGTCCTCCCTCCAGCCCAAGGCGGTGAACTTGAGCTGCCGTTGCCTGATCCTCACCCCTCTTACCTCGGGCGGTTGGGCGATGCTGGATTGGGGCACTTTGGGAGCGCAAAACGAATGTTGTGGCGAACGGGGAGTCGGTTCTATTGCGAGGAAACGAGTTATCAGGACTCACGGGGATTTGTGTGTGAATGGGAGACCGGAGATTTGGTGACCGGCCCTCGCAGAGTGAGACGGCTGAACGCAAGCGGCGTTTGGGACGTGTCGAGGGATGGAAAAATGCTGTGTGGCATGATGCGGGAGGACCCACGAAGCAAAGGATCGTTCATCGGTTCTTCAAGACCATTGAGGTGTTACCTGCTCGGTAACGGGGACGTGGTTTGGGAACTTGAGCCCTTGAAGAGAGAATACTTCAAAGAGGTTCATTTTTCAGCGAGGTCTGATTTGGTCTTCGTGCTTACGCAGATCGAGCGGCGTGGGTTCATTCGGATCATCGAGACGTCGTCTGGGACCGAGTTGCACCGGTTGCCGATGCCTTTGGAATGGATCGACGTGAAACAGGGGAGCCAATATCTAGCAGCGGTGGATGATGGAATCTTGGTTGCAGGCGGAGACTCGGCACCACTCCAACTCCTTCATCTTAGTCCTGAATCTTTGGAGTTTGAGCCCGTTAAACTGAAGGACACTCCCCAGGAGGCGGGCACCAGCGTCAACACGTCGCCCGATGGTCGGTGGGCCATCGTTTACCACTGGGATGGCTATGAAATCCTCCGTCGAACGCGCGGCGGCTGGGAATCCATGTATGCAGGAGTTTCCGATAGCATCACATGCGCGGAGTTTTCTCCCGACAGTCGGATCGCATTTCTCTCCACATCAAAAGAGGTCCGTGCTTTGGACTTGGAGACGGGAGTGGTGGAGCACAGTGAGAGCGAAGGAGCAAAGGGCGGTGCGTATGCACCCGACGGGCGGCACGTGTTCGGAATCGAACATACGGGATTCTGTGGGTGGAAGACTTCGGGGTGGGAACGAATGGAGTTTTCGGTGAAGCAAACTCAGCACGATTGCCCAGTGCAGGGGTTTGAGTTCTATCCGGACGGTTCGGCGGTTGTCACCTGGGATCACAATTTTGGACTCCTGTGGACGTTGCCAGAAGGTCGTTTGGTCAAGAAACTCACGGTGGGTTCGGAATTTCCAAATCTGACCAAAATTGTCGTCGCTAACCACGGGAATGACTTGATGGGCTCGTTCAACTATGGATTTGCAAAGTGGTCTTCCAAGTTCGTTTCCGATTCTGACGTTGCTGTGGAAGACTACTCGCTGGCATTCTCATCCATTGGTCGAGACATGGAGATGTGTGCGAACAACGACATTCACTCGCTATTTGAAGGAACGTCCATCATTTCGATTCAAGACCGGCAGTGTTTTCTCAGGCGGTTGGAGAATCCGGATGTGGTACGGGCGTTGCCTGGACTTTCGAGGTTATCGTTCCCTAGAGGCCTGTCGCAAGAAACCCTGAGTGAACAAAGGTCGGTGTTTTGGCGCCGTGACCTGTGCCTCGAATTGGATTTGGAGACCGGTGTGGCAGGGAAGACTCTCGAGAGACGGGATGGTGAGGCTTTTGTCGGATGGCTTCGCAAAGGCGATTTGTTGGTTTCCCAAAAGACCAAGTCACTCGAAATTCTTCAGCGTCAGGATGGAGCCACGATTCACTCCATCCCGATTCCAGACTCGCGCTTAAGATTTGCAACTGTTGGCGATGGCGAGAGCACGGTGGTGTCTCCTGATGGCGCGCTCGCGGCTTCTTTCATGGTGGAGTCATCGACGGGTGGACTGTCGTTAGCACTTTGTGATCTAAGGCAGCGAAAGTGGGTGTCGAAGATCCCTTTTGACCGAATCACGGTCTCCGCAATGAGGTTCAGTCCTGATGGCGCAATGCTATTGCTGGGTCATGCAGACGGCACCTCGACACTGTGGGACACAGCGCGAATGCGAGAATCATCGTTCGAGCCGTTTGCTGCGGAGGTGGTGCAGAAAGTTCGGGCAATACCTTCCCGCACGGAAATCTACAGCCCTCCTCCAAAGCCGTTGCGCGATGATGCTGGGGCTCTTTGGACGTTCCACGATGATGCGACTGTGTCCGTCGAAGGCTGTGTTGGACGATTCCCTGGGCTGCGGATTGAAGGTGAGAAGCAGGATGTGATCAGTTGGGCAATGACCTCCTATCGGAAGAACTCAGGTGAGAGCGTGGAATCCCTGGGTTATCGAAACTATATTGCCTCGGGGAGCCGATTTGGTGAGAGTCTATATGTTGATCGGAGTCTCAGCGTGACGACAGATTCGGTCAAGAGTGGTCGCATGGTGGACATGCTGGTAAACACTGGAAGCGAGCCATCCACCTTCAAAGTGTCGATGTGTTTCGAGTTGCCGTCTGAGACTTCTGGGCTGACGACTTCAAATGGAGCAGAGATTAGCATTCCTGAAGACGGGTACTTCTCTCTCGACAACGATGTATTTTGGTTGGCACCGCAGGGCCGTGACCTCGCGGACAGATCCGTGGCGTGCATACAAGTCAGAAGCTTGTCCGAGCGATCTCCGCCACGGCTTCACTTCGACAAGCAATCGAAGGTATTGATGACGAACTATGAGATCTCGCTGAAGGCAGCGGAGGCTCGCTATCTCGTCACAAAATTCGCAGTGGAAACGGCCTCACCGGATGGACGTGTCCGCGCGGATCCCCCGCTCAGTGATGTTTGTACGGGCATCCTGCCTGCCGTTCAAGCGGCAGGGGTTAACTTTGGTCCATTCCGTCCAGATATTCCTTTCAGGGCGATATCGCTCAGGCGCTATAGTTCCTTCGAGGACGTGGTCTACCAAACGGACGCTTTGGGATTTCGCTGGGAGGCCGATGTGGGCCTGTCTCGAACTGGGGAATTGGGCGTTGTTGGAGGATTGCAACTTTGGAGTGATCATCTGCCAATGCTGGCCATGGCAGGGTCAATCAGGAGCAGTCAATCTTCGACTCCCAATGATCTGGTTCCCGAACCCCAGTTGATCAGTTTGAGGTTTCACAATGATCCCAGCACGACTGTTATACGCCGATCTCAGCAGAATCCGGAGAACACAGCCCAATGGATTTACGATCAGTTCGTCAATTTGACCGACAAACCCAAGGCCGTTCCGGTTTCGTACATGGTCCGCTTGGAGAGACCAATCCGTCAGATCGTTGGGGCGCGCGGGGAAGTGTGGTCTGGAATGGATGACTTCATCGCGAGTGATTATGCCGGCGAGTTCTTCGGCATCGAGCTTGAAGGCGATCAACGACCGGGCATTCTGCTCTCCACGCATGATGCGAAGAGCATTCTCAGGCCAACCGTTCGAAAACTCGGTGACCAAGTGTTGATACTCGACTACGCGTTCGATTTGGATCCCAAGAAAACCGCCTGGTTGGTCCACGGAATCTCGCAACGTCCATTGTCGGCATTCGTTTCTGCGTCGGATGCTTTTGTTGATTGGTTGCCTCCTCCTGACCCCTACAACCAGTTCAATTATCCATCACGAACGGGGGGCGTTGCAAAATCAATGGTTACAAACGTGCTGAACCGAGACCCTCCGGTGGTGACGAACGTGCCGAGTGGCAGTCAGTAGAAGGTGGATGGATTGAATCGACGAGGGACTATTTCTGATTGTTGAAGCCTTTGGGTGGTTCAAGGTAGCGGGATGCCGGCGCTCGATTATCCATTGCCCGTCCAGGGTTTGATCCAGCAGTTGAAACGACTGCCGGGGCTGGGGCCTCGGAGCGCGGAGAGGCTGGCGCTTTGGCTCATGGGGGCGGGGCGGGATCGACTGGTGCCGATGGCTGAATCTCTGGGGACCCTGATGGATGTGGTGGAGGCTTGTGGGGAGTGCGGGTTTTTCATCGAGAAGGGGGAGGCTTGCCAACTTTGTGCAAACCCGAAGCGTGATCACCGGCTGATGTGCGTGGTGGAGCAGGCGGCGGATGTGCTGCGGTTGGAGCGGTCGGGAGGATTTGAGGGCCTGTACCACGTGCTCGGTGGGAAGCTGTCGCCGCTGGACAATGTGACGCCGGAGGACCTGAACTTGGTGGGTTTGGCCAAGCGGGTGAAGGAGCGTGGAACGGAAGAGGTGATTCTGGCGACGGGCTCTGACGTGGAAGGGGAGGCGACCGCAGGCTATGTGAAGGACTTGCTGAGGTCGGCGGATGGGGTGAGCGTCACGCGGTTGGCACAGGGGATGCCGGCCGGTGGTGGCTTGGACCACGTGGACGAGCTGACGCTGTTTCAGGCGATGCGGGGTCGACGGCGGTTGGAGTGACGGGGCAGAGGAGTTTCGTCGGGGTGGTTTTGCGTGTTGAGCGGTCGGGATGGGCGACGTAGGTTTTGGCGATGAACAACAAGACTTTTGGATGCGTGCTGGCGGCGGTCGTGGCCGTGCTGCTGGTGAGCATTGGCTTCAATTTCCTGCAATTTTTGGCCCTGATCAGTGCGGGATCAGTCGATGTGAGTGATGTGCGCATCCCGCCGAAGATGTCGGAGACGCAGGTCGAGAAAGCGGAGGCGGGAGTGAAGTCGAAGATCGTCCAGATCGACATCGAGGGTGTGATCACCTCGATGGCGGCGGAGAGTCTTCTCGGCGGATCGGGAAGCTCGATGGTAGACAAGATCAAGCGGGCTCTGCGGCAGGCGAAGGAGGACGATGAGGTGAAAGCGATCATCCTGAAGATCAATTCGCCTGGTGGAGAGGTGACGGCATCGGACATCATCTATGCGGCGGTGAAGGAGACGGCGGCGGTGAAACCGGTGGTCGTTTACATGGATTCCATCGCGGCCTCGGGCGGCTACTACATCGCATGTGGTGCTTCGAAGATCGTGGCGTCGGAGACGACGCTGACCGCGAGCATTGGGGTGATCATTCAGGGGCTGAATTACAGCGACTTGTTCGGCAAGGTCGGCCTGCAGGCGCAGACATTCACCAGTGGAGCGTTCAAGGACACCTTGAGCGGGGCGCGACCGATGCGGGAGGATGAGAAAGCCTACGTTCAAGGGTTGGTGGATGACATGTATGGGAAGTTCCTCGGCATCGTGGCGGAAGCGCGGAAGGTTCCGGCGCAGACCCTGAAGAACACCGTGGCGGATGGCCGGGTGGTGACGGGTGGTCAAGCGCTGGAGGCGAAACTGGTGGATCAACTGGGATACATCGAAGACGCGTATGCGCTGGCGATGGAGCTGGGCGAAGCCAAGGGGGCCGCCGTGGTCCGCTATGGGACGGAGACGAATTTCTTCGATGCGCTCGGTTTGATGTCGGCCACGGCAAAACAGAGTCCGGAGGTGAAGCTGGACTTGGGGGCATCATTGGGAATTTCGTTGCGGCCCGGAGTGCCGTATTTCCTTCCGGCCGGAATGGTGCGCTGAGTGAGGCGGTCTTCCGACAAAGGAACTGCTCATGCCTGACGCGGCCTCCATCAGTGTCCTTCGGGACGTCGCCACGCTGACGTGGATCGCGTTGGCGATTGGGGTCGTGGCCTTCCGGATTTGGCGGGTCGCCAAGCCGGTGGAAGCCATGGAGCCGCGCCCCGGGAGCTGGGTGGACGCGAGTGCCTTTACATCCGCGGATGGCGTCGTGGTGGCCGCGCTGTCGATGATTCTGCTTTACGGCCTGAACGGAACCGCAGGTCCAGAGGCGGCCCAAGGCGAAGCGGTGCCAGACGAGCTGACGGTCGGGGCGCTGGTGGCGAACGCGGTGTTTATGCTGACGCTGTGGGCGCTGCTGATCGGCTACCTGAGCTTCGTTAGGCAGCTGAGCGTACGCGAGGTCTTTGGGCTGACGCGGATGAGCGTGGCCCGTGCGGTCGGCTTGGGGTTGATGATTTTGATCCCTGTGGTGCTGGTGGTGAACGCGAGTGCGTACGCGGTGAGCGGTTGGTTGGAGCAGTTTTGGACAGGGTTGGAACCCCAGAATACGGTGCAGGCGTTTCGGGAAAACGATCAACCGGGAGTCAGGGGGATGATGGTGGTGTTCGCGGTCTTCATTGCGCCCTTGGTCGAGGAGACGTTTTTTCGCGGGTTCATCTACCCCGTCTTCAAAAAGTACACGGTGGGTCCCTACGCGGCGATTTGTTCATCGCTGCTGTTCGGCCTCGTTCACCTCCATGTGGGGAGTTTGGTGCCGCTGGTCATTCTGGCGCTGCTCCTGTGCCGGGTCTACGAGCGGACGGGCAGCCTGATCGTGCCCATGGTCATCCATTCGGGGTTCAACGCCATCAGCTTGATCGGGTTGATGCTATTGGAGGACGGTTCGCTATGACGGTCGGCGACTTGGGCGAGGATGCGGTGGTGGCACGGTTGACTCGGCTGCTGGCGCCGACCGCGAGTGTCATCGCGGGTCCGGGCGATGACTGTGCGGTCGTCAGGTCGCCGGGTGAAAAGCGGTGCACGGTGTTGAAGACGGACGCCGTGGTCGAGTGGGTGCATTTTGAACCCAGCACGAAACCCGAGCTGGTTGGCCGAAAGGCCTTGGCCCGGGTGGTGAGTGACTTTGCCGCCATGGGCGCCACGCCACGCCATGCGCTGGTGACGGTCGTCTGTCCGCAGGAGATGAAGGTGGCGCGTTTGGAAGCGATGTATCGCGGCATGCAGAAATTGGCCGGGGAGTTTGGAATGGCGGTCGTGGGCGGAGAATTGACGAAGGGTTTGGCGATGATGATCTCTGTGGCCGTCGAGGGAGACGTCGCGGCGGAGAAGTGGCGTTCCCGAAGTGGGGCTCAAGCGGGTGATGCGCTGCTGGTGACCGGGAGACTCGGCGGATCCTTGGGCGGCCGGCATCTGACGTTTCAACCCAGGCTGGAGGAAGGACGGTGGCTGGCGGGTCGCGCAGGAGTGCATGCGATGATGGACCTGAGTGACGGCCTTGCAAGGGATCTCCCCAGAATGGCCAAGGCATCGGACCTGGCCTTTGAGGTGGCGATGGATCGGCTGCCCCGGCATCGAGGCTGCGACGAGTCCGCCGCCTGGGGAGATGGCGAAGACTATGAACTCCTGATCGCCGTGGAACGGACCAAGGTCGGGCGAGTGATGACCGCGTGGAAGAAACGTTTTCCGAAGCTGGGGCTCACTGAGATTGGGCGCTTGATTCCGGGTGAAGCGGGGTCCGGGAATGTGGCCAAGGGTGGTGGTTGGGATCCTTTTCAGATTCAGGAGGAGGCGAAGTGACGACCTTGGCGAATGAGTCGGCGACTGTGGAATGGGGGCGGGCACTCGCAGGCGAGGTCGGTTCTGGTGACGTGATCGCACTTTGCGGGACGCTGGGTGCGGGGAAAACCCACGCCACAAAAGGGATCGTTGCCGGAATGGGATCGGAAGCATCGGTGACCAGTCCCACGTTCACTCTGGTTCATGAGTATCTGGATGGGCGGGTGCCCGTGTTCCACTTTGATTTTTATCGGGCGGAGACCGAGGCGGACATCCTGTCCGTGGGCTGGGATGAATTTTTTGACGAGGACGGTGTGATCGTGGTCGAATGGGCGGATCGGTTTCCCCAACTGCTGCCCGACACGGCACGGTGGTTTAGTTTCGAGCTGCTGCCTGAGGGCGGGCGTTCGGTCGAAGAAAGGAGGCCGGAGGAATGAGCCGTTGTGTGCTGGCGATCGAGACCTCGACGACGCGGGCCAGTTTGGCCGTGGTGAAGGACGGTGCCGTGGTGTTTGAGTCCGCCTTCGTATCCAAGCGATCGCACAACTCGCAATTGTTCGGCCCGCTCTCGGCGGCCTTGGAGGCGGTGGGGCGGGAGTTGGATTTGGTCGTGGTGGGGCTGGGTCCCGGATCTTACACGGGAGTGCGGATTGCGATTTCAGCCGCGCATGGCGTGGCGCTTTCGCGCGGGGTGCCACTCGTCGGGTGGTCGTCGCTCTTGGCCGGTGACGGCGTTGGAGAATCCGACTATCGCGTCGTGGGGGATGCCAGACGTGGCCGCCTCTATGTGGTGGAGGTCAAAGATGGCGAGCTCGTGGAAGCTCCCGAATTGATCTCCGTGGAGGAAGCCCGCGAACGTCTGCTCGCCGGAAGTGCTCCTTGGCTGACCTTCGATGAAAAATTACCGCTGCCCGATGTCGATGTGGGATCGATCCGCCCGGTGCGCCCCGCAGCAGTTCGTCTGGCGATGAAGGGCGCGGCGGCCACCGCTGAGCAAGTGGAGCATTTGTCCGCCCGTCTGGTCGAGCCTCTCTACCTCGAAGGCGCGTTCATCACCGTGGCGAAGAAGAAAGGGTGATGGAGCCAAGTACGGCTGACACTTGCTCTCGCGCGTTGCGAGATGGACCGCCTTGGTGGCGTTTTCAGTGGATGCGAAAATGGTGTGACTGGCGATGGATCTTGGTGGCGGCGTTCTTGATGCCTGTGATCGGGCAGGCTCAGGACGTGGAGCGGGGCACGCAGTATCTCGGGCGTGAGATCGCCATGACGATGCATTGGACGGGTGCCAACTGGCTGATTCGGACCAAGCGCGAGCGGGAGGAAGCGGCCTCGACGATGCGAAAGGAACTGCGACTGAAGCCCGGCATGGTGGCTTGTGACATGGGTTGCGGAAACGGCTATCACACCATCCCGATGGCGGAGTCGGTGGGGGAGAAGGGGGCGGTGTATGCGGTGGACATTCAGCAGGAGATGCTGGATCTGCTGGCCAAGCGTTGTGAGGCCAAGGGAATCTCGACCGTCGTGCCGATTTTGGGCGGCGACACGGATCCCAAGCTGCCCGAGGACGAGATTGATCTGATCCTGATGGTGGATGTGTACCATGAGTTCAGTCATCCGGCGGAGATGCTGGCCGGGATGCGGAAGGCTCTGCGCAAAGGCGGCGTGGTGGTGCTCGTCGAGTATCGCGAAGAAGATCCGACCGTGCCGATCAAGCCGCTGCACAAGATGTCCAAGGCCCAGATCAACAAGGAGATGAAAGCGAACGGCTTCAAACTCGTGCGCGAGTTTCAGGAATTGCCCTGGCAGCACATGATGTTCTTCGGACGGGATGACGATGCGTCGTTTGAGGAGACGGCGAAGGCGGAGGGGACTGAGGATGGCCGCAAAGAAACGCAGGGGACGCAAGAGGAGTGATGGATAGCCGGGGGGGGAAGTCGTCTGGCCTTTGGATGGATTTGGAGTGCGGTGATTATCACCGCTTTGGATTTCGTGGCGGGCTGGGCGTCGGGGGATTGATGAGGGGCTGCGGAGTGGTTGGGTGTGCGGACAGTTTCTCGGCCTGCTGCGAAAAGCGGTGCCAAGTCACCGCAGTCCAAGGCGCTGTCGCGCGGTGGGGGGAGGATTCGCAGGGTGCACAAAACCGGTGGGCGCTGGGTGTGGCCCCTGGGCTTGAGCCAAGGCGGACAGGACTTTCGTTTGGACAGTGTTCTCCGGCGGATGCCGCCTTCTCTGACATCAAAAAGCCCCCGACGTCACGATGGACGACGGGGGCTGGGTGGGTTGAGTATTTGGAACTCGCCGGTGCTTATTCGAGGCCGACGAGGGGGTAGAGGTTTTCTTTGCACCACTGGCCATTCTGGATGGTGACGCCATCGGGGTCTTCGATGGCGATGTGGGCTTCGTCCTCGCAGATGATCCAGCCTTCGTAGTGACGAAGGGTGAGCCACTCGGTGATCTTGTGGAAGTCGAGCTTGCCGGTGCCCATCTGCGCCCAAGGCTCAGGGCCGTTGCCGGAGTAGTCTTTGTAGTGGATGTGGTTCACGAGGTGCTGCCACTTGTTCAGCGTGTCGATCACGTCCATGCCGCCGCGGATGATGTGGCCCACGTCAGGGGTCCAGCCGGTGACGCTGGGGTCGAGACTGCTGAGGACGACATCGTAGTCGTACTGCGTGCGGACGAGGGAAGCCGGGGGGCTGTTGGGGTGGTAGGAGCACTTGAGCCCGAGGTCGGCACCGCGCTTGGAGACGGCGTTGACGTTGCGGGCGATGTTGAGGCGGCGACGCTGGAGGTCGTGTCCGCGGCCGCTGGGAAGCGTCACGGTGCCGAGCATGGAACCGGGGAAGTGCTTCAGGAAGTCCATGGTGAAGTCGGCAGCCTCGCGTTCGGCGGGGGTTTCTTCTTCGCCATCCCAGGCGCAGACGAGGGCAAGGCCCGCGAGCGTCATGTTGTGCTCTTGAAGGACGTCCTTGAGCTTGAGGGGATCGCAGAAATCGCCGAGCCAGTACTTGCCGCAGCCGAGGGCGCTCTCGGAGATTTCGAGCACCATGGGCTCGATGCCGGTGAAGCCAGCCTGAGCGGCGACTTTGATCATGTGATCGAGCTTATTGTCGTAGCCCTTGCCCGTGCCCTGCATGAACCAGGTGTAGACTTGGGAACCGAATTGAATCTTGGCCATCGTGTTGTGGATCGAAGGTTGTTGGAGTTGAAAAAATGGCGTCAGCCGCCGCAGATGCGATGGCCCGCCGGGTGTCAGAAAAGGAGAACGCCGGGAGCCGAGAATGTCCAGCTTTTTGGGCGGGGAATGTGTGGAGAAAGACTGAAGACTTTCAGACAGCAGACAATCAGAGGGGAATCACGGAGCGTCGTGCATGGATCCCTCGCGTCGTCACATTTGGTGAAGTCATGCTGCCCTAGTCCTTGCCTCAATCTTTGCCTTACTTCCCAGCCGTCGCCTTCGGGGGGGAGGGTATGAGGATTGGGATCAGGATGAGGAGGCGGCAAGTTTCAAGAATCGTGATGATGCGAGGTGTGGCGGTCGAGGAGCAGTGATGGGTGAAGCGGGTTGGATGCTTCACGTTTGATCATCACAGGTGAATAAATGCGAATGGACTGAAAAAATGTCTTGCCAGGGATGTGGGAAACCTGCTGTGATCTGATGAAATTCCCCCGAGAAATTGCAGGCACACACCTAGATCAACTTACGGAGATGAGCGCGCAAAACACATCACACAGAGGGCAGTTTGGGCTTATGAGGCGGGATGGTTGTCAAGGTTACGTCGGGCAGGGCGTCAGCGGCCTTGGCTGCATGGCGTGTTGATCGGCTGCATGATCGTGATGTCCCCGGTGCCGTCAGCGCATTCCCAATCGAGTGGAGAGCAGTTGCTGGGGACGGAGAGCGTGACCGAGATCGAGGTGGAGATCCCCGGAGGCCAGACGACGCTCTGGACCGGTGACAGCGCCGACATCGCGGTGAGTGTGGCGCGGCGGACTTGGGAGGTTTGGGAGGTCAATGGCGTGGAGGAGAATCGGAACGTTCAGGTCCTGAAGCTGCCCGCCACTCTGGATGCGTGGATCAATGAAGGAGACGGAGCGGTGACGCCCTCGAATGTGACGACGGATGCCTCCGGTCATGCCGTTTTGAATTTCACGATGGGCTACGGTGCCGCTGTGGTCATGATTCAGGCGACGACGGCTGACGGCGCGCAGCCGCTTGCGACGGTGAATTTTGACCCGGCGGATTCCGGGGAAACGTGGGATCAGACCTGGACGCAAAGTTGGGATCAAACGTGGACTCAGACGTGGGATCAGACCTGGACGCAAACTTGGGATCAAACCTGGGATCAGGGGAGCGGCGATCTTTACCATGACCGCGCCGAGGGATACCTGGTGGTGAGTCTTGGAATCTCGCCCGAATCCAGTGGCAGCCCGGTTCAGGTCGAGGCGTTCGTTGAGTACGCCAGTTGGGAGGTGTGGGCTGATGGATCGGGCTACGAAGAGCAGCGGGACGCGACACTTTCGCCCGCCTACGGGGCGGAGGTGCAGTGGAGCGTGGATTCGGGGGGCGGGACTCTGGACTGGGTGGAGAGTTGGACGGACGAGTCGGGGTTGGCACGGGGAGCGGTGACGCCCGGCTACGAGACTTCGACGATTTTTGTTGCGGTGAGTTTTGACGGAACGGAATCGGCGACGGCTGAGTTGTCCGTGTCGCCCGACGACGGCGGGGGTGAGGTGGAGGAATGGACGTACGTGGGGGCTGAGTCCTCATACAGCGAGCTGGTGTTGTCGGTTCCGGACGGCACGTCGGAGCTGCTGGCGGGGGATCAGCGCTGGGTGACGGCCACGGTTTATGAGACGACGTGGGATGTGTATGAAAGCAACTGGGGCAACTGGTCGTGGGAGAACGAGGACACGCATCCTGCTCAGCACGCTGCGGTGAATTTCTTTGTCACTGGCGGCGACGGGAGCTTGGACGGGGAGTATGCGATCACCGACGCCTCGGGTCAGGCTTCGATGCGGTTTGTCATGGGTTTGCAGGCTTCGACCATCCTCGTTTCCGACGGGGACGGCGGGCCGGACTGGCTGAGTGCGAGCGTGGAAATGAGCAACGATCTGAACCAATGGACGTCCGTTGGCGGGGGTTCCAGCATCGAAGTGGCGCTCACCGTTGGAGCGGGTGCGATGCCGGTTCAGCCGGGTGAGCAGCGCGTGCTCACCGCACGGGTGCTGGAGTGGAGTTGGACCGACTACGAAAACAACAACGGCTTCACCTACAGCGGCGACTACGCGAGCAGTCTGGCCGCAGGCGCGACGGTCAACTTCAACATGGCGGAGGGGGATGGCAGCCTGTCCGCGTTGACCGCCACCACGGATGCCAATGGTGAGGCGATCGTGACGCTCACGATGGGCAGCGAGGATGTCCGGGTGGTGGTCGAGACAGAAGACGGCATGGGGGAAGGGGGCACCACCACCGATGAAGTGTTTCTGCCCGGTGTGGGAGAAGTCTTCACTTATTCCCACGACGAGGCATTAACGCGGGTGACTCTGGACGCCGATGGAACGACGACGGAGGTGGCGGCGGGCGAGATCCGGGAAGTGACCGCCACCGTGACCTACGAATCGTGGCAGGTGTGGGTGGGTGATCTGGGCTCCCGTGACCATCGGAATCATGTTTCGGGGCCGGCCATCGGTGCGGAAGTGGAATTGCTTGTCGAATCTGGTGGTGGAACGATGGCCCCGGGAAAGATAACGACCGATGCGAACGGACAGGTGAGCAAGACATTCACGATGGGGGCGGAAGAATCTCGAATCCAGGCTTCAGCGACTTATTCGGGAGGATATGCGCGGGCAGTTCTTGAGATGGTGCCAACCGTATTCACCTACGTGGGAACTCAGGAGCGGCTGGCGGTTGAAACCCAGGCAGATCCCGTGAGTGGTGTCATTGATGGATGGATCTCGGTGGAATGCGTCGAGATTTGGCAGGATGCGCTGGGTAACCCGGTCGAACGCAATCTCTCTCAGGGGGCCGCAAATGGTGCAATGTTGATGATCACCAAGCTGACCGGGGATGCGGTGATCGATGACCCGAATCCCTCGATGACTTCCAATGGAGGATGGGCGGGAACGTACTACTCGGCGAACCTTGATTCGACAGGGCGGGCGGATGCATACTTTGCGGGCGGAACGGCATCCTTTCTCCTCTATTTGGACGCCACCGACCTTGGCGGTGGTGGCGTAACGGAAGATCAGATACCGGACCAAGGGCCGGATTCTACGACAGACCAGGGGACGGACCAAATGCCTGACATGCCGCCAATAGCCACGCTGACAATCCAGTCGGCACAGTGGGGGGGCTCAGCCGGAGCATTCTTCATGGAAATGCCCCAGGTGAGCGGCGGCACTGGAACCTATGAGTTCACCTCCTCAGGGGCGCTTCCATCCGGGGTCAGTGTGGCGAGTGACGGGACCGTTTCCGGGATGATTGATTCCGGCACTTCAGGAACGTTCGACTTCACGATCACGGTGACGGATGGCGTGGACACGGCGACCGACAATTTCACCATCACGGTCATTGACGATCAAGGTCCTGGTCCTGATCCTGGCTGCCCCGGCAACTACGTTTCACAATCGGAGCTTGTCAGCGGGACTGTGACGGGGGGCGGAGCGGTTGAAGTCGAGGCCGTCCCGAACCTGACGTGGATCTACGGCGAGAGGTCTCCGACGTCGGCGCAGTTTTCCGTGAGCGCCTACACAGAAGACTTGGACTTGGATGACAGCGAGACACCGCCCGACACCGTTTACTTCAAGCTGGAGGTGTACGAGGACGGGCAACTCTTGGAAGGAGCGGGCGGAACGCCCCAGTCAGGAAGCCCAGGGTCGCCCGCATTCTTCAGTCTGACCGCCACGCTTCCCGAAATCGCCGAAGAGGATCCTTTGCCCGAGTACCATTTCAAGATCTTGGTGGCGTGGACGGGCGGGACCGGCTGTGAAGGCAATCCGGGGCCCGCCACTCCGAACTATGGCGCCATGATCGAAGTTCCCCTCATCCCGGTTGACTTAGAGGTCGATAGTAACAACGACGGAACCATTGATGGAGCTGATACCGCTGTCGAAGATGTCGAGTCTGGCGGCAGCATCGACAAGATGGGGCATCATCTCCAGGTCAACACCTTCGACTATGATGCGGACAAGGTTCCCGACTACATCGACGGCATCACGAAGGGTGGATCCTTGCTTGCGAGCGCGGGCGGAAACTCCATTGCTGGAGACCCACAACGCCATTTTTCAAAACTCAAGATGACGCTGGGACTCAGCCGTTCCGAATATGAGTTCATGTTTGAATACTCCGCCGACAATCCCAACAACATGAGCGTCAGCCAGGGGGGCAACTTCGGCCAGAAAGAGCAGGTGGGCGGAGCTGTTGAGAATTACAACATCAGTGCGCCCGGTGGCAGCCTACGCATCTGGACCAAGGATGCGGACACAAGCCGCAAAGCCGAAAGTATTACTGCCAGCACGGCGGGAGACTTTGTTGCCGCGAACGAATGGATCGCTGGTGACAAGATGCCCACCGGCGACATGTTCCTTGAAGGAGTGCGACCATCGACGGGATGGGGTAGTGACAAAATCAAGCTCAAGGCTCGGAACAAAACATCTACAGGCACCGTGATCGACCTTGATAGCGTGTCGCTCACTGTCTCGAAATCCGTGCTGAGAGTTTATGTATACCGACCCTACACCTATGAGGCAGCGGCCACTGTGAAGCGTCCTCAACTCGAGATTGACTACTCGACGCCACGAAATGCCAATACATCGGTCTTCAATGCGATGCTCAAACCCGATCCTGTTAAGACGAATCCATTGCAATACACTAGGGAAGCCTACAACTGGTATGGTCACGGCTTCTGGTGTGCATCGTATGCTGGGCCGGGAGACACGTCGATCATGACGGCAAACGCTACAGGCCCCGATGGGGCGAAAGAATACTGGTCGGGCAAATCGAGCGCAGGCGATGCAGACAAGAGGACTGCTCTAAAAGAGGGCAAGGTGTTCTGGTTTGCTGAGCCTGGCGTTCAGCATAGCCAACCAGCGACAGTCGAGCCATTCCAGGCTCCTGCTTCCCCCCCGATTCGCACCCCTCATGGGGAGGACATGAAGATCGTCGCGTGGCATGACTTCGTTGTGCCGCCAAAACTGCTCCAAAAAATCTGCACCTATCCTGCCAGCCACGACTTTAGCAAATATGGCTTGGACATTGGTGCCACAGAAGGCGGCTGCGCTTCCTATCTTGGCCTCACGTTAAAAGATGCCGGAATGAGCGAACACTTGGAATGGGAGGTTCGCAATTTTCTGAGCACCACCTACGGCGTATCGAATGAGTTTCCTGTGGTTCCCATACCGTGGCTCGATTGGATGGGAGCCTGGTCAATAGCTGCTGTCATCGAGTTGGCGCGTGACAACTTCGCGGCAGCAACCGGCACTGACACCTGGGGTGGTAACACGCCCGCCTGGCAATTGAACTTCTATGATCCAGGGCTGCTGGCGAAGTGGATGGACGAACTGAGGCGCACAAACAAACGTACTTCCACAATCTACAAGACCATGCCCACTGCTCCCTGAGCCAACCGCGATGAAAACCCGCTTATCTCATACTCTGCTTCTGATGCTTGCTGCCATCTTCCTGAACGACATGACGACAATGGCGCGGAGTGAACCTTTGCCGCGACCAGATGCTCCTATCAAGATAATCAAGCCAGATCGTGCAGTCATTGAACGCATCCGTGCTGAGTTTGAGCGGTTGCCGACGAAGCTCGACGTAACTTACGATTCGAAGGAAAGCGATCAGGTTGGTGGGTTCTTCGTCTTTGGACCACCGAAGTATTTGAACATCACCTTAGCTGGTCCCGCTGCTCAGTTTATGAAAGGGAAGGGCGTAATGGAAACCAATCTTCGCTGCGATTCCATTTTTGCGCTTGTTCCATACTTGGATACGAATCGCGAAAAGGAAGCTTTTGTCCTCTTAATGGCTGTTACTGGAGATTTTTTTGGTCACAAGACGGCATTGAGTCCAGCCTTGCCATTTGGCAAGGACTTCGACCCGGCAGCGTGGGAAGCCAGTAAGGCCGATCTCATCGCCAAGCTCAGAGAGGCCTGCATTTTTTGCTTGGAAGCCGGAACGGAGACTGGGTGGCGGCGGAAGTATGACGTGCCTGACCTTGCACTTGAACGCCTTCCCGCCAACTCCACAGCCAAACCCCTTACGCAAAGCGCAGCATCGGGTGCCCGAACATCAGATGATGGCCAGAGTCCATTGCCAAAGCCTTCAACCTCGCCAAACCAGCGGAGCACTGACTCTACGGCCCAAACATCGTCAGTTAAGAGTGAAGAACCGATATCATCGACGCCGTGGAGCATCATCACTGTCTTGATCGTGGCAGCACTTGGCCTGCTGTGGTTGCTGGTGAAGAAGCGCAAGTGATGCGGCCTTCAAAGTTGATCGGGTCAGGAACGGGGGGTCAGGAACGGGGTCAGTGTGCAAAAAGTTGACAAAAGGGGGTATGAACCGGGTAGATGGGTTACACGCAAACCGGGAACACAGGTTACACTTTTGGGGTGGGAGAACGGGATGACGGGGGGCATCGGCGGCGGTTTTGGCGTGGTCTATGCCGTGGAACACGACACCAATGCCAGAGCAGAGATTGAAGTTGGTCACCCTTGCGCAGGAAAGGGTCAGGAATCGATAATTGACTGTGCGAAATGATTTGATAGCCTTGGGCGCATGCCTAGGCAACTTCGCATCCAGTATCCCGATGCCCTTTACCATGTCACCGCGCGCGGGAATCGGCGGGGGGACATTGTGCATGACGATGGGGACCGGGAGATGCTTTTGGCAACCCTGGCGGAGGCCTGCAAGAAGACGGGCTGGGAGGTGCTGGCCTGGGTGATCATGGACAATCACTACCACTGGCTGCTGCGCACGCCAAAGCCCAACCTCGTGGCGGGCATGTCCTGGTTTCAGGGCACCTACACCCAGCGCTATAACGCCCGGCACCGACTGTGGGGACACCTGTTTGGTGGACGCTACAAGGCGATCCCTGTGCAGCCGCACGAGGACGGGGGGCGGGACTACCTGCGAACGCTGATGGACTACATCCATCTCAATCCCGTGCGTGCGGGGATGGTGGAGCCGGGGAAGGGGCTGGGACTGATCGAGTATCGCTGGAGCAGCCTGGCGCAGGGGTATGGGGTGGCGCCCAAGAAGCGGTCGGCGTGGCTGAAAGTGGAGGAGGGACTGAGGATTTTTGGTTTGCCCGACACGGCGGCGGGGCGGCGGCGGTTTGTGGAACGTTTGGAGCGGCGCATCGAGCAGGAGAAGGCGGCGGAATGCGGGTGGCCGGGCAAGGAGCTTTGCAAGGGAGGTCAGAGCACGCTGAAGCGCGGCTGGTTTTGGGGGGCGCAGGAGTTTGAGGAGTGGTTGCGCGGGAAAGTGCGGGCTGGGGTTTCGAGACCCGGGGGACGCAATCTGAGGGGGAGCGCGGAGAGCCGTGCCTGCCACGACGAAGCGGAAGCTGAGCGAATCGTGACGGAGGGGATGAAGCGCTTGCGGCTTGGAGTGGAGGAACTGGGGAGGACACCGGGGAGCGATCCGCGGAAGGTGGCCATAGCGCAAGCGGTGCACCGGAAGACGGCGGTGCCGCAGCGTTGGACTGCGGAG
>CAXBNA010000076.1:0-25891 GCA_963976915.1 uncultured Verrucomicrobiales bacterium
TCTCCCGCCGATCCACAACATGCTGGAAGCGGGAGAGGACGGCAGCATCGCCATCATCCTGGTCGTCTTGCTCGTCGCTGAGATGCTTTGATTGGCTGGTCCGTCACAGACGATCAATGCAATGACGGATTGCCCCAACCCACATTCACTCCCCACCCGGCTCAAACGCAGCCGCAGCGCGTCTCAGTTCCCCCCATGAAGTTCGGGCCTCTTCGGACATGGAATCTTCCTTCACCGGCGTTTTCTCCTCGGAGTCCGAACTCATGTCGTAAAACCGACCATCGCTGTAGAGCTTCCAACGCTCGTTCCTCATCCAGAACAGACCACTGCTTTCACCGTCGGGCTCCACGCCACCCGGCTTCGGCAAAACCGCCTCCTCGGAATGCGCCCACTGCCTCGTGCTGGCTCCCTTCCCGAGCAAGCGCTTGGCAAAGCTGTGTCCATCCAACCCTTCGTCGTCCTTCACCAGCGCGCCCGCCAGTTCAGCGAACGTCGGCAAGAAGTCCGAGAAATCGACCAAGTCCTCCACAACCTGCCCGGGTTCAATCGTGCCAGGCCAGTTGGCAATCAGCGGAACTCGTGTGCCCGTATCGAAGAGCGTCTTCTTGCCTCCGGGAACCGACTTCCCGTTCTGCATCGAAACCACAGGCACCGTGATCAATTCCTTTCCCTCTGCCCGAATGATCATCGACTGCGGCGTGCCATTGTCGCCCGTGAAGAGAATCAACGTCTCCTCCCGCAGCTTGAGCGCATTCAGGGCGGCCACGATGCGCCCCACCGAGCGATCCATCTCGCCCACCATCTCCGCATAGCTGTCGTAGCGATCAAAGGGGCCATGCGGCACCGGGTCATCGAGGTCATCCGTCACGTCGTGGCAGACCGCCATCGGAAAGTAGGCGAGGAACGGCTCCTCCCGATGAGCCTTCATGAACTCCACCAAACTCCGCACATACAGGTCCGGCCCGTAGTGCCCCAGGGTGTCGTCCCGAACTTCGCCATTGTGATAGACCATCGGCTCGTAGTATCGCGGTCCCTCATGCCATCCGAAGAGGTCCGACGATTGAAAGCCCAACCGCTGGGGATGCGATGGATCATCCCCCAGCAAGGTGAGCTGCCACTTGCCCGCAATGCCCGTCGCGTAGCCCGCGTTCAGCAAGCGGTTCGAAAAGGTCGTCGATTCCTCCTTCGGCGGAAAACTCCCCCACGTCACCTGGCCATGACGCTTCGGATACTTCCCCGTCATCAGCGTGATCCGCGAGGGATGACAGACCGGCATGCTGTAGCAGTGATTGAACTTCATCCCCGTTCGCGCCAACTCATCGAGATGCGGTGTCGGGTACGACTCCCCGCCATAGCATCCCAGCACCTCCTGCCCCACATCATCGGCGAGGATGAAGACAATGTTGGGAGGGCGATCTGCAGCAGCCGAGGGAAGAAGCAGACAAACAAGAAGGAGAAGAAGAATGGGCACACGAATCACCCCTCCATCACGAAGGAATTGAGGATGAATTTCAAGAAGGAAGATTTTCAATCTACGCGGCTTCACCTCATCAATGGAGTCCTGCGGGGGGCTCTCACTGGGATGAAACCCGGAGCCGCAGGAACATTCTCGAAGGGCCGGTCGGCAAATCATACGAGATCGTCGCCGCCGAGTTGACATAGGAGCCACCCGTGACTTCCTCCCATGGATCGGAAATGCCGAGGTCGCTGGAGTCCTCGATCGCATAAATGAGGCCACTCGTCCCCGCGCGCTTGGCAAAGCTGAGCGTTCCGCCGGTGAAGGTGCCCACCGAAGCCTCGGCCACCGTGGGATCGCATCCCTCGATGGCAAACTCCATCAGGTTGCGTTTCCCGTCATTGTCGAAGTCGTCGTTGGGTCCCCGCTTGTCGATCGGAATGGTGCCGTTGGCAAAGGCACCCGTGATCCACGAGGCAAACGCGATCACCGCATCGGCCGTGAGGTAGCCGCTCGAATCCAAGGCAAAGTTGGCGAAACCGTCCGCGGAAATCAACGCGAGTTGGGCCGGCGTGAGCCCACTGCTGGTCGTGCCGAACCGGAGCGAGGAACCTGACACAAAGGTCCCAGCGATTTGAAGCGTGCCGCCGGCCCAGTCGACCGCACTGCTGTCAGCGAAGGCGATGGCTGCACCGGATCCGAGTTGGATCGTCGCGGCACCGGTGATGTCGAGCGTTCCCGCCGTCTCGGTGAAGGAACCGGCGTCGAGCGTGGCGGTGCCGATCAAGACGGCGCTCGTGTCAGGCAGGACGTCGCTGGCACCGAGGCTAAGGGTACCGGCGTTGAGGGTCGTCGGGCCCAGATAGGAGTTCGCGAGCGTGAGGACCGTGTTTCCGGTGCCGACCTGGGCGAAGCCGCCGTCGCCCGTGATCGGAGCGTTCAGGGGGTTGGTCCCCTGGGTGAGGGTGTTGCTGCGGTTGACCGCCAGCGTGGCATCCGCGTCCACAAAGATGCTGGGGGAATTCTGCGAGACCCCGCCAGTGGTGCCTCCGTCACCAATCATGAGCGTGCCGAGGCTCACGATCGTGTTGCCCCAATAGCTGTTCTGAGCGGTAAGCGCGAGTGTCCCCGCGCCGGTTTTGTTGAAGACGTTGTTGGTTCCCGACAAGCCGCCGGCGATGATGCCGCTCATTTTCGCATCGATGACCGCCGTCCCATCATCGACTTGGATGATGCGGGTGCTGCCGGCCAGGGAGATCCGCTGTTGCCAGTCGAGCGCGGCATCAGCCGTGTCATGACTCAGGAGCAGCGCGCGCCCGCCGCCGATGAAATTTGCGGCGCTCCAGTTGATGGATGAATCGCTGAACTTCACCGCGCGCGCGCCACCGAAAGCGGCGAATCCACCCTCGCCCGTCCATTGCACCTGATCGAGTCCGGGGCCGATGGTGCGATCGGTGAGATCTCCGGCCCCAAGGCCCAGAATACCGCCGCCCGTGAGTTCCAGGTTTCCGCTGGGCAGCGCACCAGCATCCTCGAGCCTCAGTACGCCCCCGTCGATGGTGGTGGTGCCCACGTAGCTATTGGCGTTGGAAAGCGCAAGGGTTCCGGACCCCGTCTTGTACAGTCCACTCGAACCACCCCCTGAAAGCGAGCCGCTAAGATTGGCGTCGATGTCCGCTTCACCGTCCTCGACCTGAACGGTCCGCTTGCTTCCCGCGAAGCTGATGCCGTTCCTGAAGTTCAGGGTGTGAGTGGCAGTCGGGTGACCGAGAATCAGGATGTTCCCGCCACCAATGATCGCCGAGGACCAGGACAATGCGCCTGTGCCATTGTTAAGCCGGACGGCGCAATCCGCACCGAACGCGGCAAAGCCACCCGAGCCAGGATTCCAGTCCAACTGGCCGGCTCCGGCGCCGAGTTGCCGAGTGAAGTCGCCCCAAAGACCGAGCACTCCGCCATCGAACGCCAGGGCGCTTTCGCCTGCGCCCACGGCGTTGTCGATGCCTCCGGGTAGCCCGTTGTCGACATCCAACCTCAGCAGTCCGTCCCGCAATGTGGTGATGCCCGTGTAACTGTTCGCGCTGCCGAACACCACCGTGCCAGCGCCGGTCTTGGTCATGGCACCGGAACCGCTGATGCCACCGGAAAAACCCAGTCGACCGGAGGCAGACTGATTGACCACCAGCTCACTCGACAGCGAGACCGGCGCGGTGATCACATCATGAGCCCCGACCGTCTTGCTGAGAAAGGCCGGGCCTCCCGAATTATCGAACACGATCGACCCGCCAGAAGACGCGAAGGTGAACGCGTGCGTGCTGTTGGAATCGCCCAGAAACAGCCTCCCGATCGAGGTGGCCCCGGCGAACTGAATCGTTTGGTTCCCGGTGATGTCGCTGTTGATCCTCACGGAGGAACCCGCTCCGTTGGGCAGATTCCCGGACGCCCAGTTCGACATGCTGCTCCACTGAAAGGTACCCGCAGCCACCGGCAGCCACGTGAACCCGCCGGAAATCACGCCGGTGATGGTGACGCTGTATTGGCCGAGACTGGCATAGTCGGAGTAACCCGTCGTGGCGGGGTCACCATTTCCAACGCCATCGACGGAAATGTAATGGACGCCCGCGCCCACCGATCGCGTGAGCATGACCGGCTGTGTGCCTGCGCTGGTGTCGGCGGAGGTCGCCGTTTGCAGCACCGCTCCCGCCGCATCGTAGAGCTTCACTTCAAGGCGCAAATTGGGCCCGTGGGTCGCGGGTGTGGCATCGATGACGAGCGAGCCTCCGGCCGCGTCGATGCGAAAGAAATCCAAGTCGGTGGTGCGCTCAATGACGCCACTGACGGAGGCGGTATCGGTGTCGGTGGACAACTCGGTCGCATTGGTGGTTGCGTTGCCGTGGTCGTCCGGACGATAGACGGCTCCCTGCGTGAGCATGACCGCGAGGTCATCCTGGGTGTTGTTTGCGTTGGCATATTCCCCCTTGCTCCACTGGGAGATCGTCTTGCTGTAGCTCGCTCCCATGATCGGCGCCCAGTTGCCCTGACCGCTGTAGTAGCCGGCACCCCCCTCAATGCCGTCATGCAGCAATCCCAGCGTATGGCCCGCCTCGTGGGAAGCGGCCTCTGCCACCACCTTCTCCGTGTTCCCGAGGGATTGCGAAAAGACCCATCCGGGAACATCCTGATTCGAGTCGAAGGAACCCACGAACGCCACGCCGCCCGCTCCGCCGATCACGATTCGGATCCCGTAGGCCGAGTCACTCCCTCCCACCTTCCTCAAGGCCTCGATGTCCGGCTGTTCGGTCGTGACGTCGATGTCGTACATCGAGTAGTCCTCGGAAACCCGTTGCCAGATGTAGATGATCCGGTTCCGCTCGGTGGCGCTGAACGTCGAGGTGTCACCATCGATGTCGTAGGGTGGCGATGCCGCGCCCGCCTTCCATCGGCCCGTGGTGTCCGCATGACCGTCAAAGTCCAGGTAAATCACCCGGTTGGCGCCCGGGCGGCTGTGGAGGGAAAAGGCCTCGGAGGTGTCAAAGGGAGGAGGGTCGGTGGGACCGATGCTCTCCGCGATCACGGCCGTTTCCGACGCAGGCACCTCGCTACCCTCCGCAGCCTGAAGCCCGCAGACAAAGAACAGCTCGCCGCTCCGATCCACCCAAAGCGAGGGGTCCGCCCGCATAGGCGGCCGAAGCTGCTCCGGCGACTGGCCGTAAAAAGCCGCCACCTCCGGCAGACGATTGCCCAACCTCGTGATGGCAGTCTCTCCGTTGACCTGGGAGAGCAGACGGATGCCCGCGGGAAACCCACTCTCATGCGAATTCTGGCCATGGGCGGTAGGCAAGACCGCGACCAGCGACGCACCAATGACGACTACCACCAGTTCGTGCGCACAGCCATGGAATGCCTTCAGAACGGTCATCACTGACCATTGATTGTTGGTTTGTATCCGTTTAAGGAACGCTAAAGAGGAGCCCATGACAGGTATTGACTGGTCAGGAGGCTATCAACTCGGTTCCACCGAACCAAGACCTTTTCCTGCCTCGCCTCTCTTACGTCGCCTCGCTTTCGGCCCTTTTGCGACGGGGGAACTCCATCAGCGACCCCACCAGCATCGCGAGGATACTCGCGCCGAATCCGATCAACATGGGAGGAAACTCCGTGTCCATCCACATCGCCACCAGCCATGCGGCCATTCCAACGGTCATGCTGGCCACGCACCCCGCCGTTGACGCTCGTTTCCAATACAATCCGCCAAGCAACGGAACGAACAAGGACACCAAGCTCAAGGCCGAGCTTTCTCCCACCAACTCGTAAATATTTCCCCGAAACGACGCCATTGCTGCGGACGCCAAAGCCACGCCGACCACCGAGATTCGCAGAATTTTCAACTGCGCCGCATCTGAGAGTTGCCCATACAAGGGCTTGATCAGGTTCTCTCCAACCACCGTGGCAGGGGCCAGAACCGCCCCACTCGCCGTGCTCAGAATGGCCGAAATCAACGCACCAAAAAACAGCACCTGAATCGGCAAATTGCTGTACTGGAAAACCATGTTCGGGATCAGGTCCTGAACGTCGTCATCCATCAGGTCGGGGTGCAGGACCTTGGCCGCCAACCCGATGAACAGTGGAAGCGCCGCCACCGTGAGGTACATCCCCGCCGCCAGAAAGGTCGAGCGAATGGCCGTCTTCTCATTCTTCGCCGCCATCACCCGCTGAAACACATCCTGCTGCGGTACACTGCCCAGGCCAATCGTCATCCACGCCGCGATGTAGTGCACCCAGCTCATCCAGCCCCGCTCCGGAAAGAACTGGAAAAAGCCCTCCGGCTGCGCAGCGACCACCTCACCCGGCGGGACTTGGCTTGCCATGAAAATCGCCACCAGCAGCAGTCCGCCGATGATCACCACCGTCTGCACAAAGTCCGTGATCGAGATGGCCCACATCCCGCCGACGTACGTGTAGCCGATCACGAGTGCGGCTCCAATCCACAACCCGGCCATCATCGGCAGAGCCGGAATGAGTTGGTTCAGCAAAATCCCAATCGCCAAAAACTGCGCCGCCACCCAGCCAAAGTACGACGGCACCATGAACACGGCCCCCATCACCTCCGCCGACTTGCCAAACCGAATCCGAAAGTAATCGCTGAACGTGATCAGCTGCAGCTTGTAAAGCGGCTTGGCGACAAACACGCCCACCAGCACCAGACACAGCGCCGCGCCGAACGGGTCCTCAATCACGCCCAGAAGCCCATGCTGAGCGAACTCGCTCGACGCCCCCATCACCGTCTCCGTACCAAACCACGTCGCAAACGTCGCACTCGTCGCCAAGAACAGCGGGAGGTTGCGACCCGCCAGCGCAAAGTCCGCCACATTGTGAACCCGCCGCCCAGCCCAAAAGCCCAGGGCCAGCGTTCCGCAAAGGTAAAGAATGACAAACAGGATCAACATCGGCAAAGCCGGTAAAATGCCCGGTTCCCAGCAAACTCAAGCCAGACCTCGGGCTGTTCATCGCCCTAAAAAGCCATGCTCTGTTTACAGGATTGACCCGCCCTCGGCTAGGCAGCATTCTCCCCTCATGCTTGAACGCTGGATCTCGCTTCTCATCCGTGGCCGTTGGTTTTTGGCATGCCTCTGGATCACCGCGATGATCGCTGCGCTGGGGCTGATTCCAAGGTTGGTGTTCACCTTCAACCTCGGTCAAATGCTTCGTGGTGACGACGAGCGAGTCGCCGACGTCCGCGCATTCTACTCGGCCTTCCCGCCTTCCGACGGTCACATCATGCTGAGTGCCACTGCGGACCGGGTGCTGACCGTGAACGATCTGCGAGCCGCCGAGAGGTGGGCGAAGAGACTTCGAGATCTGCCGGAGGTGAAAGAGGTGCTGTCACCGAAACTGCTGCTGAACCTGAAGCTGGACGGCTTCACCATCGACGAATGGGCGCGACTCGGCGGCACCGGAGACGAAGCGTTGGTGCTCGGTGACGGGCCTGGAATGAGCACCTTCAAAGGGCAGTTGGTTTCCCACGACATGAAGTCGGTGGCGCTCTATGTGATCAAGGCACCTCGCACCCGCAAAAGTGCGCTCCATGATGCGGTGGAAACGCACCTCACGCCGCCTTGGCCGGGTGCGATCGTGCGGATCGTGGGAACGGAGTATCTGCTTGAGCAAATGGGCCATCTGCTGCGAGCCAACTTTCGCACCCTGATGCTGCTGGAGTTGGCCGCGCTGCTGCTGGTGGTTCCAATTTTCATGCGAACGCTGCGGCGGGCGTATCTGCCGATGCTGGCTGCCGGTTCAGCACTGCTGTTTTATCTGGCGATCTTCATTCTCTCCGAGCAGCAGTTCGGCGTCATGCACCTCGCGGGTCCGGGCCTGATCCTCGTCATCGGACTGGCGGATGCGATCCATTTGCAGCAGAAATTCGATGACGCTCGCAGCCGTGGGATCACCACTCGCGAGGCACTGACCGAGATGTTCTCGGGCGTGGGCAACGCCTGCGTCCTGACTTCCGTCACGACGATTTGCGGCTTTCTGAGTTTGCTCGTGGCGCGGCATGAGGAGGTCTTCGATTTCGGCCTGTGGTGCGCCATCGGAGTGGCCGTGGCATTCTTCACCGTGATGTGGGTTCTGCCGGTGGCCCTGGTGTTCTTCCCTGGAAGCGGCGCGCCCGCAGCACGAGGCGCTCTGCTCAACCCACCCTCCCTGCGCCGATGGGCCGCACCAGTAACGGTGCTGCTGGTCATTCTCGCGGCGGGGACCTACCACGCCCGGATGGACTCGTCGCTCGACCGCGAGCTTCCAGACACTCTGGAGGTGGTGCGCAACGGCAACTGGTTCAGCGAGAATTTCCGCGGACTCGACCGCATCGAGGTGGATCTGCGCGCCGACCTGCGTGACCCGAAGGTGTTCGCACTGGTGGAACGCATGCAGAACGAGCTGCGCGATTTCCCGGGCATCTCCGGCTCGCGCTCCTACGTCGATGCCATCCGCATGACACTGGCGCCGGACGTGGTGGAAACGGACGACGGACCCGCTCTCGGCGTGCAGGCACTCGGCTCCGGCGGCGTGTTTCCCGAGCAACTGCTGAGCCGCGGTCTCGACCGCGCCTGCATTGTGTTCTACCGAACTCGAGGTTTCGGCACGGAGATCTACGAGAACTTCCGCGAACGGATCCGCGACTACGCGGCGGAACTGCCCGACGGTGGCACGATGAAGCTCAATGGTGCCTTCCCGATGTTTTACGACAGCACCACCCTCATCTCGAAAACGATGCTAACCAGCCTCGCCTGCTCGCTGGCCATGATCACGCTGATCCTCGTTTTTGTGCTGCGCTCGGTCCGACTGGCCTTGCTCTGCCTGGTGCCCAATGCGCTGCCGCTGCTGGTGGTGGCAGGAATCAGCGGCTGGATTGGTGCCTCCCTGCACCTCGGCATCCTGATCGTTTTCTCCGTCGGCATCGGTCTGGCCGTGGATGACACGCTTCACCTGATGGTGCGCTTCAAGCAGTTGCAAAAAGAAAAACCCGGCGGCGACCTCCGCTCCCTGATGGACGAAGCCATCGTCTCCACCGGCTTCGCCATTGTCCTGACCTCGGTCGTCCTTCTCATTTCGGCGGTTTGCTTTCTCGGTTCCAGTTTCACCACGATGCGCTGGACCGGCATGACGCTCGGCATCGTCGCCATCTCCGCCCTGCTCGCCGACCTCATGGTGCTGCCGTGGTTGATCGAAAAATTCCACCGCTCCCATCCGGCCCATCCCCTCCCATCCACACCATGAAGAAGCTGCTCTTTCTCACCGCCGCATCCCTCGCCCTCCCGGCTCAGGGTGATGACGTCACTTACGCGCGCGACATCGCTCCGATCCTTCAGAAAAGCTGCGTCGGTTGTCACCGCGACGGCGGTGGCGCTCCCTTCGTACTGACGGATTACGCTTCCACCAGCCGGAAGGCAGGCACCATCCTTCGCGTGGTCGAAGACCGCTTCATGCCGCCCTGGCACGCCATCGGTGGAGACGTCGCGCTTGTCGGTGATCGCAGACTTCGCGAGGAGGAGATCGCTCTGTTCAAAACGTGGCGCGACGCGGGCCGGCCCGAGGGAGACCCAAAGGACCTTCCCGCCCCCCACACCTACCCGGAGGGCTGGACCCTCGGCGAACCGGACCTGATCCTCACCATGGATCAAGCCTACGAGCTGCCTGCTGAAGGACCCGACATCTACCGGAATTTCGTCCTCCCCACTGGCTTGACCGCCGGAAAATACCTGAAAGCCATCGAGTTCCGCCCCTCCAGCCCGGAGGTCGTCCATCATGCCCTTTTCTCCGTCGATACCAAAGGCCGCGCCCGTGAAGTCGATGCCGCCGACCCCGAACCCGGCTTCGCCGAAATGCCCGTTGGCGAAGGTACCGGGCGCAGCATTGGCGGCTGGGTCCCCGGAGCCAGCCCCTTCCCGCTTCCAGAGGGCCTCGCCCATCATCTGCCCGCCCACAGTGACGTCGTCATCCAGGCCCACTTTCATCTCACTGGAAAGCCCGAGCGTGAGCAGTCGCAGATCGGCTTTTACTTCGGCGACAAGCCCCCGCAGCGCCAGTTCACCAGCATCCAACTGCCCCCCGTCTTCGGTGCCTTCTCCGGCATCGACCTCGCCCCCGGTGCCGAGGAGACGGTCATCACCGACTCCTTCGAACTCCCCGTCGCCGTGCGCGCCTTTGGTGCCCATCCCCACTCCCACTATCGCGGAAAATCGCTTTCCATGACTGCCCACCTGCCTGACGGCCGATCCCTGATCCTTCTGAACATTCCCGACTGGGACATGGATTGGCAGGAAGAGTACCGTTTCGCCAACGAGGTGCCCCTGCCAGCCGGCACACGCCTCGAAGCCAAGGTCGTTTGGGACAACTCCGCTGAGTCATCCAACAACCCCGTCGTGCCGCCCGTTAGAGTCCGTTGGGGACTCGAATCCTTCGACGAGATGGGCAGCATCGACCTCTTCGTCATTCCCGAAGGCACCGGCAAAGATGCCGAGACCGCCATGAAGAAACTCCGCGATGCCAAGCGCGAGCACCTCACATGGAAGGCAGGCAGCCACGTCGTCGGTCCGGACAAGCTCACCGTCTTCGGCGACCTCCGCAACAAAGCCATCACCCGTTTCGACACCAACGGCGATGGCATCCTTGGCAGCGAGGAGCGCAAAATGGCCCGCGCAAGCCTTCGGGACAGCCTGCCTTGAAACCGCGCCCGACTACCGAAGCGGCGAAATGAAGCACCCAATCGCCTCCGTCACCGCCCGCTTCACTGGCCGCCCCTCCAGCACCGCCGTGATGGCATCTCGCAAGTCGTTCGTCTTCGCTTCCCTGCGCTGATCCCCGAAGTCGGCAAACTGGTCATTGATCCGGCCTCGGTAGCGAATCTGTCCGGCCCCATCGATGACAAAAGCTTCCGGCGTCACCTTCGCCCCCGCTGCGTCCACCAAGCGATGCTTCCGGTCGATCACCACCTCTGCCTTGAGCGCATACTCCGCCGCATGTTTCCCAGCCGCCTCATTCGTGAGATCTGGATTCACATGCACCAGCGTCATCTTCACGCCCTTCCCCTCATAGTCCGCACGGATCCGCTCGATCTCTGGCGCATACCGGTTCGCAATCGGGCAATCCGTCGTGATGAACACCACCACCGCCGCGCCACCCGACGCACCCGCACAAGCAAACGGCCGCACCTCCTTCCCATCGATCGCTGTGACCTGGATCTTCCGATCCACCCCTCCCAGCCCGGCCAACGCCTGCGACTCCGGCGTCAACGCCTGAAGCCCAGAAGTCGCCAAGAACCCCATGACCACGAGAAGAAACCACTTCATGCCCACACCCTGCGAAGCGCAGCCACTCCCGACAACCTTTTTCCCAAAACCCGCCACTCCTTTCAATTCCAAGGCTGCAAATACAGGGCCCGTACCTCCTCCGGCGATAGTGCCCGGTCGTAGATCCGCACATCGTCGATGTCCCCGTCAAAGTTTTGACCTTCTCCCTGATTCGCGGCACCAATCGTCGCCCACATGCCGTCGGTTTTGTAGTCGATCTCTTCTGGAGTCTGAAGCTCGTTGACCAACTCTCCGTTGATGTAGAGCCGCATCGTCCGGGTTCGGGCGCTGAGCATGTCCATCGTCGCCACCAAAAAGTACCATTGATCCGGCGCGAGCTTCTGCTGGGAACGAATGGCCACATGCTGCGTGAGATGCGCCTTCCCTCCGGGAAGAATCACGATCTCCTTCTCATTCACCACGAACTGCGGCTGGCCGGTGATGGATCGGTCGGAACGAAATTCCGCCCTCCCGCTGCCAAGCAAGTTCAAGGTCCACGGATCTCTTCCCGACCGACGGTCCCCATACCAGAGGATCTGTGCTCCTTTGCCACTCCCGATGGTGCGACCATTGATCCACGCGCACAACGAGAGGCGGTCATGAAGCTGTGGCAACGCCTCCACCGGAATCGTGACCGCATCCCACCGGACGGTCGGTTTCACTCCAGCGCGACTACGAAGGCGCAGGGAGTGTCCGCGCTCCGTCTTTACAAAACTCGCACCCACACGCACTTCGCCATCACCTCCTGACGCGGCACGATTCGTGGCGTCCCGCTGGTCAAAGTCGAAGTGGACCAGCAGGCCCTCCGTCGGTGAGGAAGGCGCATCCGGCCCACCCACCGGCTGCGCTTCGGGATACGCATCGGCAGGATCCCCGACCGGCTTGATCACGGACTTCACCGAAGCAACGGACACCTCACTCGTTTGAGCAATCCGCTGAATGCTGGGCACCAGCGGATTCTCCGGACTGAGCGGATCGCCCAAAACGCGGGCCAATTCTTGCAAAGCCTCCTTCTCCATCGGGCCCTCGGTCACCACGGGAAACAGCACCACCCCGTGCAGTCGCATGCCTCCGGAAACCCGGCGAATCACGATTCGGTCCGCCGTCGGATACTTCGTCAGCGGCACCACAAAGGTGTCCGTCGTCGCCTCCATGCCGATGTCCACCACGTTGCCGAACAGATCCACCACGACCACCCGGCCCTGCGAGTCGAAAAGTTGCACCGCCACATCGGCCCCCTCGTCTGCATCGAAGAGCAGCGTCGCCACCAGGTTCCCACTCACAATCCGTGACCGATCCACCGCGATCTCGATGAAGCCCTCCCCCGGCGGCTGAGCCGCGTCCACCCGCCAGCAGCGCGGTTCATCCAGAAACACCCCGCCCTCCTGCCGCACCGTGACGATCCACGACGGGATCTCGATCCCCTGTGCCAACTCCGCATCCGCCCACCGCGTGTCAAAACTCAACTCCGCCACCTCCGGCTCCGGCGTCGCCGCCTGAACGAGAGACGCCGCCGACAAGACCAAACCCGAGAGAAGGGAGGATTTCATGCCCGCATTCTGGGGAAGACATCGACGATGAACAATCCTTTTTGGACGATGATTCCCTTTGGCGAACTCCTAAAACGAATCAGCTCAAAATCCCACTCGCCACCTCTCCGCCGACATTCGTGAGGCGGAAATTCCTGCCGCCATAGTTGTACGTGAGCTTGGTGTGGTCGAGACCTAGCAGGTGGAGCATCGTGGCATGCCAATCGTGAATGTGCATCGGATCCAGCACGGCTTTGTGCCCCACGTCATCTGTCGCACCGTAGGTCAGCCCGCCTTTCACACCGCCACCGGCCATCCAGATCGAGTAGCCCTTGTGATTGTGATCCCGACCGTCACCACTCTGCGCATAGGGCGTGCGACCGAATTCGCCCGCCCACACCACCAACGTGTCCTTGAGCATGCCGCGGGCTTTCAAGTCCGTCAGCAGGGCTGCGATCGGCTGATCCGTGGCCGCACAGTTCGTCGCGAGCAACTCACGCAGGCGGTTGTGATGATCCCACTGCACGGGCGAGGCAATTTCGATAAAACGCACGCCCGCCTCAGCCATGCGCCGCGCCAACAGGCACTGTCGCGCGAATTGGTCCTTCCCTTGTCCGATGCCGTAGAGATTCAGGATGTGCTCCGGCTCGCCACGCAGGTCGAGCACATCGGGCACCTCACTCTGCATGCGAAACGCGAGTTCGAACGATTGGATCGCACCTTCAATCTCAGGATCAAAACCGTCGCGGTCCATCTTGCGCTCATTCAGCCCCCGGATGAGATCGATCTGCGCCCGCTGAAGATCGGGCTCGATGTTTGGATTCTCAATGTTCTTCATCGGCGGCCCCGGAGCCACGTCTTTCTTCAAAAGCGCGGCGTATAGATCCGGCAATTGCGATCCGCCAATGCGGGTACCCTGGCAGATCGCTGGCAGAAACGAGCTGCCGTAGTTTTGTGCGCCGCCGTTGTCCGCCGGTGGATTCAGTGTGATGAAGCCGGGCAAGTTCTCGTTCTCCGTCCCCAGTCCGTAAAGCGTCCACGCCCCTACTGAAGGCCGCACGAACTGAAAACTGCCCGTGTGCATCTGTACGAAGGCCTGCGCATGATTCGGCAGGTCCGTATTCATCGAATTGATGATGCACAGGTCGTCCGCGTGCTTCGCGAGCTTTGGATACAGCGTCGTCATCCATTGGCCCGATTTCCCATACTGCTTCAGCGGATGCACAGGTCCGAACAGCTTCGCTCCCGACGAATCGCGTCCAAGACTCGCCGTCTGGCCGTCGCGTTTGATTAGCTCCGGCTTGTAGTCGAAGAGATCCACATGCGACGGTCCGCCGCGCATCGTCAAAAAGATCACCCGCTTCGCCCTCGCGGGAAAATGCGACGCTCGTGACGCCAGGCCGCTCTTGCCTTGAGCCAAAGCGGAAAACGCCAGCCAGCCAATGCCGGAGGACATCGAGGCGAGCATGTGACGGCGTGAAAAGAGATGGGTGTTCATAGTATCTTAGTCAACAAATCGAAACTCAGCGCTCGCCAGCAAGGACTGACAGAACGCGGTCAGCAGTTTGAAATCATCCGCGGAGCCGGATTGGAGAAACGTGTCCGCCATTGCAATTTCCTCCACATCCGGCATGCGATTGAAGCAAAGCCGAAACGCGAGCTTCATGCGGTTCGGTGCGGATTGGATCCGTCTTGCCAGCGCAGCGGCCTGCTCCTGTACAAACGGGCCGTTCAGCAGATACAGCGCTTGCAGCGGCACGTTGGTCACGTCGCGGTTTCCAGTGACGAGGTTCGGGTTGGCCACATCAAATTGCTCCAGCACGTCCGGCAGATGATCACGGATCACCGGCAGGTAAACCGAGCGGTGATGCGAGCCGTCGAGGTCAGGCGGCAGTTTCGTGTTGAAACCCATGAGCGAGACCGACTGCCCGTTCAGTTCCGCCACCAGCGATCCCGGTCGCCGAGTCGTGTCGAGCAGGCCCGAAACCGCGAGCATCGAGTCGCGAATCACCTCCGCGTCGAGTCGTCGTTTGTTCGCATGGGAGAGGAGGCGGTTATCGGGATCGACGTTCGCCGGGGAATGTTGCCCGTCACTCGCTTGCCTATAGGTCTCCGACATCACGATCTCCTTGATCAGCTTCTTCACCGACCACCCGCCGTCCATGAAACGAATGGCGAGGTAGTCGAGCAGTTCGGGATGACTCGGCCGTTCGCCGCTGAAGCCGAAGTTGTCCACCGTCCTCACGATTCCTGTGCCGATGAGATGCTTCCAGACGCGGTTGGCCATGACGCGGGCCGTGAGCGGATTGTCGCGGCTGGTGAGCCACTGCGCCAGTTCCAGACGACCGCTTTGCTCCGTTGACACACGGATACTGACGTCCACGACCTGCGGAAAGCGGCGCGGCACGGCTTTCACCGGATGCGCAATCTCGCCACGGTCATAAAGCTGTGAATCCTGGATGCGTTCCGCGTCCTGCACGCCCATGCACAGCGGCAAGGCACGGCCTTTGTCGTCCACGCGTTCGAGCGCGCCCTCGATGCCGCCGCGTCTCCAGTAATTGCCGATGGCCTTCTGCAGCATCTTGTAAGCCTCTCCGCTGATGTCGCGACCTTCCTTGCGGGCCTTCCCTGCATACTCCTTTTGCTCCTTTTCGTCCTTGTTGATCTGGGCCAGATCGGCCTTAAGCTTCTTCACCTGTGCCTCAGGGATCGACTTGTTCGGGATCAACTGCCCCGGCAGTTCCGGCAGGCGGATGAGATGGCCGTGGTTGTTGTTCTCGGAGTCCACCCAGTTGCCGTAAAACGTCTGCGTACTCTTGAAAACACCCGCCAGTCCGTAGTAGTCCTCCATGCTGAACGGCTCTGTCTTGTGGTCGTGGCAGCGGGCGCAAGCCACCGAGCTGGCCATCACCGCGCGTGTCACGGTGTCGAGTTGCTCGTCCGCCACGTCTGCGGCGAACTGCGCCTTGTTCTGCTCGTTCAATCCCTTCGGGCCAATGGCGAGAAAGCCCGTCGCGATCAGCAACCTCGCCCGTTCGGCATCGCCTTTTGCCGGCAGCAGATCGCCCGCGATCTGCTCGGTGATGAAGCGATCAAACGGCACATCCGCATTCACCGCATCGATGACATAATCGCGATACCGCCACGCGTGCGGAAAACTCAGGTTCGACTCGCGGCCATTTGACTCCGCAAACCGCGCCACATCCAGCCAGTGCCGCCCCCAGCGCTCGCCAAAGCGTGGGCTTTGCAGGAGTTCGTCCACGAGGGCTTCGTAGTCAGACTCGTCGGACAGGTCTGGCTTGTTTGACAAGTGGGACGGCGGCAGGCCGATCAGATCAAAACAAAGCCTCCGCAGCAGCACGTCACGCTGCGCGGGCGGCGCGGGCTGCAAACCCGCAGCGGCCAGTTTTTCTCGGACAAATCCATCAATGCCACCGGCGGCTGTCTTGGCCATCTGTGGTGCCTTGTAGCTCCAGAACTCCCTGCCCGACTCCACATCCACCGGCGGGCGCTCCGCCACCTTGACGGCAGACTCGCGGGGATCCACCGCGCCCGACTTGATCCACGATTCAAAATCCGCGATCACGGCATCCGGCAGCTTCGGCTCCTTCGGCGGCATTTCGAGATCGGGATCACTGTGCTTGATCGCCGTCAGCAGCAAACTCTTCGCCGCGTCTCCCGGCACCACCGCAGGCCCCGTGTCGCCGCCGGCCTGAATCGCCTGCCGCGTGTCCAGCATCAACCCGCCCTTGGATTTACCCGATTCAGCGGAGTGACATTCGTAGCAGTGCTTCACGAGCACGGGCCGGATCTTTGCCTCAAAGAAGGCTGTGTCGGCGGCGGATGCGCTGGCGGCAAACAAAAGGAGGATCACAGGTTTCATCGGCTGGTGTCGGGTTTCGCATTCACGGTTTCGGCATGGGTTTCGTGGGCCTTTTTTTCGAGCCACTCGGCAGTGCTGGATTTCGGCCATGACTCGCTGATGCAGCGCAATGGCTCATCCTCGCTCCACAGCATCCACGCGGGCGCGCCGTCATGCAGCGCGGCGAAGGTCAGTTCCGTGGCGGATTTCCACGCGGGCATCGTTCGGCTCTGCCAATGCGGATGCGGCGGCGAAAGGATCTGCGTTTTGCCCGAGTCGATCTCCACCACGGCCACCGCGTCAGTCTCGCTCTCGACCACGGCGACACGTTTGCCATCCGGCGAAGCGACAAAATAACCGAGGTTCATCGGCAGATCGCCCGGCGCGGTCGGCACAGGCACCACGCTGCCTCCATCGGCGGCGATGAGATAGAAGCGCGGCGACAACTCCGGCCCCGTGCCTGCCGCAGGTAGCGTGACCGGCTGGCTGGCAAACAACACTCGCCCGTCCGCCAGCACCTGCACGACCGGACGGTTCAGCGTGACGGCCGTGGCGAGCGTAGCCAGCCTGCCCGGTTGGGCGGGCGTTCCGTTCCCATCAAGAACGGTGAGGCGGTGAATGCTTTGCAGTTTCTCTCCTTCGCCACCGAGTGGTGCCATGAAAACCAGCGCAC
The DNA here is from genome assembly GCA_963976915.1 of uncultured Verrucomicrobiales bacterium. Taxonomy (GTDB): domain Bacteria; phylum Verrucomicrobiota; class Verrucomicrobiia; order Verrucomicrobiales; family Verrucomicrobiaceae; genus CAXBNA01. Next base: position 17,369 of record CAXBNA010000076.1, read on the forward strand.
GACCGTCCGGCGTCCAGTCAAACGCTCCGCTCACCCGGCGTGCCACGGTCTGCTCCGCGCCCCCGTCGAGCATGGTGACGACCAGCGTCTCGATCTCTCCATCCTCTTCGGTGCGCAGAAAAGCGAGCGCGTCCTGCCCCGGCGACACACGCGGCATCCGGGCGGGCCGCAACAGGCTGCATGCGAGCGATTGGGTTTCTTCCACCGCCTTACCCACCAGCTTGAAAACACACAATTCGCTGACTTCATAGCCCGCTCCATTTTTCTTGAACGATGCGACCAGTTCCTCCCCCTTTGGCAGGGCGAGCAGCAGTTTCTCGACGCGCTCCGACTCTTGTTCGAACTTCCGCCGTGCCGCATGTGCAAAACACGTCATCTGCTTCTCGGACAAACCAGCAACCACATCCTCAAGCGTCTTTGCTTTCTCTCCTGGGCCTGCGGATGTTTCCAGCAACGGAACGACCAAGGGCAGCATCGCCTCCACCGAGCGAATCTCCTCTGCCGGGATCAGGCTGCGCAGATCGTCCCACTTTGGGATGATCCGTGTGCGCTGCGCCACGAAGCCGCTGCCATCGCCCAGCCAGCTCACGCCCTTGATGCGCTCGTCCCGGCTTCCAAGATTCAGTGCGTGCCCGCGATGGCCGTCCGCCGTCGCGAGATGCACGCCGTCTCCGGCGACGATCACCGCGCGGTCTCCTTTCGGAGACCACCACACGCGCTCCTCCGGCAAGCAACCAGCGAGCAGCACCCCAATCAAAAACAGAAGCGAACGCGTCTTCATGGCATCGATCTGGGTTCAAGGCTCTCCGTGTCCACGCGCACCACCTGCACGCCTTCCCCCGCAGGATCAAAAGACATGCGATACTTTGCCCACGGACTCTCACGACGTGGCTCGGGCGTTTTTTCAGCAGATGCCGCTGTGCCTTCCACATTCGACCGACCTGCGAAAAAACCACCCACGCCCGCCAGCACTGCCAAGGCCGCCGCACGTGCCAGCCATGGCATGACTGCAGACCGTGTTGCCACTCGTGGCACAACGAGTGGCTGCACCGGGACACACCCCAGCTCAGGATGCCTCAGCACAGCATCACGCGTAACGTTCAAGGATTGTAGAATACGCTCCGCCTCGTCGCGGGCGGCAGCATCGTCCGCCAGATGATGTTCCAGCAGCTCCGCTGCCTCCGGCGAGAGCTCGCCGAAATGCCGGTCAATGATCAAGGCGTGAAGGGATTCGGGTTTCATAGGTTTATGAGTTGAGTTCAGATTCCAAACGATGACGCACCTCCGCGACCGCGTGATGCAGCCGTGAACGAACCGTACCGACAGGAATGCCCAGCGCCTCGGCGATCTCGGCATACGAAAGTCCCTGCGCGAAGCGCAGGTCGAGAATCTCGCGCTGCATCGGTTCCAGCGTCGAGATCGTCTCCCGCGCCGCTTCCACGCGATCGTCCTGCGTCGGCGCGGCGACATTGTGCAGAGATTCATTCAGCGGAATCACCTGCGCACGACTCGACCACGCAGCCTGGCTCAGATGCCGTGCGATGCCAAACAAATAGCCGCGGGCGCACTTCGGCGACTTCCCGTCCTTCAGTCCCCTCGCCATTTGCAGGAACGTCTCCTGCACCAGGTCCTGCACGCCCTCCCCGCCGCCATGCCGCCGCGCGAAATAGCGCGTCAGATCTCCCTCGCTCTCCGTGAAGAGGCGTTCAAGCAAGGGCGGTTGGTTCGTGGTGTCCACGCGGTTGAGAGAAGATTCATCGGCTGGGAGCACAGCCTGTCATCCCCTACGTGGACTTTTCGATCCAAAAGGTTCACAGAAACCCGAATCTTTTTTGGGTGTGGGTGGGGGCATCCCCCTTTCCCGTCGGCAAACTGTTTCTCAACACGGTCCCACTCACGAATTGGGATCGATCCACCGCGATCTCGATGATGCCGTCGCCCGGCGGTTGGCCACGTCCACCCGCCAACATCGCGGTTCATCCAGAAACACCCCGCCCACCGCCCGTCAAAACGCAACTCCGCCACCTCCGGCTCCGGCGTGACTGCGTGAAGGAAAGACCCCACAGAAAAGATCACCGCACTCAAGGGACGGAATGAGTTCATGGCCTCGCTTCTTGATTTGCAGATCCTGATAGCCCGAATGGGAGTCCATCTTCATGTCACCTACCCGCTCTGGAGCTTGAATGAGCGAGAACAAGTTGGCCGAATCCTAAAAGCAGCGCTGGTGGATGGCGAAATTGATAGCGCCACTGCCACCCGCGTTGCAGGCGTGAGCTCGGCAACTGGTACAAAGCTAATCAGGAAAGCGCTGGAAGAAGGTCTGTTGAATAAACCTTCCCAAAAGGGACCATTGAGTCTGGTCTTCGACTCCAAAGTCCTCGAATCCTACTTTCCCAAACTTTATCAGGACCTCCCGGTGTAACTCGATAGAAGTAGCTTGTAAACGTCCCTCTCGATGCGTTCCGCTTACTTGTGATACTCCTGCAACGCCCGCACCTGCACTTCGCTCCCTTGCAGTGAGGTGATCGCCTTGAGGGCAGCATCAGCACCGCGGAGGGTGGTCATGATGGGGACGCGGTTTTGCATGGCGGCGGTGCGGATCTTGATCTCGTCCTCGCGCGGATTCTTGCCGGAGGGCGTGTTGATGACGAGGGCCATGTCCTTGTTCTTCATCAGATCGATGACGTTGGGGCGCTGACCGCTGGCGAGCTTGGCGAGGATGGTGACGGGGATGCCCGCCTCGGTGAGGACGCTGCCAGTGCCGGGGGTCGCGTAGAGGGTGAAGCCGAGGTCGGCGTAGCCCTTCGCAATTCGGACGACGTTGGGCTTGTCGTTCTCCTTCACGCTGATGAAGACGTTGCCGCCGGTGGGTAGGGTGCCGCCTGCCGCCATCTGGCTTTTGGCGAAGGCGAGACCGAAGTCCATGTCGATGCCCATGACCTCGCCGGTGCTCTTCATTTCCGGGCCGAGGATGATGTCCACGCCGAGGAACTTGCTGAACGGGAAAACGGCTTCCTTCACGCTGAAGTGCGTCGGGATGACTTCCTCAGTGAAGCCGAGGTCGACCAGCTTCTCTCCGGCCATGATCTTGGCGGCGAGTTTTGGTAGAGGAACCCCGATGGCCTTGCTGACGAACGGGGCGGTGCGGCTGGCGCGCGGATTGACTTCAATGACGTAGAGATCGTCGCCTTTGACGGCGAGCTGCATGTTCATCAGGCCGCGCACTTCGAGGGCGATGGCGAGCTTCTTCGCGGCTTCGCGAATGCGGTCCTGCATCTCGGCGCTGAGGCTGAAGGGCGGGATGACGCAGGCGCTGTCACCCGAGTGGATGCCGGCCTCCTCGATGTGCTCCATGATGGCACCGATGACGGTGGTCTCGCCGTCGCTGATGCAATCGACATCGACCTCAGTCGCGTCTTCAAGAAAGCGATCCACGAGCACCGGGCGGTCGGGCGTGGCATCGACCGCGTTTTGCATGTAGTGCGTGAGTTCAGCGTCGCTGTAAACGATCTGCATGGCGCGGCCACCGAGCACGAAGCTCGGGCGCACGAGGCTGGGATAGCCGATCCGGGCGGTGATTTCCAAAGCCTCTTCGAGCGAGGTGGCGGTGCCGCTGGGGGCTTGGTGCAAGCCGAGATCATCCAGAAGCTTCGCGAACATCTTGCGGTCCTCGGCGAGCTCGATGCTCTTCGGGCTGGTACCGATGATGCGAACGCCATTTTCCTCAAGGCCCTTGGCGAGGTTCAGCGGCGTCTGGCCGCCGAACTGGACGATGACGCCGAGCACCTGATCGTTGACGTTTTCGCGCTCGTAGATGTTGAGCACGTCCTCGAGCGTTAGCGGCTCGAAGTAGAGCTTGTCGCTGGGGTCGTAGTCGGTGGAAACCGTCTCGGGGTTGGAATTGACCATGATGGTCTCGAATCCGAGCTCGCGCAGGGCGAAGCTGGCGTGGACGCAGCAGTAGTCGAACTCGATGCCCTGGCCGATGCGGTTGGGGCCGCCACCGAGGATCATGACTTTCTTGCGGTCGTTGTCGCGCACCTCGTCTTCCGTGCCGTAGGTGGAGTAGTAGTATGGCGTGAACGCCTCAAACTCGGCGGCGCAGGTGTCCACGAGGCGGTAGGTCGGAATGATGCCTGCGGCTTTGCGCTCCGCCCGTGCTTCCGATTCGGAAACGCCTTTCGCCAGGGCCAACTGACGGTCGGAAAAGCCCATGCGCTTGGCTTTGCGGAGGTCGGTCGAAGCCAGTTGCTGCTGCTCTTTCACGATCTCCTCTAGCTGCCGCAGGAACCATGGATCGATCTTTGTCAGTTCGAAGACCTTCTCCACGCTCCAGCCTTTCACAAAGGCCTGACCGAGGTGGAAGATGCGTTCGGCATTCGGCACACTGAGCTTGGTCTCGAGCGTTTCATCGTCCACGACCACATCGGCACCATCGCCAAGAAGGCCAAAGCGCTTGATCTCCAGGCTGCGGAGCGCCTTCTGCATGCTCTCCTTGAAGGTCCGGCCAATGGCCATGGCCTCACCGACGGACTTCATTTGAGTCGTGAGGACTTCGTTGGCGCCGGGAAATTTTTCGAAGGTGAAGCGCGGCAGCTTGGTGACGACGTAGTCGATCGTGGGCTCGAAGCTGGCGGGCGTCTCGCGGGTGATGTCGTTCTTCAGCTCGTCCAGCGAGTAGCCGACGGCGAGCTTGGCCGCGATCTTCGCGATGGGGAAGCCGGTGGCTTTCGATGCCAACGCGGACGACCGCGACACACGCGGATTCATTTCAATGACGATCATGCGGCCCGTCTCGGGCTGCACGGCGAATTGGATGTTCGACCCGCCCGTCTCGACGCCGATCTCGCGAATGCAAGCCAGGGAGGCATCGCGCATGATTTGGTACTCGCGATCCGTGAGCGTCTGGATCGGAGCGACGGTGATGGAATCGCCCGTGTGAACGCCCATGGGATCGAGGTTCTCGATGGAGCAGATGATGACGCAGTTGTCCGCATGGTCGCGCATGACCTCCATTTCGAATTCCTTCCAGCCGAGCAGCGACTCTTCGATCAGCACCTCATTCACCGGAGACAGGTCGAGCCCGTTCGCGGTGATGCTTTCAAACTCCTCCTTGTTGTAGGCGATGCCGCCGCCCGTTCCGCCGAGGGTGTAGGCCGGGCGGATGATGAGTGGAAGTGTGCCGATCTCCTCGGCGATCTTGCGTGCTTCCTCCATCGTGTGAGCGACGCCGGACTGCGGCAGATCGAGCCCGATTTTCAGCATGGCCTCCTTGAACAGGAAACGGTCCTCACCCTTCTCAATGGCCTCAGGATTGGCACCGATCATGCGGACACCGTGCTTGTCCAGCGTGCCCTCGCGATGAAGGGACATGGCGCAGTTCAGCGCGGTCTGCCCGCCGAGCGTGGGCAGAAGGACGTCCGGCTTCTCCTTGATGATGATCTTTTCCACCATGGCCGGGGTGATCGGCTCGATGTAGGTCCGGAAGGCAAATTCCGGGTCGGTCATGATGGTGGCCGGATTGGAGTTGATCAGCACCACCTCGTAGCCTTCTTCGCGCAGGGCCTTGCAGGCTTGGACGCCGGAGTAGTCAAATTCACAGCCCTGGCCGATGACAATGGGGCCGGAACCGATGACGAGGATGCGTTTGATGGAGGGGTCTTTGGGCATGACGAGGCGTGTAGGAAGAACTGAAAGCGTATGATTTGGGCGCTTTCTGTGGGATCTCACGAGCCAAAAGGCTTGAGTAACGAGATCGCCGTCTGGGAAAGCGCGTTAGCTTGCACGGACGGACCGAGCTGTAAAGCAGGAGGGGCGGAAAATCGTGTTTCGCCCGCCAAAATCATTTGTAGCCCGTCACCATCGCCACAGGCGTTTTTCGCCGTTTGCCCGCCTCTGTCTGGCGAAAGGCGACGGCATAGACGCCTGTTTTTGAGGGGCTGAACGTGAGGATGAAGCCCCATCCGTCCTCCAGAGATTGGATCTCGCCACTGGGCTTGCCCTGCAAATCGAGCACCGTGCCATCGATGACCACCCCGGATTTGGGCGACACCGCGACGCAGAACTTGTACTCATTGCCCTTGAAGAGTTGGAGACGAACGGCTTTCCCGATCTCCTCGTCCAGATCGCTGGAGTAGCTGTCCGCACGGAAAATGTAGCCCTCCGCTTCCAAGGATGTCGCCAGCGCCCTCGCGCCTTCCTCAGCCTCTTCTTCCTTCCCGGCGAACGTGGACGTGACCGGCAAGGCCACCGCCGCCAGAAGCAAGACATGCAGCATGGGCCCGAGAGCGGCGTTTTTCCAAAAAGTGTTCATGAGGAGAGACATGGGCTACCAAAGCAAAAGAACCATCCCTCATCAACATACGCGTTGCAATAGCTCTCAGTCGAGTTTCCTTAGGTCACCCGTCGTCCTGCAGGTCGCAGGTGACCCCGATACCCCCTCTCTGACACGTCATGGCCACGATTGTATGTTACCTGGAAGACGGCACCGTCGTCACTCACCCGCTGGACAAAGAAATCACGACCATCGGGCGAAGCCCCGACAGTCTGATTTCCTTGGACTGCCCCTCCGTCTCCAGCCATCACGCGATGATCAAGCTGCGCCCGGACGGCATCTACGTGCAAGACCTCGGCTCCAGCAATGGCACCAAGGTCAACGGAGCCCCCGTCGAGGAAGCGGTCTTGAAAGAGGGAGATCAGGTCATTTTCGGCGGCATCCAGTGCCTGTTCTACGAGGGCGATGCCCCTGACGTCCCAGAACCCATATCTTCCTCTCCGTCAACGCCTTCCAGCGTCCGACCGCCAGATCTCGAGCCGGAGCCAGTTGCCTCAAATCCTCTGGTAGCCCCCAAACCCAAAGTGCCCCTCAAAAAGGCCCGGACTCCTGCTGGCACCAGTCGGCCCCACCCTGCCAAGAGCTACGCGGAAGAAGAGGGCGGATGCTTCACCGGTTTCATGGTCACGGCCCTGTTTTTGGCTGCATTTCTCACCGGGTTGGCCGTCCGTCACCATCAGGAAACGGATCAGAATCTCTTCTCAGACGTCATCGAGAAATTCACCGGAGCCCTCCCTGAGGTCAGGATCGAGACGCAGCGCTAGACTCCCCGTCCGCTGGCTCCGCCAGCATCTCCGAATAGATCCGCCGGATCTGGACTGACCCATCCTCCGCATTGAAGTGCTGCATCGCCCGGATGCGGGCGGAAATGCCGCGGGCGTGGCGCAGTTCCCTGCTGCCCGAAAATTCCCGCAGGCACGCGGCCAAGTCACGCACGACCTGGGTCGGTTGATTGACGGAGACTTTCCAGCCGCAGGAATCGTCCACAAAGACGTGCGGCCCTCCACTTCGCAACGTTAGCACAGGCAACCCGGCCGCCATCGCCTCCAGGACCACCTGCCCCCCGGAATCATGAAGGCTGGGATACAGGAATCCATCGGCCTGATCGTAAGCCCGCAGCACGGTCTCGCGGGGCATTGCACCCAGAAACTCCACCCGCGACACCAAGCCGAGCTCTGCAGCCAGCGCCTCCAACCTTGCGCGCTCCCTCCCCTCGCCAATCACGCGCAGGCGCAGGTTTTCGACGCTTGCTTCCGCCACCGCCCGAATCGCCAAATCAACGCCCTTCCAAGGAATCAGCCTTCCCACAAAAAGCACCGTCAGTGAATCGCCATCGCCACGATTCATCCGAGTGCCGGCCGCAGCACGAATCGCGTCCAGTTCGGATTCGTCCAAAGAAACCGCTGGGATCACGTCGCAACGCCGAACGCCCAGCGCGAGCATCTCCGTCTCCGTCTCCTGAGTCACTGCGATGGCGCGAGTCGCCCGCAGCGCCGTCCATCGCAGCCATGGATCGATTCGGGCGAGACTCTGCAGCACCCTTCGTGCCGCTTCACCGATCCTTGTCCTCCAACCATGTGGTCGATAGAAGGCCATCGGTGCCCTTTCGGCACCTCCCACCGGCCCCCAAAGAAACGGAATCCCAAGCAAGGGCAAAGCGCTCGGCGTGTTGTATTTCACATACGTGGCGTGATGGCAGAGATCAAATCCAACCTCCCCGTGAAGCCGTTTGGCCACCCGCCCCTGCACCATCTGCCAAACCAAGTAGTAGACCCACCACACCACGCCGTGACTCCAGAGACCATGCGCCCAACGACTGAGCATCGGTACGCGCAAAAACTCCCAGTGCACTTGAGGCAGCGACTTTACCGCTGAATGCGAGAGCAAGGCCTCCTTCCGGGCACAATCCGTGATCACCCACACCTCGTGGTCTGCCGCCGCAGCAACCACGGTCTTCCATCCAACTCCGGGTTCGGAACCCTCGCCAGGAAAACAACTGAAGGCGCTGATCAGGACGCGGGCCATGCGGAAGGCTCAGTTTTGACAGATTGCCCGGACTCGCTCAAGCCGGATCGAGTTCGAATCTCGCCAATGGCCCATCGCGCATGCTCCTGGATCAGTGGATCGGGATCCAATTTCGCCGACTCCAGGGCCGGGAGATCCGCCTCGGTGCCCACATTGCCCAAGGC
>CAXBNA010000077.1:0-24938 GCA_963976915.1 uncultured Verrucomicrobiales bacterium
CATGCCCTTTTCCGATTCGGCCATGGCTTTTTCCAATTCGGCCATGCCCTTTTCCCGTTCGGCCATGGCTTTTTGCGATTCGGGCACGCCTTTTTCCCGTTCGGGCACGCTTATTTTTCGCTCAGGCGAGCTTTCCCAGCAGAAAGGCACGCCTATTTTCCGCTCAGGCGAGCCTTTCCCGCAGAAGGGCTCGCTTAGTTTTCGCTCAGGCGAGCCTTTCCCGCAGAAGGGCACGCCTATTTTCCGCTCAGGCGAGCTTTTCCCGCAGAAAGGCACGCTTATTTTTCGCTCAAGCAAGCTTTCCCAGCAGAAAGGCTCGCTCTTTTGGCACTCGGGCTTGCCCTTTTTTCGTGCGGGCACGCCCTTTTCGCGCAGGGGCACGCGTTGCCGGGTGTTGGGCGCGCTGATTTTCACGAAGGCGGAGCACTCGTGCTGAAAGCATCGGCATGATCCGCCGCGCCTCCGCAATGGTTGCGCGGACATCCTGGGAGCGCCGTTTTTCAAGCGGCCACACGCCCAACCCGCCGCAGGCGGCATTGATTCTCTTTCGACGTGCTTGGGCCTCTCTGCGTGGAATGCCTTTTGCAGGCCCGGTTGCTTCGTCCGTGCCGTTTCGAAAACGGCGCTCCCAGGGGTGGCTCGGGAATCCCTGGACTGCGGCAACCTGTTGCCGCTTTCCCAAGGCCAGCCTGCTGGCCGTCCTCCACGGACCCGAGGCGATCTCATCCCGTCCGATGCTTCCCTCCTCCAAGGCGCACGCGCCCAAGGAGCGGCGTGCGTCCCGCCGCCGAACGAACGACCCTCGTCCTTCCGCTCCGCCCCCAAGCTCCCCACCCCGGCGGCTGGAAGCACGCCGCTCCTTGTCACTCTCCCCCTCTCCCCCTCTCCCAGTCCCCCCACCGGGCTCACAGAGCCCAGCTACAGCATCGCTCATCCCTCATCCCTTTTGCGTCTCCGCGGCTCTGCGTGAGACACCCCCTCCTCAAAAATCCGTCGCGGCCACGACGCTCTCCCAGGCCTCCACCTCCCGCACGCTGGCTGCTGCAGGCGCAGGGCCTGACCCGGATTGGAGCCGCAATACCTTCGTCCTTGCACCGGGGCGGTTTTTCCCGATTCTACCCGCCCTCCAAAACCGCCTCCGGCCACCCGACCCATGATCCCCAATCCCTATCGTTCCCATCACTGCAACGCGCTGCGCCAAGAGCACATCGGCGAGACCGTCACGCTCTCCGGCTGGGTCCATTCCACCCGCGACCACGGCGGCGTCATCTTCATCGACCTGCGGGACCGCGAAGGCTTGACCCAGGTCGTGTTCCGCCCGGAGGAGAATGCCGAGATCGCCAAAGCCAGCCACAGCCTGCGCGATGAGGACGTGCTTCAGATCACCGGCAAAGTGGCCGCCCGTCTCGAAGGCACGGAAAACAGCAAGCTGGGCACGGGCGCGATCGAAATCGTTGCAAGCGAACTCAAGATCCTCAACAAGGCCGACGTCCTTCCCTTCCAATTGGATCGCGAGATCACCAACGAGGACATGCGCAGCCGCTACCGCTACCTCGACCTCCGCCGCGAGCGGATGTCGTCGAACCTGCGCACCCGCAGCAAGGTGACCAACGCCGCACGGAACTTCCTCGACGCCCAGGGCTTTGTCGAAGTCGAGACGCCCATCCTTTCCAACCCGACGCCCGAAGGCGCGCGCGATTTCCTCGTGCCCGCGCGCCTCAGCCCTGGAAAATTCTTTGCGCTGCCCCAGGCGCCCCAGCAGTTCAAGCAAATGCTGATGGTGGCAGGGCTCGAACGTTATTTCCAAATCGCCCGCTGCTTCCGCGATGAGGACCTGCGCGCCGACCGCCAGCCCGAGTTCACCCAAATCGACATCGAGGCCAGCTTCGTGAATCAGGATGACATCATCCGCATGGTGGAGGGCCTCCTTGCCGCCATGTTCAAGGCCGGGCGTGGCATCGACATCCCCGTCCCCTTCCCGCGCATGACGCATCGGGAGGCCATGGACACCTACGGCAGCGACAAGCCCGACACCCGCTACGATTTGAAGATCACGGACATGGCCGACGTCTTCGCCAACTCCGGCTTCAAGATCTTCAAGACGATCCTCGACGAGGGTGGCGTCGTGCGCGCCATCAATGCCAAGGGCTTTGCCGGCATCACCACCGGTCAGATGATCCGCCTCAACGAACTGGCCAAGGAAGCCGGCATGAAGGTCAAGCAACTCGCCTTTATCAAGATCGAAGACGGCGAGTACAAGAGTCCCCTCTGGAAATTCTTCGGCGACGAAGAGAAGGAAGCGATGATCAAGAAGCTCAACGCGGAAGAAGGCGACATCATTTTCTTCTATGCGGGTGATCGCGATGAAGCCTGCGAGATCCTGGGTCGTGTCCGCGTGGAGATCGCGAACATTCAGAAGCTCACGGAGGGCAACGATGCCTTCAACTTCCTCTGGGTCGTCGACTTTCCCCTTCTGGCCTACAGCCCCGAGGAGGATGCCTGGGTCGCCGTCCACCACCCCTTCACCCGTCCCAATGCCGACGACGTCGCGCTGCTCGAAGCCGATGACAAAGCCCAGGTCCGTGCGCAAGCCTATGACGTGGTTCTCAATGGCTACGAACTCGGCGGCGGCAGCATCCGGATTCACGAACGGGACCTCCAGCAGAAGATGTTCGGAGTCCTCGGAATTTCCGAAGAGGAACAGCAGGAGAAATTCAGCCACCTCCTCGATGCCTTCCGCTTCGGCGCTCCTCCCCACGGTGGGCTGGCACTGGGTCTCGACCGCATCGTCATGCTGATCTGTGGCGAGGACAGCATCCGCGAGGTCATCGCCTTCCCGAAGAACAACAAGGCCCTCGACCTCATGACCGACAGCCCGACCACCATCGACTTCAAGCAACTCCGCGAGCTCTACATCCAGAGCACCTGGAAAGAGAAGAAGAAGGAAGAGGGCGAGAAGTCCGAACCTGCGGCTTCCTGAACCGGCCAACGTTCCCACGCCGCACCCATCATGTCCCAAGCGGCAGATCTCTGGAATCGACTCCCTCTCGGCAAGGGAGTGAGCCTTCTTGCGCACGATGCCAATGGCCTCGCCGCCCTCAACAAACCCCAGGGCGTTCTTTCGCACCCCAACCAGCCCAGCGACGAGCGCCGTTCCATCCTGACCTGCCCCTACGACATCGAGCGCGAGTCGTTTCTTTGGAAGGGCGGTGAGCTCCACCTCATCAACCGCCTCGACTCCGCCACCTCCGGCGTCATCCTCGTCGCCTCCAGCCTGGAGGTCGCCAAGGCCGCTCGCGCGGAGTTTGCCGCCAGCCGGGCTCAGAAGACCTACCTTGCCCTTGTGTTTGGACGCCCTCGCCTCCGACACGAGACATGGACCGACCGACTCCAGATTCAAAAAGGAGCCAATCGTGTCCGCACCCTCCCCGGCGACGAGGGAGCCTCCGCTGAAACGGAGATGGAGTGCCTTGCCGAGTTCCCCGGCCAGCCACCCATCGCTCTCATCGCGCTTCACCCCCTGACCGGCCGCAGCCACCAGCTCCGCGTCCAGTGCCAGCGCCGCAAGCTGCCCATCGTCGGCGATGCCAACTATGGCGACTTTGCGAAGAACAAACTCGTCGCCTCGCGCGACGGACTCCGCCGCCTCTGCCTCCACTCACTCCGCACCCAGCTCGAGTACCGCTTCAACGGAAAGCGCCATGCCTTCGAGGCCGAGGCACCCGCACCCCCGGAGTTCTCGGGCGGATAGGAAGACGGGGTCAGTCGGCTTGGGCCGGGGATTATTTCTTCCGACAGCAGGACTGATTCTTGCATCGCCCGTCGAGTTGTGTCCTCGTCTGCTCACCTCGCGTGCTGCCATGTCCACCATCCCGCCACCCTTTGCCTGCAATGACTCCATCGCCGCGCACTGCCGCCTGCTTCGCGACAGCCACCTCCGAGTGACCGGCCAGCCCTTGGGTGATCCGAGCTGGGCAGACCTGGATGGCGACGACCTCTGCGCGGCCTTCTGGAATGCCGATGTCGTCATTGCCTCCCATGGAACCGAACCCGACCCCGTGCTGAACTACGGCAACCGAAGGGCACTGGAACTCTGGGAAGCCGACTGGCCTGCCTTCACGTCCATGCCTTCACGTCTCACCGCGGAGCCGATGAACCGCGAAGAGCGCGCCGACATGTTGGCGCGCGTGACCGCCCACGGGTTCATCGATGACTATGCGGGCATCCGGATCTCGACCCAGGGCACCCGCTTCAAAATTCACCGGGCGACCGTCTGGAACACACTCGACGAAAACGGCACCCGCCACGGTCAGGCCGTCGTCTTCGCCGACTGGTCCCCGCTCTGAAACAACCCACTGCCAAGCGCAGTTAATCAAGGATGCCCACCCGCTCTTTGATCACGGTTCTCCTGCTCTCCGCCGCCGCCGTTTCGTCGCATGGCGACAACTGGCCCCGCTTCCGGGGAGAGAACGGTTCCGGCGTGAGTGCCTCCGTCACCTTTCCCGTCGAAGCCACCGACACGGACTTTGCATGGAAGATCGATCTGCCTGCCATCGGCCACGGATCCCCCGTCATCTGGGGTGACACGCTCTTCCTTCTTTGCGGCGATGAAAAGACCGGCACCCGAATCCCGATGGCCATGGATGTCGCCACCGGAGAGACCCTTTGGCAGCATGAAGTCGACGCTGGAAAATTCAAAGGGCACCGTTTCAACAGTCCCGCCTCCACCACACCTGCTGCGGACGCGGATGCCGTGTACTTCAGCTGGGCCACGGCAAGCGCGCTCACCCTTGCCGCTTACGATCATGCCGGAAACTCGATCTGGACCACCGACCTCGGCCCCGTTGTCGGCGGCCATGGCTTCGGTGCCTCACCCATGGTCTTCGGCGACCTCGTCGTGCTGAACAACGACCAGGAGAAGGAAAACGGCTTCCTCGTCGCCCTCGACCGCAAGACAGGCAAAGTCACGTGGAAGACCCCGCGCAAAAGCGCCCGCATCAGCTACTCCACCCCGGTCGTCTATCCTCACCCGAAGACCCACGAACCTCTCCTGGTCTTCACCAACTGGACCCACGGCTTCACCGCCATTGATCCCAAGAACGGCAAGGTCATCGCCGAGATCTCCCCCTTCAATCAAGAGGTCAATGAGCGGGCCATCTCCTCGCCCATCGTCTGGAACGACCTCATCATTGGCACCTGCGGCTTCACCAGCAATCCCAAGCACTGCGTCGCCGTTCGACTCACCGACTCGGGCAAGTTCGAGGAGGTCTGGCGCATCGAAAAATCGGTCCCGCACATCCCCAGCGTGATCCTGGTCCACGACCTCCTCTACCTCTGGGACGACGCCGGGCTCGTCACCTGCGTCAAGCCCGCCAACGGCGAGTCCCTCTGGCGCGAGCGCGTCGACACCGAGGGTCAGACCTTCGGCTCTCCCGTCAGCGATGGCACTTCCATTTTTTCCGTCGATCAAAACGGCACCCTGCACGCCATCGCCGCCGCACCCGAGTTCGCGCAACTCGGCCACACCAAGCTCGACGACACCTGCCGCAGCACGCCCGCCATCGCCGATGGGAAACTCTTCATCCGCACCCAGTCCAAACTCTTCGCGATTCAAGGCACACCCACCAAGAAGTGATGGCATCCTGCCGTCTCCCGTATCTGGTGACGACTTTGCCCGAGAACGGTCTTTCGTGCTGTTCAGTCCCCTACCCGAGCCTATAGAGTCCTGTTCCATGAGAGTATTGATTCCGCTTCTTTCCATCACACTTCTCGCAACGTTCGCCAGCGCCCAAACGGCCTCCCGCATCTGGACGTCCGCCGATGGCCGCACGCTTGAAGGCACCCTCGAAAACCTCACCGCCGATCAGGTGACCGTCCGCCGCGCCGACGGTCGCACCTTTCCCATTGCCATCACCTCCCTGGCCGAGCCGGATCAGGCTTTCCTCAAGCAGATCCTCAGCGACCGTGACCGAGCCAAGGGCTTCGAAGAAGGTCCCTTTTCCGAACTCATCACGGGCGAATGGGTGAAAGTCCCCGCCGAAAAATACGGCCTCCTCTTTCAGATCTACGGCAGCAAGGACCTCAAGCGCGAAAAGGAGCCCGTCCCCCTCTTCGTCCACCTCCACGGCGCAGGAGCCCGTGCCAATGACGTCGAGGTCGGCAAGGTCGAGATCGCTCCCGAAAAAGTCGTCTCCGAGGAAAACTACAAAAAGAATCCCTGTGTGGTCATCGTCCCCACCTGCCCGCCCGACGTGTTTTGGGGCAACAAGGTCGCTGAGCTTGAGAAACTCATCGATGCCGTCACCGACAGCCTCCCCATCGATCGCAGCCGCATCTACCTCTCCGGCTACTCCATGGGTGCACGAGGCATCGGCTCCCTCCTCGAGTCCCGACCCGACAAGTATGCCGCTGCGCTCTTCGCCGACGGCGAGGCCAACCCAGAGTGGGCCAAAACCCAGTCTGCTGCACTTTGGCTCACCTTCTCAGGCGAACGCGACATTGCCAAAGCCGAAGCCACCGCCAAGGCCTACGAGGCCGCCGGGAAAATCGTCCGCTTCGATCCACATCCCGACCATGTCCACAATCAGATCCACTGGACGCTCGCCAAAAACGAAGAAGTCTTCGACTGGATGTTCGCGCAGCGACGCCCGTAGCGCGCTCTAGCCCGGGGCTTTCGGAACGAGTTCCCCTCACTCGACGCCTACTCCGCGATCCAGCCAAACACCGCGTCCCGGAGCCCCTGCGCTCCGCCCCCGATGTCGGGCGGCTCATAGGAATAGACTTCGTCCCAGCTCTTGCCCCCGTCTGCACTGCGCAGGATGTTGCAACGCTGCCGGTCGATGCTGATGAGCGTTCCCGTGTCGGAGCCCACCAGTTTTCCCGACGGTACTGCGTCTGGAAGAGCCTGCCATTCGCGTCCATCCTCACTCACGCGCGAGGGCTTGCCTGCCAGACAGAATCGCCCGGCCACCTCGCTCAAAACCGCCCGCGTCGACCCGGTAGGAAACGGCCCCTCCCAAGTGTCGCCCGCATCCACGCTCACGAACGCATTTGCTCCGCTCTGGTCCGTGATCACGACCACCTCGCCATTCGACGCGATGCCTGAATACCCATCGCATTTCGCGTTGAGCAGTGCCGGCTCCAGCCATCGCCAGGTTTTGCCCACATCATCCGTGACGAACAGGTTGCCGAACACCGGATTCTCCTTCGACCGGTCGTTCCCCAGTGCAAGAAAACGACCGCTCGTGTCGCCACAGTAAACCGGCCCAACGTGGTGCGTCACCAGCGCCCGAGGTCGAGGGTCTTCCTTGAAACTCCGCAGAGAGAAGGTGTCGAAGCTGTGCCCCAGATCGGAGGTCGCTGTCATCGTCATGTAGCCTCCCGCCACAAACGCCCCCCGCCCGCCTGCAATCCCCCAGGTCCCGGGCATGCCGAAGATCTCGCCCCCTTTGTTGTCCGGCAGCTTTGCCCTCCCCTCCGTCAAATGCCGCCAGTTGCGACCATCGTCCGATGCCAGATACATCGTCGTCGAGCCACCCCAACCCACTGGCACTACAAAAATGCCGTCCGCGAAGGCCACCGCCTTGCACGCCCAGTCGCCGTGATCTGCTCCGGGCAGGCCCCAGAAAACCTGCTCCCAGCTGCGCCCGTCATCGCGGGACAGGAGGATCCGCGCACCGTGCCCCACAGCCACAAACACTGGCACCTTGTTCTCGGGATCTGGGTTTCGCTTCAAATCACCTCCCATTGGAATTTGCGCCCGCCGCTCTGCCGACGCCTTTGCTTCCTCTGGTGGCGGCTCCGCTGCCCTTGCACCGAGCCATCCAAGTCCAAGACCCAGCACCGTTGCCCACGAGAAAATTGAGACCGCTTTCATAAAATTCTCAGACACAACGCATCCATACCGATCCTCCTGACGCCAAAATGGCATGAACCTCCATAAGTGACTTCAACGGGAGGTCGATTTCGAAGTTTCAGGCGCTTCTCTCGGTTCGAAATCAAACGGCACGAGCTCGGCTTCCGTCCACGGCACGGTGCGGCCTTGGGACTCGATACGGAGCTTGTTGATGTCTCCGGAAGTCAGAGGGTCGGCCGCGTTGCCCCATGCTCTGCGGATGTAGGTGAGCACCGCAGCGATCTCGGTGTTGCCGAGGGCGGCCAGCGGCGGCATGACGGGCTGGATCTCGGGGATGTCGTAGCGGCGACCACTGACCGTGATCGGTCCGCTCAGGCCATGAAACAGCACACGCGACAGCCGTGCGGGACTGCCGTTCACCCAGTCGGAACCCGCCAGAGGCGGGGCCAGAAACTTCACGCCCTGACCATCGGCTCCATGGCAGGCAAAGCAGGTCGTGAGGAAGATTTGCCTACCCTGCGCAAAGAGCTTCTGCTGACTCGGATTGAGCGGATTCACCGCCGATCTCTCCACCGGCGGCGGCGGGACATGCCCCGGCCAGGCAAAAAGCGGCTGCAGCTCCGAGTGAAACCGGGCAGCGAGCGGCTCCGCCTCAAGCTTCACCGGTTCCGTCATCAGCGCCGCCCGATGAATCGTGATCCCTGCGAGCACGGCCCTCTGCCGGGGGTCAAGCGCCTCCGTCTCGACGTGGCTGAGCATCTTCGCGATGGCTTTCGGCTCACGGGATTTCGTGATCGCCTGCGCCAACGACTCGACGAGAAATTCCAACCCTGAAGTCTCCATGGAGTCTGGGTTGGACGAGGCCAGCAGGAAGTCCAAAAAGCCAATCTCGCGGCCGGCCAGACCACTCATCACCGCATCTCGCATCAACGGGTCTCCCATCCAGGGTGTCACGAGATCCTTCATCAACGCAAATCGATCCGCATCCTCCATCTCGAGATCGCCCAAGGTCAGGATCATCTGCAAAGCGACTTCCTGCGAGGGTGCCGCCTTTGCCTGGCGCGCGATTTGCGATTGCAGGACGACATCAGGCACACCCAGCAACCGCAGCACTCGAAGGGCCGCCGCTTGGAGACGGGGCTCGCCATCATCCAAGACCGGCAGCAGTTTCTCGGGCTCGGGATCGCCCAATCCCTCAAGGGTCCACAGCGCATGCAGTCGGGCTCTCGGCTCGGCATCCGACAGCGCCATCTGCCGCAGCGCCGGGATGGCCGTCACCAACCGACGTTCCACCAGATGCATCTGCGCATGATCCCGCCACCAACCACTTGGATTCGCCAGATGCGCCACGAGTTCATCCCGGGACATGTTGGAAAAGCTTGGACGTTTCGGCGGCTCGAACCCCACCGGCACGACCCTCCAGATCCGGCCGAGATGAATCGGTTTGTCCATTTTCCTCAACTCACTCTGCTCACGCAGGTAGGGGGACATGTGAACGCCGTCCTGCACAATGCCGCGATACATGTCCGCCAGGTAGATGGCTCCATCTGGTCCCGAAGTGATCCAGCAGGGTCGGAATCGCTCGTCGGTCGATGCCATGAATTCACGATCTGGATAGGCAGGCGCCCCAGTGACGCGCACTCCGTCATCGACGAGAATGCTGCGCTTCACGAGATTGCCCGCCGTCTCGCAGACAAAGGCGTTTCCGGCGAATTCCGGAAACAGGGACTCTCGATACACAAACGGCGCGCAGGCGCTCGTAAACTCCTGGATGCGCCCTTGCTCGTCGAGCGCCCCGGGAATGTAGCCGCGATTCGTCGCCCGATTCGGACGAATGGGAAAGACGGCGTTGGTGGCGGTCACTCCCACACTCAGTCCCGTCGACGGTTCATGATTCGAGTTTCGGGTCAGCGTATTCGGCGGGACGAGATCGGAGTGAAGCTGGGAGTGGTTGTAGTTGTAGTAGAGCCGCCCCCAATCGTCCTGACTGATGCCCCACTGCCCACGGGCTTCCGTTTGCTCGTGAATCCAACCATCGCCCTCACGGCGATAGCGGTGCCCTTCCTTGGCATTGTAAATCCAGTTGTCCATCGCCCGAAGCAGCCCGTTCGAGGAATGCTCAATGTCATCCTTGGCGTAGTTCGGGTCGATCAAGGTCTTCCGGTCCGCCACCAAGTCGCCATCGAGGTCCTCGGCAAACCAGAGCGGTTTGTTCTCCGCAATGAGCACGCCAGCGGTATGCACCGCCACCGCGCGCGGCAAAACGAGACCGTCGAGAAACACCGTGCTCTTGTCCATGACCCCGTCGCCGTCGAGGTCCTCGAGCACAGAGACACGGCCAATCGGATCGTGAACACCAGAGCGATCAATGTCCTGCATGTAGCCGCGCATCTCCACCACCCAGAGGCGACCTTCCCCGTCGAAGTGAATGGCCACCGGGTCCTGCACCATCGGCTCACAAGCAACGAGTTCGATCCGACAATCCGTCTCCGCGATCTCAAACGCCCGGATCGACTCCAATGGAGACCGCACCGCCGGGGGCGGCTCGACTCCTGCCTGCGCCGTGAACACGGCGAAAACGAGCAGACTAGTGGCGGGTAGGCGATGCAAAACAGACTGAGTACGAATGTCGCCGCGAATGACAATCTCACCCAGCCTTTTTGGCCTCTCCCCGAGGCGGGGACGGAAGCAGCATGAGAGTGGTTCCGTCGATTCAGGGACAGCGAACGGCGACCCCATATGAGAGCACCTCAAAATTGAGAGGCACTTCTCTGACAATTCTCAGACAAGAAAATGACATGGATCGCCTTTTACTACGATAATTATGGTAAACATTCCCACATGAGCGAAGCAAACTACTTGGACATTCTGAAGCAGGGCCCCAGCGCTTGGAACTCCTTCCTCTTCGACCAGAAGATCGAGAACGCCGATCTCCACGAACTCGACCTCCACGGTGCCCACCTACGCCGCGCCAACTTCTCCCACGCGAACCTGAATCTCGCCAACCTCGGTGAGGCGGATTTGAGCTTGGCCGACCTCAGCGACTCCAACCTCACCCTGGCCAACCTCCAACGAGCAAACCTGAACGGAGCGGACTTCAGCCGCGCCAATCTGGAAGGAGCGGATCTTCGTCAAGCCAAGCTCACAGGCGTCAATCTGCTCGGTGCCTACCTTCGGCGCGCCCTCCTCGCCGGGACCGATCTCCGCCGGGCCAACTTTACCAACGCCGACCTTCGCGGTGCCGACCTCAGCGGATCCCGCCTTCACAAAGCCAATCTCCAAGGCGCGGATCTTGAAGGAGCCATCCTCACCAATGTGGAGATTCTCGATGAAGCCCAACCCGGAACGCCGTCCAAATCCCAAATCGGAATTGCCGCGTAGTTCAGACTCCACCTGCCAAGGCTCCGTGCCGAACGGAACAAGGCCCGCCCAAGCGATTTCGGATTCGGCCTTGTGCTCCTTGAATCTGCGAGTGTCCCGCCTATAGCGAGACTCGCATTTTCATGACTTCCTCCATCACCCCTGGCAAGATCCTCCTTGAGGACTACCTCAAGCCCATGGGCATCTCACAGACCGCCATGGCACGCGCCATCGGCGTCGCCCCAGGAGCCATCAGCGCCATCGTGCGCGGCAAGCGCTCCATCACCCCCGCGATGTCGATTCGATTCGGGGCCTTCTTCGGTCACTACGAAGACTTCTGGCATGGGTTGCAGGTCGAATGCGATTTTCGAAATCTCCGCCAGCAATCGGAGCATCTCACCCGCCACATTCGGACGGCCAAGTCGCTGGCATCAAGCCGGTGATCACCGTCCAAGAGGCCGCGCTTCCTCTCACTTTGGATATCCTGACGGAGCCACAAAATACGGAATCGGGCCATCATCCACCCGGACCATCACACATCGGTCCAATGACCTCGGCGGCACCCAAGGCTCCAAAACCACCTCTCCGAGAAACACCAGGGGAACGGGCCAGAGAGGCTTCGGAATGACCTGAAGCCGGGCCTCCGGCGGGAAATGATCGGCACACTCATCCACGGTCAACCAGCGACCCCGGCGACACCCCGAGCGGCTGAACGGAGGCACCGCCGGAGCGATGGCACGAATGTGGTCGAAGAGACAACCGTAGATCAGTTGCCGCACGAGGATCGGTTCGTCACGATACTCTTCCGGCAAGCAGTCGCGATGGCTTGAAGCGAGCCTGAGTTGGTGTGAGCGAAGCCGATGAAGCTTTCGGAAGTAGTTGTCGCGGGCGTCAGGACCCGGAAGTTCCAGTCCATCCACGGTTTCAACCGCGAGGTAGAATTTCGTGGCCAGCTCAAGGTGAATGAGTTTGGAGCTCTCAAGATCACGCACCAGAAAGTCCAGTTCACCGACGGTGGTGTGAATATCCGTCCGCAGAGAAAGGTTTTGCGAGAGGAGTTCGAACCGATCCGATGCCTCCAACAAAACGGCCAAAGCATCTTCGTAGAGATGCCCCAGCTTTTGTTCCAGATTCAGACATGGCACCGGGTCCGGCAGCACCAACGCCTCACGGCCAAACACCGCCGCCTCCGGCAGATCCCCCACCAGCAGCGGCCCACGAATGAGGCTCTGCAGGAGGGCATGCGACGTGGGGACCATGTGGACCTCACTCAATACCCCCCTGCCCCAATCGTCGCTTCGCCACCGTCCTCTCCCGCTGCCTTGCGACGCCGATACTCATCCATCATCGCGGCCGTGGCGGTGGCACCGCAGCGACTGCCGCCTAGGTCGCGCACCTTGATGAGTCCATCCAGATCGCGGACACCTCCCGCAGCTTTCACCTGCACCTTCTCAGACACACTGGCCCGCATCAGCGCCAGATCGTGCTCGGTGGCGCCCTTGTAGTTGTAGCTGCCGTCGGCCTGCTTGACGAAACCGTAGCCGGTGCTGGTCTTGACCCAGTCGGCCCCGGCGCGCTCGCAGAGTTCGCAGAGCTTCTTCTTGAAGTCGTCGCCGCTCAGACCGGCACCGCCTTCGGCGATGAAGTCGTTTTCAAAGATCACCTTCACTTTCGCTCCATGCCGATGCGCCTCGTCACACACAGCTTTCACGTCCGCCTCCACGTAGTCCCAGTCACCACTGAGGGCCTTGCCCAGATTGACCACCATGTCGATCTCCACCGCGCCATCCCGGCAGGCGAGTTCGGTCTCGTAGCGCTTGGACTCGGTGAGACTGTTGCCGTGCGGAAAGCCGATCACTGCGCCGACCTTGACGTCCGAACCCCGCAGCCATTCCGCCGCCTGCTTCACGGCGTACGGCTTGATGCACACGGAGGCGACATCGTATTGCGCCGCCAGCTTGCAGCCGGCTTCGAGGTCCGAATCCGTCATCGTCGGATGCAGCAACGAATGATCGATCATCTTGGCGAGGTCTGAGTAGGAGTATTTCATGGAAAGCAGGGGGTTAGGGAATGAAGGGTGCGAGGACGTTTCGAGCGACCCGCACCGCGCGCTGCCGCCCTTCGAGGGAGTTGCCAAAGGTGCCGTCCTCGACCTCGATGCACATCGGTCCGTCGTAGCCGGTCTCCATCACGCTGCCCAGGTAATGGGCCCAGTCGATTTCGCCATAGCCCGGCAGACGCGGCTGATGCCACTCCAGCGGATGGGCAAACACGCCGACTTGATTGAGTTTGTCCCGATAGATCCGCACATCCTTGGCATGCATGTGGAACAGCTTGTCTTTGAACTCCATCAACGCGCAGTCGGGCTCCATGAACTGCAGCGCGAAGTGGGAGGGATCAAAGTTCAGCCCGAACGAGTCCGACGGAATGTCACTGAACGCGCGACGCCAGATGGCCGGAGTGGTCATGAGGTTCTTGCCCCCTGGCCACTCGTCGGCGGTGAAGGACATCGGGCAATTCTCGATTGCCACCCGCACGCCGTTGTCCTCGGCGAACTGGATGATCGGCTTCCAGATCCGCAGAAAACGCGGCCAGTTGTCATCGACACTTTTCGTCCAATCCCGACCGATGAATCCCGTCGTGGTGTTCAGCCCCAGCATTCGAGTGGCGACGATCACCTTTTTGAAATGCTCCACCGCCGCCGCCGAAACCGCTTCATCAGGATCGAGGATGTTGGGGTAGTAGCCGAGCGCGCTCAGGGCAACGCCGTGCTTCTCACAGAGCGCGTTCACCTCGTCCGCCTGGGTCTCTGAAAAGTCGGTCACGTCCACATGCGTGACGCCGGCATACTTCCGCTCAGCCTTGCCCACCGGCCAGCATGCGGCCTCGATGCAGGAAAACCCTTCCGCCGCCGCGAAGGCAAGCATGTCATCAAGGGAGAATTCAGGAAGGATGGCAGAGACGAGTCCGAGTTTCATAGGCACAGGAAAACGATCCGGGAACCCACGATCATACCTCCAATCCCCGCACCGACTCCTTGGTGCTGCTGCCGAAAGCATCGATCTCCACGCCCATCTGCCGGGCCACCGAAACGAAGACGTTGGCGAACGGTGTGTTGTCGCTGGCATCATGCGCCACGTAGCCTTGGTGCTTGTAGCCGCCGCCCGCGACGATGATCGGCAGGTTGTGCCAATCGTGAGCGCTGGCGTTGCCGAGATTGGAGCCATAGACGATGGCGGTGTGATCCAGCACGCTGCCGCCTTCCTCCTTCATCCCGCGCAGCTTCGAGAGGAAATCATTGAAGGCTTTGAACTCTGCCTCCTCGATCAGGCGCAACTCCTCAATCTTCTCCTCGTCCTTGCCGTGGTGAGACAGGTTGTGCCAATCGGTGGCGACCCCAGGGATGTTGGCCGGAACCGCATTCAGCCCCCCCAGGCGCAGCGTGATGGCACGAGTAGAGTCCGTCTGCAGCGCCAGCGCCATCATGTCATACATGAGCCGCTGCTTGGCGATCGCATCATTCTTGTCAGTGATGTCTTTTGGCTGCGGGACATCGACCTTCGGCTTGGGCCGCTCCACCCAGCCCTCCGACTGCTGAAGCCGCAGCTCCAGATCACGGACCGACGTCAAATACTCGTCCATCTTCTCCTGGTCCCGATACCCGAGCTCTCCCGTCAACCGCTTGGCCCGCTCCCGCACGGTATCGAGGATGCTGCGGCCGCGCTTGAGCTTCTGCACCTCCGCCTTCACCTCCGCTGCCGTGCCATCCATGAACAGCGCCTGAAACAACTCCGACGGCTTGTCCTCCGCCGGAATCTCCACACCGCTCGCCGTCCAAGACAGTGACGAACTGCTCAGCCCAAGCACCAGACTCGGATATCGCGTCTCATGCCCGATCTGCTGGGCAATGAGCTGGTCAATCGAGATCGAATTCTTGAATCCCGCCAATCCCGGACGCTTGGCAGAGGTCAGCCAGGTCAGCTCCGAGGCATGGCCATTGTTGCCATTTTGCTCCGGATGACTGAGCCCTGAAAACACCGTGAAGTGCCCCCGATTCTCCTTCAGCAGCGAGAGATACGGCGTCTCCACGTAGTCCCGCCCCTCCTGCTCAGGAAACAAAAACGGCGTGTGAAAACCCAGCCCCGCACAGGAGGCCACGAAGCGCTTGGGAGACGCCGCCGCGCCCGCTCCCCGCACAAAGGCAGGCGTCATCGCCTCCAGCAGCGGCAGGCCAACCGCCGTTCCGACACCTTTCAAAAAGTGGCGGCGAGACAAGGCGGATCGTGAGGCAATGTGGGGAGCGTTCATGGCGGATGGGGGGAGAAATTGAAAAAGGGAGATTGAAAAGGGACCAGTGAAAAATGGCGCAGGGTCAATCGCGTGGGGCGCGTGTTTGCAGATTGGTCGTAGCGGTTAGGCGGGACTTGGCGATGATCTTGCAGAGCTGCTCACACTCATTGACCAAGTCGGTGAGTTTGGATTCGAGCAGCAATTCGGCTTTCAACAGGAAACGCAACCAGACCCGCGTCTCCCGAAGCTCTTTGAGAACGATACCGAGCTTGTGGACGAAGTCCTTCTTTGATTCCGCTGCGTCGGCTTCAGCATAGTTGGCGGCGGGTGACGTTCCACTGCGCACCAACTGCCCGGCGACGTGCCGCCCAAGACGCGAGTCAGGAATGGCGTCAGCCGCACGTCCTACACGAACCGCAAAGCCCAGCATCCGATCTTCCAGTTCTTGCCCGCGCTTCACACTCATTTTTCAATCATCAATGGCTTCAATTGTCATTTTTCAATTCGTCACTTCATCCGAAAGATCTCACTGGTGACCACCAGCTTCATCAGGTCACCGATGCCATGTCCGCGCCCGGCCGACTCAGCGACGAGCTTCTCGATCTCTGCCCGATCTGAAAAGCCCATTTCCCGTCCCGTGGCAAACGTCAGCAGCTTGGTGATCAAGGTCCGCGCCAGCGTCGCCTCATCCGCCACCAGCATCGCCTGAAATCCCTCAAAGCCTTCAAACGAGCGCCCATCCTTCAGCTCGCCCGAGGCATCCACCGGCGGCCCCAGCTTGTAGCGGACCTTCTTGTTCCCCACCACCACGTCCACCTTCTCGCCCTCTCCGAGGCTCCGATACCGGTCCCGCCAGCCACCGATCGGATTGAAGCTCTCCAACGCAAACCCCGGCGGATCGATGCCCTCATGACAGGCTCGGCAACTTGCCATGTCACGATGCTTCGCCAGCAACTCCCGCAGCGTCGTCGCGCCGCGAATGTCCGGCTCCACCCCCGGCACACCCGGCGGAGGCGGCGGCGGCTTCTGCCCGAGCAATCGCTCGATCACCCACACCCCACGCATCACCGGCGAAGTATTGGTGCCATTCGCTGACACCTTCAGCACGCTGCCCTGCCCGAGGAAACTGCCCCGCACACTGTCCGCTGGCAGCGCCACCCGCTGAATGTCCGGTCCACTCACGCCCTCGATCCCATAGTGCTGCGCCAGCCGATGGTTCAACATCGCAAAGTCCGACTTCACCAGATGCGTGACCGACAGATTCTTCTCCACCAATTCGCGAAAATACGCCCGACTCTCCTTCAGCATCGAGTTTTGAAGATACAGATCATACTCAGGAAACAGCACCCCATCCGGTGCCGTGAATTCGATGTCCCGCAAATTCAGCCACGCATCGGTGAAATCGACCACGAAACGATCAAAGCTCTCCTCCTTGATGAGGCGATCCATCTGCCCCAACAGCACCTCTGGCTCAGAGGCAAGCCGACCCGCCGCCGCCAGTTCAAGCAACTCCGCATCCGGCGTGCTGCGACGAAGGAAATAGCTGAGCCGCGAGGCCAGAGCGAAATCATTCAACAAGCCGGGACGCTCCTGAAGAAACAGAAACTCCGGCGAACAAAAGATCCCCTTCACCGTCGAACGCAGCGCCGTCTCAAAGTCCACCCCGTCCTCCATGAACCCTGAAAACAACGTCACAAAGTCCGCGACCTCCCCTTCAGCCACCGGCCGCCGAAACGCCGCCGACGCGATCCGCACCAACACTGGTGTCGCCGCAGCCACCGGGTTCTCGGAGGAAATGACGAACCGCTCCCCCCACTTTGGATTCGCCGTTGGGTCCGTCTCCCGCGTGAGCCCATCAAACAGCAGACGATGTCCCCGCGTCGGGAACGCCTTGGTGATCGGCCCCTCAATCTCAATGTGCTGAATGGCCAACCCCGGCCCCTGATAGTTCTCGACGCCCTTGTTCTTGATTTCAAACTTGGCATCCGCAATGCCCCAGGGGCGCACCTGAATCATGTAGCGCTCATCGATCCAGGTCTCAAACTCCACGGTCTGCGCCTCTCCGGGCAGGAAGGAAAAGTAACCGTAGTTCGGTTTCTCCCCGCCGCGCAGGAAGGTGTCGCCATTGACCTCAAACGTCACCGGTCCTTCTGACTGATACGCGTAACCCGTGATCCGCACCTTGTAGTAACCCGCCGTCCTCACATTGGCCGCCTTCAGCGTTCCCGATGGATACCCGGACGCCTCAAAAAACACCACCGCTCCATCCGGCCGTTCCAACCACTTTTCACCAATGAACTTCCGGTACTCATCCCCATCCAGATAGCTCGCCCGCACCACCTTCGGCTCCGGCGGCGCACTGCTCTTCGCAATCGCTGCCTCCATCACCGCGTCCACCGCATCCATGTAGCGCTGCAGTTGCACCATCGACATCCCCAGCGCCTCGCCCACGTTGTCAAACTCATGCGACCGCCCGTCCTCCGGCAGCATCTCCGCCACCTTGACCCGTGTGCCAAACAGATCGTTCACCGTGTTCTCAAACTCACGCCGGTTTAGCCGCCGCAGCACCGTCCCCTTGTGGGCTTGGTCCGCCGCCACCAGCGTCTCCGCCAGTCCGGCCAGAAACTCGTCCTGCGCCAACTCCGGTGGGCGCTCCTTTTTCTCCGGCGGCATCTCACCCAACCGCACCCGGTCAAACACCTGCACCCAGCGCGCCATCGACTCGTGCCCCAGATCCTCCAAGGACAGCGCCGTCAAGTCCAGCCCACCCTTCTGCACATCGCCGTCGTGACACTCGATGCAGTGCTGATCGAGAAACGGCGTCAGTGGTGACGAGCACAGTCCTGCACTACCCCCAAGCAAAAAGGTCAAAATCACAAGGAACGGAATCCGAGGCAGCATCGATTTAGAAAAGTGTTCCAATCTTACCAGAACGAGTCAATCGACCAAGTCCTGACACCAAAGCCTGATGGATTCGTCACCAAGCCCCAAGGAACAGGCCACGCATCACTGCATCGGCAGCTTGAGCTTGACCCGCTTGCCCTTCCGCAGCACCTCCGTCGCCACGGACCTCTTCTTGGGATACGCCTGAAGCAGCCGCCCGATAAACTCGCCCTCGCTCATGTCCCCGGCGATGCCTTCAACTTCGACCAGGATGTCGTCCGGCAGGAACCCCGCCTTCCGTGCCGCTCCGTGAGGGCCATACTTCCCGGCACTCAGGACCTTCAGCGCCAGACCATCCGATGCGATTCCCAGCTTGGACTTCTCCTCCGCAGGCAGCGCCTCCATCCGCAACCCACCGGTCGCCATTCAGCGATACGATCCGCTGCCCATCCAATCCCAAGAGTTCGTCCCCCGCCTGTATCCCTGCGATCCCCGCCGGAGAGTCGGCATCCACAGAAACCACCCGGCCTGCCGACTCAGTGTCGAGATGAATCCCAATCGTCTCCGTCGCAGGCATTGGGAAAATCAGGCTCGTCGGAATCCTCTCGCCCCGGTTCCGGTAGTCCGCGCGCATCGCGTCGCCGATCTGGTGGCAGTGCACGCAACTCTGTACCACCTGCCCCTCCCAGTTCAGCTCCCGCTCATACTTTTGCGCCAGCACCGGCATGTCCACCGGTGTCGCCCACTTCAAAGGTTTCGCCTGCTTGCCTTCGAACGCGAATCTGTTTCCCGGATACCCCGCGTGGAGATTCAGCGTCTCTTTCAACGTCGCCACGTAGCCTGCCAGCGTCGTGTCCTGCTCGTCCTTCTGATGCCGCCACGATCCGAACCGCGCCAGCAACGTGCCGTCCGGATGGAAGAACATCGTCGAGAAACTCAGATCGTAGTCGAACTGGAACTTTGAGAGATCGAGCGCATTCGCGTTGATCACCCGCACACAGACAAACTGATCCAGAAGTGGTGCGACCTCGCTCGACGTCAGCACGCTCGCGTCCATCCCCATGCACGCCAGACAGGGCACGCAGCGCAGAACCACCAGCAGCGGCTTCCCCGTCGCCTTCGCCTCGGCAAATCCCTTGTCGATGTCGTTGTAAATCCACCGCTCATCCCCAGCCATCTTGGCCTTGTCACCCCGAACTGCACCCTCGCGATCTTTGACCGTCTCAGCGCGACCCAAGATTGCCACAGCCAGAACCAACAAACCTGTGAAAAGAAGCCGAATCATCCCGCCGGTATAAGGGATCACACGCCAGTTCGCCAAGCGGAATCGTTCGCGATCCATCATTGCCACACGTTGCATGGCCAGCCATCGAACCTCGACCGTGCAATCCAGCAAGTCAAAATCAGGCCCGAACGTCTGCCGGACCCGCCGCTCGAAGTCCCGACTCGGCCGCCTCCGAATGAACCATGCGACTCGTGAGTCCAGCGATGCTGTATCGTCCAACAGGCCCCTGGCGATCCCCGAGATGACGCGTCGCGATCTCCCACTCCAGATGGAGATACTCCGCAATCACGTTGGCCAATCCCAACTGAAAAAACCAACCGGTCACAGCCCACACCACAGCGCAATGAGTCTCCAAGCCTCGCTCTTCGACCGCCATCCTGTACTTGCCCAGCACACCCTGATAGCGGGCTCCGCGGGTCGTCCTCAGCAGCCAGTGCCCAGCCTCGACGCTCGAGGTCGACGCAGTGGCCGGGAGTTTCTTGCCGAGCTCCACGTCACATCGGAGAAGTTCGTCCACATCACCATCGCGTGCCGCTTTCCAGGCACGAATCAAAACCGGGGCCATCACCTCATGCAGGGTCTTTTCCGCATAGGCATCCCAAGCGACCGAGATCAGCGAGCGGGATTTTCCGGTGGGTGCTGAATCAAAGGTAATCGACGTCACCCGATGGCGAACGCTTTCCATCAACCAATGGACCCAATCGAGCCCGCGAGCCCACTCGCTCAAGCTCTCAGCCTCGTTCTCGTCAAAGGCGAGCAGGGATATGGAGGACAAGCTCTTCATGTCACCCGCTGCTCAGCCAACCATCCCACGCCGCCGGTCCCGACCCGTCGTCGCTGCAGTCCTTCGTTGCGTTCGCCCTTCCATCGCCCGAAGTATCCCCGCACTGCCGCCTCTGTGCGAACAGAAAAGTTTTCATGAGCGCCCCCTCCGAACTTGACACATCGAAGCGATACCTCTGCCAGCGCTGCGGCAACTGCTGCCGCTGGCCGGGCGATGTGATCGTCACCGAGGACGAGGTGGCACAGATCGCCGCATTTGTGAACACGGACGTCGATGAGTTCATTCAAACCCGCACCCGATTGAGCGCCAACCGCCGCCATCTCTCCCTCATCGAGAAACCCAACGGCGAGTGTTTCTTCCTCGAAGGCAAAAACACCTGCACCCTTCAGCGGGTAAAGCCCGCCCAATGCAGCGGGTTCCCCAATGCCTGGCGCTTCGACGGCTGGAGAGACAAGTGCGAGGCCATTGAAGTGCCCGCCGACGAGAGGTAGGAGCAGTCCGGCGGTCGGACCCCACCGAAACGAAAAAGCCTCCGTCGACCGAGAGGTCGAACGGAGGCTGGAATCGATATGGCGGAACGCCAAACTACGTGTTCGAACGGCCGAGGTACGAACCGTCTTCGGTCTTGACCGAGATTTTCTCGCCAGGACCAATGAACAGCGGAACCTGAACGGAGAGCCCGGTTTCCATGATGGCCGCCTTGTAGACGTTGTTGGCGGAATCGCCTTTCACACCCTCGGGCGCTTCGGCCACGGTCATGACGACGGAGGCTGGGAGTTCGAGACCGATCGGCAGTCCGTCCGCGATGAGGATCGTGTACTTCTCGCCTTCGATGAGGTAGCCAACGGTATCTCCGACGATGTCTGCCGTGAGCATCACATCTTCAAAGGTGGCGGGATGCATGAAGTGGTAGCCGTCACCGTCCTTGTAGCTGAACTCATGGGCGTCGCGCTCGAGCATGACCGACTCGAGCGAATCGTTGGAGGTCATGCGCAGGTTGCTCACCTTGCCATTGGCGATGCTCTTGATCGACATCTGAACGTAGGACGCCATCCGGGGAGGCGTTTTGAGTTCGAAGTCGGTGACGACACAGACGTCGTTGTTGTGACGGACCGCGTGGCCGCGGCGGAGGTTGATAACAGGTGTGGATGCCATGATTGAGCGTGTTTAGACAGGTTCGGGCGGAAATGCAACGCGCATTTGCCCAGGATGAGTGGCGAATGCCCCTCGGGTTGGTGGTTATTCGAAGCGCAAAATGTACTCGTCAGGACGCTGACGATCGCGCGCGTCCCGGGCAGCGAGTTCCAAGTAGGCAGGGTCGTTGCGGATCCACTGCTCCTGGCGTTTGAGCTGATCGAGTTCTTTGGCCAGTTTCTCCTGGGTCAGCGCCAGCTCTTCCAGCTTTTTGGCAACGACCTGATGCTCGGTCTGCGGCTGATTGAAAATCACCAAAACGACCGGGACGATGAGCAGGAGGAGAAAAAAGCGCCCGCAACCCACCAACCAATGGAGAATCCGTTCGACGGGACTCCTTTCAAGACGGGCAGAGTTGCGGGCGTTCGACATAACGTGAGGAATGGGAGGAAGACTAGACCTTCATGCGACCGCCATAGACGGCGCTTTCACCGAGTTCTTGCTCGATGCGGAGAAGCTGGTTGTACTTCGCGATCCGATCCGAGCGGCTCATCGAACCGGTCTTGATCTGACCCGCGTTCGTCGCCACCGCGATGTCGGCAATGGTGTAGTCTTCAGTCTCCCCCGAGCGGTGACTGATGACGGCGGTGTAGCTGTTTTCCTTGGCCATTTCGACCGCATCCAGAGTCTCCGTGAGGGAACCGATCTGGTTCACTTTCACGAGGATCGAGTTTGCCACGCCGAGGTCGATGCCCTTGCGGAGGAAGTCCACGTTGGTCACGAAGAGATCGTCGCCGACGAGCTGCGTGGTGGCACCGATCTTGTCGGTGAGCAGCTTCCAGCCGTCCCAGTCGTTTTCGTCGCAACCATCTTCGATGGAAATGATGGGAAAGCGGCTCTGGAGGTCGGCATAGTAGTCGACAAGCTCCGAAGCGGAGCGCTCGCTCTTGTCGGACTTCTTGAAGACGTACTTGCCCTTTTCCTTGTCGTAGAACTCGGAGGACGCAACGTCGAGGGCAATGAAGATATCTTCACCGAACTTATAGCCGGCTTTCTCAACCGCTTGGGCGATCACGCTCAGCGCATCATCGGCCGAGTCGAGCGTCGGAGCAAAACCACCTTCGTCGCCAACCGCCGTGGAGAGGCCGCGATCATGAAGAATCTTCTTCAGGGAGTGAAACACCTCAGCGCCATAGCGAATGGCTTCGGAGAAAGATGGGGCGCCCTTGGGGACGATCATGAATTCTTGAAAATCGATCGGAGCATCGCTGTGCGCACCGCCATTGATGATGTTCATCATGGGCACCGGAAGCACCTTGGCATTGGGTCCACCGAGATACTTGTAGAAAGGAAGGCCGAGCTGAGCCGCCGCCGCCTTGGCCGTGGCCATCGAGACGCCGAGAATGGCGTTGGCACCGAACTTCGACTTCGTCGGAGTGCCATCGGCTTCCAGCATCACGCGATCCAATGTGACCTGATCCGATGCATCGAGACCGATGATCGTGTCCGCGATCTCGTTGTTCACGGCATCCACCGCCTTGCTGACGCCCTTGCCAAGGTAACGGCCCTTGTCTCCGTCCCTGAGTTCCAAAGCCTCGTGCTCGCCTGTGCTCGCTCCGCTGGGAACGGCTGCGCGACCTACGGCACCGCCGTCCAAGACGATATCCACCTCGACGGTGGGGTTTCCGCGCGAATCGATAATCTCGCGCCCGATAACATCCAAAATGGTGAGTTCGTCCATGGGGTCTATTTATTTAAGTATTGCTAAGTATCTCTGGGAATTCAAGAAAAGGGGTATTTTTTCTTGGGCCATCCTCGTTATCCAGTTTCTGCCCACACACAACCGCTATCTCCCTTGGTGAAGCTCATCCGCCGAATCCTTTTCGTCCCTCCAGCGCTCGTTCTACTCTGGATCGGAGCCAGTTTCTGGGCTGGAAATCAGGTGGCTCACCCTCCGCGTCGCCCGCTCCAAGACTACCACTTGGAGTACCTTGCATCCCCGGCATCTCATGGCACTCGCGTCAGCCCCTTCACCACGTCTGCGACGCATACGCCCTGCTTGCTTGTCGAACCTCTGATGGACGGGACGCTTGGCAGCCGTGAAAAACCATCCGACGGCAATTGCTTGAACAGGGGATGTCGCTCGCCCCTTCTGGAGCGGTGGTTGGCACTCTCGTCCTGCTTCACTGGAGGCGGGGACGAAAAGAGGACTACCTCTTGATCGCCGAGCGCTTCGCCGCCTGCGGATTCCGTTGTGTCATCCCCGACCTCCCGGGTCACGGCACTCATCCGGATCCCCTCGCCACCTACGGGCTTCGCGAGCACAGCCTCGCGGAGGAGATGCTCGACGAAGCTGCACAGCGCTACGGTTTTCGGGCCACCCGCGCCGGATTGATGGGGATCTCCATGGGAGGGGCCGTGGCGATTCAAACCGCCTCACGACACCCAGAACGATGGTCGGCCCTCGCCGTACTCTCCACCTTCGACACGCTGGAGAATGTCGTCAGCTTCCAAGCCCAACGACTGGCCGGGCCTTGGTTGGCGCAGATCTGGGTGCCGGGTGCCGCCTGGACCTACAAATCCCAGTCCGGCAGGTCACTTGCCTCCATCCGGTCCATTGACGCCGCTGCCGCCCTGTCCATCCCGACGCTCATCGGCCATGGAACTGCCGACACGATCATTCCCTTTGAATTGGGGCAACGACTGCACGCTGCCCTGCCCTCATCGCTGCCCCAGAAGTGGGTCGAGATCCCTGACGCCGATCACGACAATGTGCTGATCACCGATTTTCCGATCTACGCCACGCTGGCGACGTGGTTTCTCAAGCACCTAGAATGAGGTGATCACGAGCCTCTACTCCTGACCAAAGAAACCGCCCAGCTTCCGAATCCGTGTGGGATGGCGGAGCTTCCGCAGTGCTTTGGCCTCGATCTGGCGGATGCGCTCGCGGGTGACGCGGAACTGTTTTCCGACTTCCTCCAGTGTGCGACCAGCCCCGTCGCCCAGTCCAAAACGTTGCTCGAGCACCTCACGCTCGCGCTCAGAGAGGGTATCGAGCACGTCCCGCAGTTTGTCGCGCAACAGGTTCATCGCCGTCAGTTCCATCGGGTTTGAGGCTTCCTTGTCCTCGATGAAATCCCCGAACTCGGTGTCCCCGTCACTGTCGCCCACCTTGGTCTGAAGTGAGACCGGTTGCTGCGCCATCCGGAGCACCGCATTGACGCGATCCACCGGGAGATGCACCTCCTCGGCAATCTCATCCGGCGTCGGATCACGCCCCAACTCCTGAACGAGTTGTTTGTGCACCCGCATCAGTTTGTTGATCGTCTCGATCATGTGCACCGGAA